>JAYUVX010000469.1:0-2810 GCA_043753855.1 Myxococcales bacterium | reverse complement strand
GCGCGCGGCGGTTGGGCACGAACGGCGTTGCGACCCCGTCGCCGGCTACATCTCCGCCGAAGAAGACGGGCGTCTTTGCGTGGTCATGACGGAGCTCGAGACGGATCGAGACGCCGTCGACGGGCTGGTGGGCGACCGTCACGGTACCGGAGCCGATCCACGGGGTCGGCCAGAACATCGGGGCCGCGGTCGCTCCGCGGTCATTCGCCACCCACTCACGGAAGTAGTCGGCGCGCGCGGCCGCATACAGCGTCGGGGTCAGCTGGACCTTCGCCGCGACGGCCCCCGCGGCCCACCCGCTGCGTCCGAGGTGGTTGGGCTCGATGCCAGCATCTGCGTGCACCAGGACGCTGGCCCGATCGCTGATCGCGACCGTCGCGTACGCATCCACCAGGTGGCGCCATGCGTTGCCTTCCGCGGACCCGGCCGTACGCTCGATCCCACCGAAATACAGCAGCTGTCCCGAGACGCGTTTCCCCGCATAGGCCGCCGACAGCGCGACGCTTGGATATGGGTTGTTGTCCACGACGCTGTTCCAGCCGTTGTACGCGTGCACCATGCCGGTCCAGCCGTGGCCGAGCGGAACGGCCGCGCGCACGCCGGTGTGATAGGCCGGAAGGGCGAAGAACAGGTCGGATCGCGACCAGTTCCAGTTGTCCTTGACAGGAATCACCTCCGGCCCGATCGGCGACGGGAACAGGCCCGCGTCGATCACGAGCTTGCCGGTGGTGGTGTACGCGATGCTCGCTTGCTGGAGGTACTTCCACACGGCCGGGCCGGTCGCATCGACTCCGCCGGCGCCAGGACGCGCGGGCTCCGCGAGATAGTAGGCCGAGCCGGTGGAGCCGACCTGCAAAATGACGCGCGAGGTGAGCGGGCCGCGCTCTCCCTTGACGTCGACCACGGCATTGGAGAGCGTGAACGTACGGTCGCGTTGATCGTAGCCGCGGAGATTCGTGATCTGGTTGGATGGCGATCGGAGATTGAGCTGGTAGTAGGTCTCGACGTACCCCGCGAGGGTGATCGCCGGCTTCGCAGGCTCGGCCGTCGAGTCCTCCGCCGCGGCAACGTACGGCGCCGCGGAGATGGCCAACATGATCAGCATGCGCGAGTGAGTCACCACCCCAGTGTCGGCCCCACCAGGGCAACGCTGCATCAAGAACGCATGAAGCTTGCGCAAAAAGTCGCGCGCCCGCGCCGCCTCCGCCATCGCTGCACACGCGCACGCAGCGAGGACAGCTCGAAGCCGCCGACCGCGAGCATGCCGACCGCGACGGCTGCCTCGACACCGAGATCCTCGTGGGCCTCGAGGACAGGCAGCAGCCGCAACACACCGAGGATAACGAGCACCACGGCGAGGCCGCGCAGCTCCGACGAGTCACGTGCGGGTGGCGGGCCGGTACGTGTCACGTGCAACGAACGATAGGGGTTCATCGCGCTCACCGCAGCATCCGGATCGGCAGCACCACCATGGTGAGGCCATCGAACTCGAGGCGGCGCTGCACCGCGTGCGCGGTCTCGTTGTGGAGCAGGCGCTGCCACCAGCTCTCGTGCCGGAAGATCAGCTTGCCCGCGAAGAACACACATCGCGGAAACCGCAGCGAGACCTCTCGACACAAGCGCTCGAGCTCAGCCACCGCCTCGGTGCCCAGCGCCTGATCGGCATCGGCGGCCCACCCCATCCGGGTGCGCGCGAATTCGACGTAGCTCGCGAGGTCGGCCGCGATCTTGTTGTCGAGCGCGACCATCTCGCTCTGTCCCTTGAACGTCCCGGCATCGATCACGCCGACGGAGACGAACACCACCTGGTCGAACTGATTCGGGAACACGCGAGGGATCTGCAGCAGCGTGTGGATGCCGAGACCGCCGTAACCCCCGGTGAGCACGACCGCGGTCGGCTTCCTCGGATCGAGCTCGGGAGGCGCCGGCGCCACGGCCGGGATGGAGTCCAGCGACAGCTGCTCGGAGAGCCGTGCGAGCTTGCGCGCCACCTGCTTGTAGTGCTGCTTGACCCACAGGCACACCGCGACCACGCAGGCGGTGATCACCAGCGTGACCCAGCCGCCATCTCCGAACTTCTCGATCGTGGTGACGGCGAGGATGCCGGTACAGAGCACGAACCCGAGCGCATGGATCGCCATGTTCTGCTTCCACGGCTCGGTGCGACGGACCTTCCACCAGTGCCGCATCATCGCGAGGTTCGACAGTGAGAACGTCAGGAACACGTTGATCGAGTACATGACGACGAGGGTCGCGAGATCACCGCCGGTGTAGACGAGGACCACCGCCGCCGCCCCTGCCATCAGATAGACGCCGTTGTGCATCGTCAGCTGCTCCGAGAGCGATGCGAACTTGCTCGGCAGCCATTGATCGAGCGCCATGTTCGACATCACGCGCGGCCCGTCGAGAAACCCGGCCTGGGCGGCGACCACGAGGAGCGCGCCTTCGGAGACCAGCGTCACGATCACGAACGCCTTGCCGATCTTCACGCCGCCGATCGTCCAGTGGCCCGCGAACAGATCGGCGAGCACCGCGTTGAGGGTCTGCCCGGTGTGGGCCGGATCGCCCGCTGCGCGATCGACGTGAAGCAGCAGATATGCGATCAGGATCCCACCCGCGGTCAGCGACAACGACGTCGCCATGAGGACCATCGTCCGCTTCCCGGTCTGGACCCGAGGCTCGCGCATCATCCCGAGACCATTCGACACTGCCTCGATGCCGGTGAACGTGCCGCCGCCGAGCGCGAACGCACGCAAAAAGATCAGCATCATCGCGCCGAGCCCGAGCGCCCCGAGATCGTGGCGGGCGTC
>JAYUVX010000468.1:0-8623 GCA_043753855.1 Myxococcales bacterium | reverse complement strand
GTCACCGTCGGCACGCGCGGTGGTCGTGAGGCCGGAGATATCCGAACCGGTGGCCGGCTCCGACAGCGCCATCGCGGCGACGTGGATGTGACCGTTCTCGTCGCTGCCCGACAGCAGCTTCTTGAACTCAGCCTTCTGCTCGTCGGTGCCCATCCGCGCGACCGGTGAGCACGCGAGGCCCGAGCTGCCGAGCGCGAGCGCGATGCCCGCGCAGCCCCACGCGAGCTCCTCCGACGCAGCCACGGCGAGGCGTGCCTGGCTCTTCGGCTTCTTGGGATCCGGATCCTCGTCGACGCCGGTGAGCTTCTTGCGACCATCGAGCAGCGCGCTCTGGGTGAGGCCGAGGGCCTGCGCGGACTTCATCAGTGCCCACGGCATCGACTCCTCGGCGTCGTGCTTCATCGCGATCGGGCGCATCTGCTGCTTCGCGAACGCGCCGAGCATCTGCCGGACGCCGGTGAACAGCGGGTTGTCGTGGAAGAGGTCCATACCTACTCCTTGGTTCCCTTGAGCGAGAGGACGCGGCCGAGCCGTTCGTCGCCATACAGCGCCTCGAACGCGCGCGCGTCGCGCATCAGCTTCTCGACCGGATAGTCGTTGACGAAGCCATAGCCGCCGAAGATCTGCACCGCATCGATCGTGGACTTCGCCACCGTATCGCCGGCGAGCACGCGCGCTCGGCTCGCGAGGTCGCCCGCATTTGCCAGGCCTTGGTCGATCGCCCACGCCGCGTGGAGCGCGCACAGCCGCGCGGCACCCGCCGTGGTCTGCGCATCGTCGCGCAGGCGGATCAGCGCCTCGAACTGGCCGATCGGCTGACCGAACTGGATCCGCTCGGCGGCGTAGTGCTCCGCATACTCCATCGCCGCAGTGGCAACACCGGCCGCCCGCGCGGCGAGCGACGCCCGGGCCCAGCTCAGCACCTGCGCGGTCGCGGTGCGCGCCGCAGGACCGCGGGCGAGCACGAAGTCGGCGGGTACCTTGTACGACTCGAGCATGGCGGTGCCCCACTTCGCGGCGCGCCAGCCCGACGGTGTGATCGCCTCGCGCTTCATGCCGTCGACGGCAGCGAGGAACAGCACGCCGTTCGCGGCGACCACCACGTGCGTGGCGACGCCGAGCGCCGGCAGCGGCCCGAGCTTGCCAGTGACCCGGAGATCCGTGCCCTCGTCGGCCAGCTCGAGCGCGCCCCGGCTATCGTGCGCGAACGCCGCGAGCCCGCCTGCGGCGAGCGAGGCGAACAGCGCCTGCTTCGCGGCGGCCGAACCCCAGGTTCCCACGGCGAGCGCGGGCTCGACGTTGGTCTCGAGCAGCGCCGCGAGCGCCGCGCAGCCGCGGCCGAGCTCGAAGCCTCGCAGCGCGCGCGTCAGGTGCGAGTAGCTGCCATCGAGCAGACCATTGGCCTCGGCCGGGACCGCATCCAGGAAGAACCCCAGCTCGCCACCGAGTGCGGTGAGGCGATCGGGCGGTGCACCAGCGCGATCCGCATCGGCCGCCCAGCCGCGGAGGTCGCGGTCGGAGAGCTTGCGAACCGTCTGGACGATCAGTTGCTGCTCGGCGTCGAGCGCGAAGTCCATGGGGGCAGTCGTACCGCAGAAACAGTCAGTGCGGACTGTGAAAGTGGCGGCCGGGAAGCGCGCCTGTGAGGCCCGGCGATTCGCGGCTGTCAGCGGACCGCGCGACGATACGCTCCGGGGGTGAGGCCCAGGAGCCGGTAGAACTCACGCGTCATATGACTCTGGTCCGCGAAGCCCGCGTCGGCGGCGATCGCGGCGAGCGTTTCGGAGCGCGCGAGCAGGGCGCGGGCGCGCTCGACGCGGAGCTGGCGGCGGAAGTCCTCCGGCGTCAGGCCATACGCCCGTTTGAACGCCCGGAACAGCTGATAGCGGCTGACACCGAGCTGCGGGTCCGTCGCCCCCTCGACGACCGCAGATGGCAAACTGCCAGCTCCTGCGGCATCCGGAACCGACGCGCCGAGAGAGCCCCGGACGTGTCTCGCCACGGTGCGCGTGGCCGAGGATCTTGGCGTGCGGCTGACTAGCGGGCGGACGTGAACGCCGGCGGCGCGGGCGGCGGCTCCGTCAAAAAATCGATCGCGGTCACCTGCGTCGAGCACGACGTGTCGAGCGCCGCGGGTGCAGGCTGATCGAAGAACCCCAGCGTGAGCCCACGCCCGCAATCGGTCGCGATCGAGTTCCCGTGCGCGCCCACCGGGAACACGATGTGGCGCGCGTTGCTCAGCGTCTCGCCGACGAGAGTGCCAAACTTCGGTGGCGTGATCGGGTCGAGGTTTCCGCTGAAGATCAGCGTGGGAACATCTGAATGCACCGCCGCGGTGAGGCCCGGATCGGGTGCGGCGAGTGGCCAGTGCGTGCAGCGCTCGACATCGCCGGCCGTGTGGCGCTTGAACGTCGCGACGATCTCTGGCCGGAGCGTAGCGTACTGTGCATCGACATCGGAGGCGGTGAGGAATCGGACCTGATCGTTACAGTCGACCGAGGTCTGCATCGCCACCGCGGTCCCCGCGCCGTTGGTCGCGACGTCTCCAAGGCCTCGAGTGAGCAGCTTCTCGAGGGTTGCCGCGTCGCGATCGCGTGCGGCGGCGAGCATGAGGGGGATGATCGGAAGGGCGTCGGCGTCGTACATCAGCTGAAACGTGAGCCCGAGGATGTCACGACCGTTCAGGGCGATACCGGGGCCCGGCAGCATGAGAGGTCGGGCCTCCAACGTCGCGAACGCGTTCGCGGCCAGCAACATCGGCGAGCCGAACGCGGTCTTGCACGCCGGCGCGTGATCGCATTTCGCGAGCAGGTCGGTGAGCGCTGCCTGGAACGTGGCACCGGCCTGGATGAGCCACGGGGTGTTGGGCGGCGCGATCGCGTCGATCACCGCGGCGCGCACGGTGGGTCCGTGCCGGCGCATGACCTCGAGGGCGAGCCGAGAGCCGTACGACGTGCCAAGCAAGTTGATCTGGGTGTAACCGAACGTCTTGCGCAGATCGTCGACATCGTCAGCACTCTCGCGCGAAGAGAAGGCGGCGAGGTCGACGTGCGCGGCGACCAGGCGATCGCGACACTTCAGGAAGGCCGCGTCGATCTCCGCCTCGAAAGCAACCGGATCGGGATTCCCGACGGACGGAACCTGCTTGGCCTCCGGACAATCGGCCAGCGGGGTCGACTGTCCTGCACCGCGCTGGGAGAACACGATGAAGTCGCGGTCGCCGGTGAGCGCGGCGGTGATGTCGACCGGCAAGGATGCGGTGCCATCGACGTCGCCGCCCGGGCCACCCTCGAGCCACAGGATCGGCGCCACCGAAAGTCGCTCGCCACCGAACCGCAGGACGTGAAGACGGAGCTCACTCGACGGCGCGCCGTCGCGTCGCGCCGGCACCACGAGGTCACCACATCGCACCGTGGTGCCTTCGATCTGTCCGGGACCGAGCTTGTAGCGACACGCGCCGGGCTCGAAGCGTGGCACCGCAGGCGCCGCGTCTGGTGGCACTCCATCGTCGGTGTCGCCACAGCCCGCGATCGACAGCGCGGCAAGCACGACGGCGCAATGGTGTAGTCGCGGGTGACGGGATCGTAGGGACGAGTTCATCGCGTAGGCTCCTTGATGGACGGACCAGACGGTCGTGCATGGCCCGCGCCGGTCGGTGGCGGCTCCAGATCGCGAACGCGGAGCCTCCACGCCCGTCCTGTGACACGTCACGGTCACGACAGCGGCGCACCACACGCGGTCACAGGACCGTCAGCGTGCGGCTTCGCGGCCGAACCTTGCCACGATCGTCTGCGGTGCCGGGCCGCGAGCCCGCTCGCATTGCACAGGTATCGATAGACTGTTGCGGGTGAGCAGGCGATTCACGCGCGGATCCGCCGCGTCGTCGCCGATCGGCATCACGCACAACGAGATCGGGCCCTGGGCCATGTCCAGCGAGACCACCTGTCCGGCGGGCGCGTTGACGATGACGACGCTGTGCGACCGGGCTGCCTCGGTGACCGCCGTCATCAGCTCGGTGGAGTCGTCAAGCGCCACGATCCCCGGCAGCGCCACGATCACGGCCGCGCGGAGAGCGACGTCGGGGGCCGCCACCACACGTACGGCGTGGAGCGAGCGTGGCTTCGACGCATCGAGCGTGAGCGTCGCGACGCTGCCCGACGCAACCTGGACTTCGCCACCGACCAGGGTGGCGCCATCGGCGCGGATCTCCGCCACGGCAACCAGCCAGGTCCCGGGGCCGATGCGGGGCACCGAGAAGCTGCCATCCGCGCGGACGGGCACGATGAACCGTGCGACGGCAGCCGGACTCATGACCTCGACCTGCCGACGCTTCGCCTGCGGGTTGCCGCCGACCACGCGTCCGCTGATCGCGCCGAATGGGTCGACGCGCGCAGTCACCTCGATCGGCGCTGTGGGCTGCGATCCCGGTTCGATCCGGATCAACGGCGATCGGCCGCGAGCGGTCTCGGCGACGACCCACATCGTTCGTTCACTGGCGAGCCGGGGGAAGATCGCGACGCCTGCGGCATCGGTCCGAGCGACGACCACGTGGTTGACCTCGCGGAATGACTCGTCGAAGTCACCGTCGACGTAGGCGCCGTCGCCGATCAGCGACTCCCCGGTCACGATCTCGGCGTCGGGTACCGGCGCCCCGGTTGCGTCGATCGCCACCACGCGCACCATCCGGGTCGCTCGCGGCATCTGCTGCGCGAACATCCGCCGCAGCACGGCCTGGCCCGCCGGCGTCGCGAGCAGTGCATCGATCGGCGCGTGCTCGGCACGGGCTTCGTCGTACCGCTCGGTCAACCGCAGGGCAGACGCAAGGCGGTCATGGGCCATCGCCGAAAACGGCGTGAAGTCACCGCCGAGCGACTGCGCGACCGCGAGCGCACGACGGGCGACCGCGAGCGCCTCGTCCGCGGCGCCGCGCATCATGAGCTCGTCACAGAGAACGCCGAGTGCGTCGCGCAGGCGATCCGTCGCGCCGAGTGCTTCGAACGTATCGATCGCATGGCGCAGGCTGGTCTCGAGCTGGCCGTGGTCGTCGCTCTCCACCAGCTGGGCATCGAGCAGATCGAGCACCGCGCCTGCCAACCGGTCGCCGATGCCCTCGACGGCAGCCCTTGCCCGTCGCACGAGCTCGCGGCCGCGCGCGCGGTCCGACGACATCGTCACCTCGACCATGGCAGCACCGACCAGGGCCGCGACGCGGGTCCGCTCGGCCCCCGTGCGGTCGGCGATCAGCGCCGCATCCTCGAAGGCGGCGCGCGCCGCCGCGACATCTTGCGCCGCCGCCGCGGCTTGCGCCTCCACGAGGCGAGCCTCCGCGCGCAAGGGCTCGTAGTTCAGCGTCCGCGCTTCCTCGATGACCCGTACGACCCGCGCCTGGGCAGTGGCAGTCTGCAGCACGGCGATCTCGGCCGCGGCTCGCGCGAGCTCGGACCGCTGCGTCGCAACGCGCGCGGCGATCATCGGTTCGGTCGGTGGTGGTAACCAGCGTGCGGCCTTCGGATCTCGGCACGACTCGGGGGCGAGACCCGATACGATCGGGCTACCGATCAACGGTGCGTCGGGGGCGGCGGCCAGGGTGAGAAACGCATCGAGCTCGACCCGCGCCTGGGTGAGGCATGCAAGCCGTTGCGCACGCTGATTCGCGTCGAGCGTTACATCGCCGCAGGCAACGCCCTGTTCGAGTTGCCAGCGGGCCGAGCGTCCACCCGCGTCGCGGGCCACGACCTGGTAGGCCGGTTCCGCGGCCGGATGCCCGGTAGCTCGGAACGCGCCGTGGATGATGCTGGCGCGCGCGGGATTCCAGGGTGGGCCGCTCGTGCAGGCCGGCTCGATCACGGCCGCGGATTCGCTGCGCCCGATGAACAACCCTCCAGCGACGGCGACGGCGACGGTGATCGCGCCGAGTGCGACGACCGTGCGCGAGCTCCGTCGAGACCTCGGTGCGAGCTCGGCAAGGAGCTCGCTCATCGTCGCGAACCGATCCTCGGGCATCGCGGACAGCCCGCGCCGTAGCGCACGCTCGATCCGCGGCGGACCGCGGAACTTCAAGCGTCGCGTGGCCGCTCGCGCTGGGCGACGACCATCGCGGGTGGGCTCGTCGTCGATCGGCACGTCGAGCGCGTGAGCGAGGGCCAGGCAGAAGCTGTACTGATCGCTGCGCGCGTCGACAGGCTCGCCCCGGCGCTGTTCGGGCGACATGAAGCCAGGTGTGCCGACGGCTGCACCCGCCTGGGTGAGGTCGGGCAAGTTCGCCCGGTTCGCGCGGGTCGGGGGATCGAGGTCGTCACCCCAGCGCGCGAGCCCGAAGTCCGCGATCACGGCGCGACCACCTTGCTCGATGAGGATGTTCGACGGCTTGACGTCGCGATGCACGAGGCCAGCAGCATGCACGGCGGCCAGTCCCCGCCCTGCTTGCAAGAAGACCTCGATGATCTCACGCGGCCGGCGCGGCCGGCGCAACCACCGCGCCAGGTCCTCGCCGTCGATCAGCTCGATCGCGATGAAGTCGGAGCCTTGCTCGGTCCCGACATCGTAGACGAGGCCGACGTTGTGGTCGCGCACCTGCGCCTGCGCCTGCGCCTCACGCAAGAACCGCGCGCGCGTCGTGGCATTCGCTTCGCTGACGTTCGCCAGCAGCTTGATCGCAACGCGCCGGCTGAGATCGCGGTCGACGGCTGCATAGACGTCTCCCATCCCGCCCGAGCCGAGGTGATGCTGGATCGTGTAGCGGCCGAGGATGTCACCGGCGGACAGGGTGCGAGCAGCTCCGGGCTCGCCGGCGAGCTCGGTCGGCTCGCTTTCCAGGGTCGCGGTCGCGACCTCCCGGACGCCGGGGGCTGGCTCGTCATCCGCCATGGCAGCATGTTACGCGCGCGCATGTTCCGCGCGTGAAAGACCCATGCGAGCGACCCCGCACGACCCGTGACCGTTCGGAGCCCCACACCGCGTGCTAGCATAAACGCGTGCGCGGTCAGCGCGTCACCAAAAGCGAATCGGTAGCGGACTCCCGCTCTTCAGGCGGGACAACCCGGAGAGCCGCGTTGATTCATGTCCTGGCCGGACATGCGCCGACGCGCCCAGGACATGTCGCCTGGCTCACTGGGCTCGGTGCATGCACGGTGGGAGCGGGTGCCCATGGCCGGTGCGCGATCCAAGGCCCGCAACATGCCCTCACGGCGCGATTCGAGATCGATGACGCGTGGGCGAGCACCGAGCACGTGCACCTGCGGGCGAGCTTCGGCGGATTTTTGCTCGAGGATGCTGGCGCGAAGAACGGTGTGCGCGTTGCGGGCGCACGCGTCCGCAGGCATCGCTTGCGCGACGGCGACTTCATCGAGATCGGCCGGACCCACCTGCTGTATCGTGAACAGGACGTCGACCCGACGGTTGGTGCGCAGCCGGGCGTCGTGGAGGTCGCGCGGTTCGGTTCCGTCTCGACGCTGACGTTGCGCTGGGCAACCGAGCTGCGCGCGTTGACGCAGCTCGCACCGAGCGACCTCTCGATCTTGTTGCTCGGCGAGACCGGTGTCGGCAAGGACGTCCTGGCCCAGGCGATCCATGCAGCGTCTGCACGCAGCGGCCCGCTGGTCCCGATCAACTGCGGTGCGATCCCCGGTCCGCTCGCGGAAGGACTGCTGTTCGGTCACCGGCGTGGCGCGTTCTCGGGCGCCACCGGCGACGAGGTTGGACTGCTGAGGAGTGCCCGAGGCGGGACGGTGTTTCTCGACGAGATTGGAGACTTGCCGGTCGCGACCCAGCCCGTCCTCCTGCGGGTCCTTCAGGATCGTGCGGTCCTGGCGCTCGGCGAAACGCGCCCCGAGGTCGTCGACATGCGGTTCGTCGCCGCGACGAACCAGGATCTCGATGCACTCGTGGCGGCCGGGCGGTTCCGGGCGGACCTCCTCGCGCGGCTCGCGATGCATCGGGTAGCCATACCGGCGCTGCGCGAGCGGGTCGAGGATCTCGGCCTGCTCATCGGAGCGATCTTGCGCGAGGCGGGCGCCGCGGAGACGACGTTGTCCGCGGACAGTTGCCGCGCGCTGCTCGCGTACGCGTGGCCGGGGAATGTTCGCGAGCTGTCGGCGATCCTCCACCGTGCGCTCACGCTGGCCCGTGGTGCGCCGATCACCTGCGCGCACTTGCCGCCGCAGTTCGCGACGCCCGCCTCGTCGCCCGAGCTCCGGAATCCGCAACCTGTCGCGGTGGACAACCTCGACGCCGCCGATCGTGCTCTGTACGAGGCGTTGCGGGCTCAGCTGGTGGTCCACCGCGGAAACATCAGCGCGGTGGCGCGGGGCATGGGAAAGGACCGCCGGCAGATCCATCGCTGGCTGCGCCGGTTCGGGGTGCGGCCCGAGATGTTCACGTGACCGGTTGGCGTGGGCTACACCCATTGCGTATCCCGCTCGTTGGACACGTCTGGAAGCGATCGTTCAGCGATCGTTCAGCGATCGATTCGCGACGCTCGCGTGACGTCACGCGTGACGACACGAGTCGTGTTCAAACGCGTAACTAGTTCCCGCGTCAGAATGACGATCTGCGAGCAGCCAAGCCCGTTTCCTCGACGAGAAACCGGGTAGTCCGCGGCACTCGAACCGCGGAAGCATGGCGA
>JAYUVX010000467.1:0-8632 GCA_043753855.1 Myxococcales bacterium | reverse complement strand
GCTCGCCGTGCTCGCCCAGCGCGCGAACTGCGATGTCCTCGATCGCGACGTGTTCGTGAACGTCGCCGGTGGTCTGCGGCTCGCCGAGCCCGCGATCGATCTCGGTGTGGTCTGCGCGATCGCCTCGTCTGCACGCGGCCGCGCAATCGATGCCAAGACCGTCGTGTTCGGCGAGGTCGGGCTCGCTGGCGAGGTCCGCGCGGTCCCGCTGTGCGAGCAGCGGCTCGGCGAGGCGTCGCGCCTCGGCTTCACGCGCGCGCTGATCCCGGCGCAGAATCGGCTGCGGATCGAGGACAGCTGCGGCCTCGAGCTGGTCTCGATCGATCGCCTGGTGACCGCGCTCGGAGAGCTCTGAGCTCGGTTGGAGCCTGATTTGCTCGCCCCACCGTGGAGCCTTCGGGCGTTCGTAACCCGACCAGACCTTTTCGCGAAACTGACGCCCATGTCGTGAGAACCGTCTCTGTCGCGCGAGTCGGTACGGTCGCAGTCTCGACTGACGCACGTATTGTCCGACTACGATGTCAGAACGTCAGCATCAGCCGCGACTGGATCGTGTGCGCGGTGCTCGCGTCGCCGACGTTGCTCGCGCCGGTGTCCTTGTCCACGCCGTAGCCGTACGTGGTGCCACCGAGCTGGTCGGCAGGGTGCGCCATCGCGCCGAACGGGAACAGCACGCCGTACGAGATGCCGATGAAGAAGCCGTTGTTCGAGTAGCCGACGTCGGAGTCGAACTCGGTGCCGTACACCCGCGCGTTACCTGGCGTGGCGATCGGCTTGAGCGCGAATGACGTGACGTTGGCGACCTTGAACGTGATCGACTTGGTTACGTCGTACTGGAGGTACGGCTTCACGTAGCCCGCGTTGGTCACGGCGCCGATCAGGTGCCGGAACAGGATCATGTCGACCTTGTACTCGCGGTTGAACATGAACTGGGTCAGCTTGGAGTCCTGCGGGCAGCCGGGGTTCGTGGCGGGGCAGGTGCCGAGCAGGTTCGCATATGCGATGTTGGTGTTGCCCTGCGGGGTGTTGTCCCACTGGTCACCAGAGGCGGCGCCGCCCTCGACACCGAGCCGCAGCTTACCTTCGAGCCCCTTCCAGCCGAGGCGTGCGGTGGCGCCGTACTTGCGGATGTCGACGCTCGACGGCTTCCCGAGGTCATCGAGGCGCGAGACCTTGCCGAGCTGCGCGACGAACTCGCCCTCGACCTGCCAGGGGCCGTAGCCGAGCTTGCCCCACAGATCGGGCGTGTACGTCTTCATGCCGCGCGGAACGTAGCCCTCGATCGGATCGAGCGACCCGCCGATCTTGAAGTCGCGGAGGTTGTTGTCCCAGGACTGGGTCTTGTACTCGAAGTACACGCCGTAGTTGAGCGCGAGGTCGCCGCGGTCGACGGTGTCCTTGAACTCCTGCGGCGAATCCATCTTCGAGATCACGCCGACCCAGCCATCCTCGTCGTCGCTGTCGTCGAGATCGAACGGGTGACCCTCGTGGCCCTTGTTCTGGCCAGTCTGGTTCGAGGTGAGCCGAGTCACGCCCCAGTCCGAGGCGAGCATCGCGCGCAGGTTGGTGCCGGGGATCAGCGCGGAGAAGCTGACGCGATCGACGGTGTCGCCGTAGTCGGCATCGAGGTCATACGTCCCGCTGATCGGGTCGTGACCTCCGCCGTTGTAGAACATGCCCATGCCCCAGTGATTCGGCTGGCGCCCGAACTTGAGGATACCGAGCGGGATCGCGACCTCGGCCCACGCGCGCTTGATCGCGATCGAATCGCGATTGCTGTTGACGCCCGCGACCGGCGGCGACTGCGTGTTGCCGAACGCGCCGATCGGCGGGAGGTTGGTGGCGCTGTAGACGCCGGTCAGATCGGTGCCGGTCGGCGTCGAGCCGAGGACCAGGTTGTCGAGCACGTCGGCCTGCATGTGGACCGACGTTCCCTCGTCGAGGTTGATCGTCGGCTCGAGCCGGAGCCGCGTGTTGGCGCCCGACAGATTTCCGCACGGGTGACCGAGGTTGTCGGAGTAGCAGCCGAGGGCGCGCGGGAAGGGCGCTCCGCCGAGACTGGTACCGTCCTGCGCCCGATCGTAGAACCCGAGGTTGAAGTTCTTGAACCAGTCGGTGCGGAGGCGGAAGTAGCCGTCGATCTCGAACAGCTTCCAGCGCTTGCGGCGACCCTTCGGTGCGGGCAGGGCAGGCGTGGTCGGCAGCAGACCGGGGGTCTTGGGGGCGGCCTCGGCAACCCCCTCCTTCTTTTCCTCCCCGGACGGCTGCTGGCCCATCCCGGGCCCCATGCCGCCACCGGGCGAGATCTGCGCCTCGGCCACGGCGGTCGTCACCAGGAGAACGCCGACGAGAATGCGCGAGGTGCTTTTGTAAGACATGGTAATTGTGCCGCTTTTTGGCATCAGGCGACCGCTCTCAGGCCGCGGACTATAGACAGGCCATTCCGGCCGGGTCAAACGCGCGGGGCAACGAAGTCATCCCCGAGGCAACCAAGATCGCCCGTCTAGATTCCAGAGGTTATGGTTCACGTCGATGCCTACTGACCGCTTGGCGCTGCAACGCGTTGCCTGGCTCGCGCTGCTGATCGCCCAGCAGGGTTGTCCGGCGCTGCGTCCTCCGACGCCCCCCCCCGAGCCTGGCCCGGTGGGCAAGCCGGAGCCCCGCCGTGGACCGGTTCCCAGCGGGCGCCAGGTCATGGTCGGCGAGATGTGCCCCCAGGGGGCAGGAGGCCGTCCTGCCGTGGTCCCGCTGATGATGCGCTCGATGCAGTGGAGCGACGCTCCCGCGGAGATCTCCGACGTGATCGAGCGTGGCAGCGTCCCACGCTGGGTCGTGTTCGGGACCGATGGCAAGGCCGCCGGGGCGTTCGACACGCTCGGCGTGACCGACATCGGGATGCCGCAGCAGGTCGCCGCCGGGACCTACGTCGGCGCATCGCCGTGCACCGCCGATGCGGGTGCCGGGCAGCGCAGCGAGGAGCCCGCGTGCGTCGGTGCCACCGAGGGCTGCGGTCTCGCCGTCGGGGAGCTCACGCGTCCCGATGATCCGCCGTCGACGCCGGCGCTCGCGACCGCGGGCGCCTGTCTGTCCGGTGACGCGATCGCGTTCGATGTCGATGGTGACGGCGTGAGCGAATCATTCCCGCTGGCGAGCCTGCTCGACAGCGTGCGCGGACCGGCGCAGGAGTGGTCGGCCGCGCCCACCGCAGGTGCCGCGTGCAAGCCGACGTTCAAGCTGTTCAACATCAAGCTGGTGCGGCCGCCGGAGCCGGGCAAGCCGGTGGATCAGAAGTCGCTGGTGATCCTCGACGTGCTCGGCGTCGTCGACCTCGATGGCGATGCGCGCAAGGAGCTCGTGATCGCACTGAGGTTCCCGACCGTGCGCACGGTGGTGGTCTACTCGGCCTCCGGATCCGCGCAGCGGCTCGAGCTCGCGGCCGAGGGGCAGTCGTTCGCGAGGTAGTTCCAGTGGGGCCGAGATCAATGCCGAGCTCGGAACGGTATGCGAGCCGGTGGGCCGTGGCATGGGGACCTCGCGGATGACCTGCTCGCCGTGAGCTGCTAACGTCGCCGCGTGCGCGACGATATCGGGCAGCTCCTCTGGGTGGGATTTCCGTCGACGACGATGCCGCCCGTCCTGGCCGCCAAGCTCGCGGCCGGTCAGGTCGGCGCCACCATCCTGTTCAAGCGCAACCTGGTGATCGAGATGTCGACCTCGGGTCCAAATGGTGTCAGTCAGGAGGTCACCGATCTCGATGCGCTGGTCGCGCTCAACGCCGCGCTTCATCGATCGGCGCCGGACGGGACGCCGGCGTTGATCGCGGTGGACCAGGAAGGCGGTGTCGTCCAGCGCGTGCGAGCACCGGCAACGCAGTGGCCTCCGATGCGATCGCACGAGGGGCTCGGGTTCCCCGGTGACGGCGAGATCGCGGAGCAGGTCGGCCTGGCGATCGGGCAGGAGCTCCGCGCGCTCGGCTTCGACATCGACTTCGCCCCGGTGCTCGACGTGCACACCAATCCCCTGAACCCGATCATCGGCGACCGGGCGTTCGGCACCGAGGCCGAGCCCGCGGCCCGACGCGCCCTGGCGTTCGCGCGGGGGCTCGACACGGCCGGCATGCTCGCGTGCGGCAAGCACTTTCCGGGTCACGGCGATACCGCGACCGACAGCCACCTCGAGCTCCCGCGGATCGATCATGACTGGGATCGGCTCGAGCAGGTCGAGCTGTTGCCGTTTGAGCACGCGGCGCGGGCGAACCTGCCGATGATCATGACCGCACACGTCGTGTTCGGCGCGCTCGATCCCGATCTACCGGCGACGCTCTCGCGGAAGGTCGTGACCGGCCTGTTGCGGATGAAGCTCGGTTATCGCGGCGTGATCGTCAGCGACGATCTCGATATGAACGCGATCGCGTCACACATGGGGGCCGACGTCGCGGCGATCGAGGCGATCCGTGCCGGATGCGATGCGCTGCTGCTGTGTCGCAATGAGGATCACCAGAACGCCGCCGAGGCGGCGCTGATCCGCGAGGCCGAGCGTGACAGCTCGTTCCGCGCACGCGTCGGCGAGGCCGCATCGCGGATCCGCGCGATGAAGCGCGCGCACGCCGTCAACCAGGCGCGCCGCCCGGCGCCTGCACGCGCGATCGTCGGCAGCCTAGAGCATCGGCGGCTCGCTGATCGTCTCGCCGGCCGGGCCTGAACGTAGTTCTCCTACCGCTGAACGAGCAAGCCTTCGGCGAGCAGCAGGAGTAACAGCGCGGCGGCGAGCGCGTGCCACAGCTCGATCCGGCGCGAATCATCGACCGGCGTGGACGCACTTCCGGTGCCCGACGCCGGGAGCTCGGCCGCGGTGGCGGGCGTGAGGTCGGAGCCGTGGGGATCGAGGTTGACGACGAAGCCGAGCTCGTCTCGCTCGTGCGTAGCGCCGGTCTGATCGGTGCCGACCACCTTGTAGATGCCCGGCCGATCGGTGCGGCCGAACCGGACGGTCGACCGACCGACGAGGCGTTCGCCCTCGAACACGGCACCGAGCCCATCGGGGCCGCGGACCTCGAGCTTCTTCAAATCGCCCGAGGGCAACGCGACCGAGCTGCCGACGACGTGCGTGGTCTCGCCGAACGAGGCGTGCTTGCGCGCGAGGTGGCGCATCGCCTGCTGCATCAGCGGCAGGAAGCCCGGATGGATCGGCAGGTCGTTCCAATCGCGGTCGAGCGTGGAGGTGTAGAGGATCGTACGGCCCGAGCCGATCGAGCCCTCCACCATCGCGGCGGCGCCATTGGTGAATCGCGCGAGCACCTTGCGATCGGCGGTGGCGGTGGTCGGGCCGAGCAGCGAGACCTTGTAGTACTTCGCCTCGGCAAGCTCGGGCGCCGACTTCGAGAACGGCGTGAAGATCGGATGGTCGGCCTCCCACTTCACGAGCCGCAGCGCCCGCGAGTCCTTGTCGTCGGACTGCGCACCCCACGTGGTGTCGATCGGATCGCGCAGGCTCTGCGGCATCAGCGGCAGCATCGTGCGATCGTAGGCCGCGGGATCGACCTGATCGCCCGGCGCGACCAGGATGCCGCCACCGGCGCGCACCCACTGCGCGATCACGTTGACGCGCTCTGCGGGCAGGGCAGGGACGTTGGCGAGCACGATCACATCGAAGTTCTCGAGGTCGATCGCGCTCGCTGTCCCCTTGGCCTTGGGATCGATGCCGGAGAGCTCCTCCGAGGTGATCGAGCGGACCTGCGTGCCCGAGTCCTCGCGATCGCCGGGGCGGAGTGCAGCTTCGACGTAGAACAGCTCGTCGTCGTGGCGCACGGTGCGCGGATCGCCATCGACCAGCAGCACGCGGACCTCGTCGCGCAGCGAGGCGCGGACCCAGCGGCGATCGTCGACTGGCAGCGAATCACCCGTGATCGAGACGCTGGCATCGGAGGCGCGCGCACCCGGCGGCAGTGATGCGAGGAAGCGCTTGCTGCGGTGCTCGTTGGGAGCGAGATCGAGCTGACCGCGTGCGACCACACGATCCGCGATCGACAGCGACAGCTCGAGCTTCGCGGGCACATCGGAGAAGTTCGCGACCTCCGCATCGAACGCGACACCGCGCGTGCCAGCGCCGGGCTCGGCGTCGACGCGCAACGCGGTGACCGCGAGATTCGGCAGCTTCGGCGGCCGCAGGTCGACGGTGACCAGCTGCGGACCGTCTTTGCCCCACGGTGGATCGTCGGGACGCACGCCACTGCGCGCGAGCAACGAGACCAGGTAGACGGTCTTGCGCACGTGGCTCGACGCGGACAGCAGCTGCGCGGCGCGCGCGAGTGCTCGCGTGGTATCGGCCGGACGCGAGCTCGGCTCGAGAGCGAGCAGCTGATCGCGGAGCCGCAGGTGGTCGCGGGTCAGCTCGGTGGGATGGTCGGCGCCTTCCGCGGTGCGCACGATCGCGACCTCAGCCTCGGGCCCGAGCTGCTGGAGGATCTTGCGAGCCTCCACGGTGGCGCGCGACAGCCATGGCTTGCCATCGATCAGGTAGCCGGCGGCGAACGAATCATCGATCACGAGCACTGCGGCCTGCGGACCGCGCGTCACCTGCGGGCCCTTGCGCTCGCACGAGGTGAACGGCTTGGCGAGCGCGAGCACGACCGCTGCGCACGCGACCACGCGGACGATCAGCAGCATCCGTTCACGCAGCCGCAGCTTGCGCGCGGTCCGCCGCTTGGTCGCGAGCAGGAAGTCGAGCGCGGAGAACTTCACGATCTTCGCGCGACGGCGCCCGATCAGGTGGATGCCGATCGGCACCGCGAGTGCGGCGAGCCCGGCGAGCATCAGCGGCGCGAGGAACCCCATCGCTAGCCAGCTCTCCGCGCGGGACCGAGCCGCGAGCGTGCGACCAGCAGATCGAGCAGCGTGGTCTCGAGCGGGCGATCGGTGGTGGTGAAGTGGTAATCAACTCCCGCGGACGCGAGCGTCCCTCGGCAGCGGGTCAAGAACGCATCCATGCGCTCGAGATAGTCCTTCTTGATCGCGATCGGATTGACCAGGATCTTGTTCGTGGTCTCCAGCGACTCGAACTGGGTCAGTCCGTCGTACGGGAACGTGGTTTCGTGTGGATCGAGGATGTGCAGCACCGACACGTCGTGGCGCTGCGCGCGCAGCATCGCGAGCAGGCCGAGCGTCTCGTCCTCGGTATCGAACAGATCGCTGGCCAGGATGATCAGGGAGCGCCGCCGGCGAGTGATCTCGGCGATCCGGCGAAGCGCTCCCGCCGGAGATTCGTCGCCCACACCGCCCTTGGTCATCACGGTGTCGAGCACGGCGAGCAGATCGTGGAGATGCGTCGAACGAGCTCGAGGCGGGACCATGGTCTCGACCGCGCGATCCCCGGACGCGATCAGGCCGACCTTGTCCTGCTGCTGGATCGCGAGGTAGGCGAGCGCCGCGAGCGAGAGCCCGGCATACTCGAGCTTCGCGATTCCACCGCCGGAGAACGCCATCGACGCCGAGGCATCGAGCACGAGGTAGATCGCCAGCTGCGATTCCTGCTCGAACTGCTTCACGTAGTAACGGTCGACCTTGCCGTACGCCTTCCAGTCGATGTGGCGCAGCTCGTCACCGGGCGAGTACTCCTTGTGCTCGGCGAACTCGACCGATGATCCGTGCAGCGAGGCGCGATGCATGCCGGAGAGCGCGCTCTGCACGATCACCCGTGCCTTGATCGGCAGGCTGCCGAGGCGTGCGAGCTGCTTCGGATCGATCCGCTCGGGGAGCGTGGGCGGCATCGCGTTTCGCTCTACGGGGTGACCACGGAGAGCAGCCGATCCACGACGTCGCCGGCGCGCAACCCTTCGGCCTCGGCGCGGTAGTTGAGGATCAGGCGGTGCTGCAAGGTCGGACGGGCGAGCGCGGCGACATCGTCGATGGCGACCGCGAACCGGCCGTCGAGGATCGCCCGCGCCTTCGCGGCGAGGATGAGGAACTGTGACGCGCGCGGCCCGGCGCCGTACGACACGCTCTCGCGGATGAACGCAGGCGCGGTCGGCGAGGTGGGACGCGTGGCACGTGCGAGCGCCACCGCATACTTCACCACGTGATCGGCCGCAGGGACGCGGCGCACCAGGTCTTGCAGCTGCATGATCCGCTGCGGCGATAGCACGCGGGCGAGCTCGGGGCGGTGATCGCTCGTCTGCTGGCGGACGATCTCCTCCTCCTCGGCCTCGCTCGGATAGTCGACGTCGACCTGGAACATGAACCGATCGAGCTGCGCCTCGGGCAGCGGATAGGTGCCCTCCTGCTCGATCGGGTTCTGGGTCGCGAACACCAGGAACGGCAGCGGCAGCTCGTGGGTGTTGCCGCCGGCGGTGACCCGGTACTCCTGCATCGATTGCAGGAGCGCCGCCTGGGTCTTGGGCGGCGTGCGATTGATCTCGTCGGCCAGCACCAGGTTGGCGAACACCGGCCCCGGCACGTATTCCAGGCTGCGCGAGCCGCTGGCGCGGTCCTCGCGCAGGACCTCGCTGCCGAGGATGTCGGCGGGCATCAGGTCGGGGGTGAACTGGATGCGCTTGAAACGCCAGCCCAGCGCCTCGCACAGGGTCGAGATGATCAGCGTCTTGGCGAGACCCGGCGCGCCGATGAGCAGGGCGTGC
>JAYUVX010000466.1:0-2823 GCA_043753855.1 Myxococcales bacterium | reverse complement strand
AGTGCCGGGGCTGCGGCATCGAACGCGTGCGCGTAATCGTCATAGAGCTCCCGGTACGGATCCGTCGTGACCCGTTGCCAGGTGGAGCGAGCGATCTTCCAGCTTCCGACGAGCTGCGTCCGCGCCGCTGGATCCGCGGTGGTCACCGACGTCAGCAGCTCGACGAGCGTGGCCGGTGGGGGCTCCGCGCGGTGACACGCGGCCAGCACGAGCGCGCACGCGACACTCGCCGCGCGCATCAGCTCGGAGGCGCGATCGTCTGCCGCGTCGGCCGCACCGGGCGCGGTGCATCCGGATCGCTGAGCGGCTTGGGCAGCGGCAGCCCGAGCAGCAGCTTGATCGCGACCGACGCGGCCGTGGCACCGAACACCGCCGGCACGAACGCGACCGAGCCCTCGACGCGGTTGCGGTGCTCGCAGTCGTTCAGGCCGTTCTCGCCGCCCGGGCAGACACAGCGAAACCCGTCCGTGTCATAGGCGAGATCCTGCGGCGCAATCGGCGGCTCCTCGGAGTACACGGCCCAGACACCGACGTGCTGCGTGCAATCGAGCTCGTGCTTGCGGCGCAGGTTGCGGCGGAGCTCGCGCGCAAACGGATCGACCCGGGTATCCGAGAGATCGGAGACGCGCACCATCGTGGGATCGAGCCGCGCGGCGGCACCCATCGCTGACACCAGCCGCAGCCTGTTCCGGACGCAGGTGGCGATCAGGTGCATCTTCGCGGCGATGTTATCGATCGCATCGATCACGACATCCGGCTCCGGAACCAGCAGGCGAGCGGAGGTCTCGGCGCTGTAGAACTCCGAGCGCGCTTCGATCGTGGCATCCGGGTTGATCTGGCGCAGCCGCTCCGCCATCACCTCGACCTTGGACTTGCCGAGCGTGCCCTTCATCGCATGCAGCTGGCGATTCACGTTGGTCACGCAGATTCGATCGTAGTCGACGAGGATCACGCGACCGACCCCGCTTCGCACGAGAGCCTCGGCCGCGAACGAACCAACGCCGCCGACGCCGAACACCGTCATCGTGGACGCGCCTAGGCGCTCGATCCCCGCGTCCCCGATCAGGCGGGCGGTGCGATCGAAGCGGCGGTGCGTGGGCATCGCGCGATCATTGACGAAAGCCGCCAGGTGTCAATCCAGAACTGGTCGTGTTCCGCTCGCCACGCCGGAGTCGGTCATTCTCGAGCACGGGTTCCCGCGCCGAGCCCCAGCGCGCCGAGCAGCAGCGGGGCGTTGCGAAGGTTCCCGAGCAGCCGGCGCTGCGGCGCGGGCAGCAGCTTGACGAGCGTCGGCGTCACCAGCACGTTGTCGCGTGAGGCGAGCTCCGGATGTGCGAGGACATCGATGATCTCGAGCTCCACGGCCTGCTCCGGGAACTGCGCGAGCGCGTTCTTCAAGTTCGCCACCGCCGCCACGGAGTTCGGGGCATTGCCGGCGATGTACAGCCGCAGTGAGATCGGAACCGCTTCGTCCATCACAGGACGCCGCTCGGCCTCCCCTCCGGGACGGACTCGAGATCGGCGCGACGACGGACGAGCAGCTCGTCGGCCTCCTCGGCGCGATCCCCAGCCTCGGTGACCGCACCGGCCCGCAGCTGCGCGAGCTCGGCCTCCTGGATCGCTTGCGCGCGCTGGAGCGTCATCAGCTGCGCCTGCGTCTCCGCGAGGGCGAGCTCCGCCTTCCGCTCGCGCAGGATGGCGATGTGCTTCTCCGCCGCGTGCGTGCGCCGGGCCTCGTTCTCCTTCTCCCACCGCATGGTTCCCATCAGCACCTCGCCGTCCACCGAGTACACGTTCGCCAGCGTCACGCCCTGGTCGGTCAGCACGAGCTCGCGCACCTGATTGGAGTGACCCGTGCCGCGCGCCTTGATGATCGTGAGCGCGCGATTGCGTTCGCCGGCGTGGCTGACGTACGAGACGTGGATCCAGGTGTCGGCGATCGTCGACACATCGAGCAGCGCCTTCTCGGTCATCGGCTGGGGATTGACGAGCAAGGTCGTGCTCAAGGTGGTGATCCCAGCGCTCTTCGCGACGTCGAGGATCTGGAGTGCGGCGCTCTCCCGGTTGTTCTCGCTGCCCCTCTGCGCGAGCGCAGATAGCGGGTCGATGACGAGGTTGCGCGGCTGGACCTCGCGCAGCCACGAACGGATCCGCGAGACCTGAGCCTCCGGACTCTCCGCGCGACCGCGGAGCGCGTGCAGCCGCAACACACCGCTCGCGACCAGCGGTGCGAACTCGATGCCGATCGAGGTGACGTTGCGGACGATCTGTTCGGGCGACTCGTCGAAGCTGACGAACAGCGTCCGTTCGCCGCGTCCTGCGGCAGCGGCGGCGAACGCGGCGGCGATGCTCGTCTTGGCGGTGCCGGGCACGCCCGAGATCAAGACGGCGCTGCCGCGATAGTAGCCACCAGAGAGCATCGCGTCGAGTCGCTCGACGCCGGTCGAGATCCTCTCCGTGGACACCGGATAGACGAGCTCGACGGTGGAGTTCGCGGCGACCTCGATGCCGTCGCGGGTGATCGAGATCGGATACTCGTTCGCGGAGTGCGCGGCACCGCGGTACTTCGAGATGCGAAGGGATCGCAGCGCGATCCCCTGGACGACGCGATGGTGCAGCGTCACCACGCAGTCCGCCATGAACTGGAGAAAGTGGTAGTCGCTCGTGTCGCCGCTCTCGGACGTCTGTTCCTTGGCCGTGATGATCGCACTCAGGCTGCTCTCGTTGACCCAGTCTCGCAGCCGGACCACCTCTCGCCGGATCAAGGCCGGATCGCGAAGGTGATCGAGCAGCACGTCGAGGCCGTCGAACACGATGCGCTTG
>JAYUVX010000465.1:0-25755 GCA_043753855.1 Myxococcales bacterium | reverse complement strand
TGCGAGGTGCTTGTGTTGGTCCGGCAGTTCGATCACGATGCGAGTCACGGGGCATCCTTCCGTCGAGAGAGTCTTTGCAAACCCTCGATGGCACGGCTCTGCCCCGCCTTTCAACCCACGCGCGGCCCTACGCCGCGTTCCGGATCTCCTCGACGCTGCTCAGGATCAGATCCACACCCGTTCGCCGACGCATCTCCTGCTCCACAGTTGGCGAGGGCACTATCGGGCGGCGGCCGCAGTCGCGCTTTCACGACCCGATGGCGACTGGCGTCTCCTCGTAGCCGCCGCAGGCGAGGACCGGATGCTGTTTCTTGGCCCGGTGCCCCACGCCGAGATCGGACGTGGTGCTGACCGGTCGGTGCGCGCAACGATCACGATGATTCCTCTGGAGCGTGACAGCGAGGGTGCGACCCTCAAGCTGGCGGACGCGAGCGAGGTATGCGACTGGGGTGAAGCGGTCGGCGATCGGGCGCCCACCGATCCGCTCGTGGAAGCGCAGTCGTATGCGGAACTGCACGGAATCACGGTGAAGGAGTATATGGAGCTTCGTCGGGCGTCCTTCGCTACAGGGGCTGGCTGATCGACGACCATCTATGCGGGCGGCACAGAACGAATCGGCGGCCGACCTCCCTTACGGCATCGCCGACGATACCCAGTCCACGAGCTGCTTCGCGAGACGAGCAAGCTCGGGGAAAATGAGCAACGAGGCATGCACGATCTCGGGTCGCACCGGATCGATCGCTGAGGGGTGGCCTGCGTCGTTCCGAGCCGCCCGTAGCTGCTGGGTAAAAGCCGGCCAGTAGCTCTCGAACGCTTCTCGGAGAGCGTGAGGCATCGCGCTCTTGTGGCTATCGATCTCCACTTGGACGGCCCGCAGGATTGTGAGGGCCTTCCACGATCCGAGGTTCGCGTGAGGCGTGCGCGATAGCGACGTGACTCGTGCGACGACGCAGTCGCGTAGGTCGAGCACTATGCTTTCGGCCGCGCACCCGACCATGACAGCTGTCGCCTTGTAACAGGCCGCGTTGTAGGTGGCGAGCGCTTCCGCGATGTAGGACGCGGCGATCGGACTGAGTATCGTCGTCGCGTCCAGGTTGGCTCGGTATCCGTCAGGATTCGCCGGATCGCGACTTAGGCCGGCGAGCGTCGTCCGGCCGCGTTTGGTCAGGTGGATGAACGGTGGGCTCGGATTATCTACGTTCGAGCCCCAACCGATCACGCCCTGGTTGAAGAGGTCGCCCCATAGGGTCATCAAGACCTCGCCGTCCCACGAACTGCCTTCCTTGCGGAGGCGCTGACGGGCTTCGCTGAGAAGCGAGCTCGATTGCAGCGAGTGCCCACCGTCGGCGTGGTCGCGAACGGTCTCGAGCAGAATCTCGCGAACTCGGGACGGGGATACATCCATGCTCCGATACGAGCATGTCGTGCCGCCAGGGACAATGCTGCACCGTCAAGGGTGACTGCCGCAGCTATCGCTTGCGTTTGGTCTGCATCTCGGCGAGTCGTGCCGCGACGGCAACTCGCAGCCGTTCGACATCGGGCGGCGTTTCGCGCTCCACGCGGGGGGCTGCTTGGGCGAGTCGGAGGCTGATCGCTTCCAGCCCGGCGACGGCTGTCTCCACTGTCTCTTCGACCATTCCGATGAACCAGATGGCGAGGTTTGGACCGTCCCGATCTTCGAAGTGATTGGCGATGGCGCGCGCAGGGTTGCGAGCATCGAATGCGTACGCGGCGCGAAATGGATCGCCGGCCCACTCGGTGGTCAGCGTTCCCGTGAACACCAGCGGCCCGAGGAAGACCACGCGAAAGAAAACGGAGCGCCCCGAAGACCACACCTCGATCGCGTTGTAGACCTCGGGCAACGTGAGGCCGCTGAGAAGTCCCGATCCTTCCGATCTGGTGTCCGGTTTGCTCTGAACGGTCCCTGTCCCATGACGAGCGAAACGACGCGCTTCCGATAGTTCGCCTCGCGTCGCGAGGTCGTGACGGTGGTGAGCGAGCAACTCGAGGGCGAGCTTTACGAAGACACGCTTGTGCTCGATCGAGCCACCGACCTTGAGGTCGTGATCGTGACGTGTAGGACCGATGGGGAGTACGGGCTCCGGATCGCCAGGCGTCAGGCCGAGAGTGGACGCCGCATCGGGACCTTTGCCAGCGCTGTGGAGGGCCTTGGCGAGAACTTCAACCTGATTCTCGAACCCCGCCGGCAACGGCACGATGATCTGTTTGGCCTCGCGATCGAATCGCCGGCCGCTTACCTCAAGCAGCGCGTTGCCATCGCTGAGGACAAACTCGTGTCCTTCGAAATCGATCGCGACCTCGAACGGATCGCGCTCGTCGTTGGTCGCGCTGACGGATGCAAACGTGTGGCCCAAGGACTCGCGCAGCTGGTCTTCGACCGGCCCGGTCGCGTTGTTGCACTTGTCGCAGCAGACCTTTCGAGACTTGAGTCGACCGCCCATCGACGCAGGCCATACGTGCGCCCACCGCGTCGACGAGGTCAGCTCTGCCTTGCAGTAGATGCAGATCGTTCCGGTCATCGAGTCTTACTATCCTTGGAGCTTCAAGACGACGCCGGTCTTCTCCGGCATTGCGAAGGCAACGCGGCCATAGTCCTCGGTGAACGCGTCGGGGTGGAGGTGGGCGTAGACCTGCTGCGTGATAGCGACGCTGGAGTGGCCGAGGATCTTGGAGAGCTTGAAGATGTCGCCACCGGACGCGAGGAAGAGGCCGGCGAAGGTGTGGCGGAGGTCGTGGAGGCGGAACTTCTTCGACAGGCCGGCGCGCTCGACGGCGGCCTTGAACGGGTAGAAGACGCTCGTCTTGTTGCGCGGTAGCTGCTCGTCGAACTTGTCGCGCTTCGCGCCGGGCCAGAGCAGGGTGTTCGTGCCCTTCGCGAGCCTCATCTCGCGGAGGACGGTGAGGACCGAGTCGAAGATCGGCACGTGGCGCAGGCGGCCGGACTTGGGAGCGCCACGGCGGCCGCGGTGCACGTGGATCACGCGGTGCTGCAGATCGATGTCGGTCCAGTGCAGGTGCAGCGCTTCGTCCAGGCGCATGCCGGTGCCGACCAGCACGGCGACGAGGTTGCGGATGTTGTCGTTGCACTCGCTGAGCAGCTTCTGCACCTCGCCCCCGGACTGGAGCCAGAGAAACGGATGCTGGGTGACTGCGAGCTGCTTGATGAACTTGGTCGGGTTGTCGCTGCACCAGCCTTGCTCGATGAAGTAGTTGAACGCCGCGGAGAGCGTCGCGAAGACGCCGTTGACGGTCTTGGGCGCCAGCGGCTCCTCGCGCTCGCGCAGGTCGCTGCGCAGCTCGAGCAGCTTCGACTTCGTGATCTTCACGACCGGCGTGCTGTCGAACACGGGCCGCACGTAGAGGCGCATCCGATCCGAGTACTCGTCGTGCGAGCGCTGGTCCTTGATCGCGCGCAGCCAGGCGTCCAGCGCATCGCCCAGCGTGCGCGTGTGGTCGAGGGCCGGCGGTAGGTCGCCGGCGCGGATTCCGCGCTGCGTGACGCGGTGCTGCTGGTCCGCGTGCTCGGCGTCGCGCTTCGAAGGGAACGAGCCGACGTAGACGCGGACGCTCTTATCGCGGACCCGCGAGCGGCCGTAGACCTGGAAGGATTTCGTTCCGTCCGTGCCGACGTGCACCTTGATCATGGCAGCCGAGCCTACAACAGGGTGCTGACATACCGGTGTGGAACCGGTGTAGAACGTAAAATTTGTCCGAAATCCGGACGTTAGATCACGACCGCTTCGGAGGCCATGGAACGAACTTGCTCACCCGCGCCTGGTACGCGCGATACGCATCGCCGCGCGAGCGGAGTGACTGGATCTCCGTCGGTGGAATGCCCGTGACGAACAAGATCGAGCTCAGCAACAACGCTTGCGGAGCGATCGCGATCGCACCGTACGGCCAGAATGCCAGACCGTGTATCGCGTACCCTAACCACACGCACCACTCGAAGAAGTAGTTGGGGTGCCTGGACCAGCTCCACAGCCCGACGTCGCAGACTTTGCCGGGATGCGCGCGCCGAAATCGTGCGAGCTGCAGATCCGCGATCGATTCGCCGAGGATGCCCGCGATCGAGATCGCCGCGCCCAGTGCACGCAGCCAGCCGCTGCCATCCCAGGGCTCGACCACGAACGGCACGACGAACGCCGAGGACAGCACCGTGGTGAGCGCGGCCTGCGCCTGGAAGAACACGAAGAAGCTGCGCGCTGCATGCGGCGACCAGCGGCGGCGCAGCTCGGCGTAGCGCCCCTCCTCGGGCGACGAGGCCGCGCCCCGCGACACGAGATAGCCGCCGAGCCGCAGGCTCCAAACCATCGCGACCACGCCGATCATGCCCCAGCTGCACACGCAGCTCGTCGAGCGCCAGGCAAACAGTGCGGCGATCGGCGCGAACGCGAGGGCCCACCCAACGTCGACGATGCCGGCGTTGCGCGTGCGCTGCTGGACGAGCCACAGCACGAGCTGCACGCTGGCGGCGAGGACCCATGCCTCGGCGAGCCGCGCGAGGATGGTCTGGGTCATCGGGTTCTCGGTAAGACGACCACGAACGACCGATCGTTACGTTTCCAGATCTGAATCCAGTCGTCCGCCTTCTCGACGACCGCGAACCACGGCTGCTTCTGCGAGAACGTATCCGCGGCCGCGAGCTCTGGAACGATCAGGTCGATCTCGACGAAGTGACCGCCGGTCGCCTGGTCGATGGCAGCGCCGTAGCTCCACACAGCGAGGGCCTTGTCGGGCTCGCGATCGTTGTGCAGGGCTCCGCCGTAGAGCGCGACCCACGGCCGGTGTTCCGCCTCCTTGTCGCGATGCGCCACGGCCGAGAGCGCGATCCGCTTGAGCTCTCGCGTGGTGATCGTCAGCATCGCGAGCGGATCGATCTCGCCCTTGGGCATCAACATCTGGTAATCCGCGCAGCTCAAGGTCATGGCGTGCGGCTGGATGCGCGCGGCCTTCGCGGCGTCGGCGAGCTGCGTGATCTCCGACTTGGTCTCGACCGGTCGCTTGACCTCGGTCTCCAGCTTCTGGGTCGTGGCCGCGGCGGTCTTGCCGCACGTCGGATCGACGATGAAGGTCTCGACGACGAGGTCCGAGACCTTGGCGCCGAACGAGGGCAGGGCAGCGGTGAACAGCGAGAGCGCGGACCTCACGGCGGCGCGATCGATGCGCGCATGGAGCTCGCCGAACCCGACCACGCGCGCATCCGCGGGGATGATCGCGGCGAGCGCCTCCGCGAGCGTCGCGTACTCGCCCTGGAGAGGCTTTGGAGCTGCTGCATCGGGTGGGCCGACCGCGACCGCGCCCGCGCTCGCGCTCGCGGGAGCGACCGGCGGCGCCTCCTTGGCGGCCGGGGCAGCGGCCGTTCCGCAGCCGACCAGCATCGACGCCACGAGCGGATAGCGCATGGCATCACGGTACACCCGCCGCGAGGCTCGGTGTTATGGTGCCGGCCATGGGGCCGAGCGCGACCGAGCTGCGGACGATTCCGTTGTTCCAGGGTTTTGGAGATGACGAGCTGGCGAGGTTGGGAAACCTGTTCTCGCGGGTCACCGTCGATCCAAACAAACCGCTGTTCGATGTCGGCGAGCAGGCGACCGAGCTGTACCTGCTCACGGCGGGCGAGGTCGTCCTCGATCGCCCGAACGATGATGTGTTCCGGCTGTACCCGCCTGCGCTGATTGGCGAGCTCGGTGCGCTCACCGGGCTGCCACGATCGACCCGGGCGAACATCGTCGCAGGCGCCACGGTCTGGGCCCTGCGCGCGAAGACCATCCAGGAGTTCTTCGCCACCAATCAGGAGCTCGGGGTTCGGTTCCTCGTCAACCTGCTCGGGGTCGTCGCCGACAAGGTACATCGCGATCAGACGCGGATGGGCGACATGCGCCAGAACTTGATCCGGACCCAGAAGGAGCTCAAGCGGCTCCGCGAGCTCGTGCTCGAGGCCGAGGAGGGCCCGATCTCGGCGCCAGTCCACGACACGCTCGACAAGCTGATCACCACCAACCGCCGCGTGAACTACCGCGTCGAGCCGCCGGGCGCGCTGCCCGTGGAGATCCGGTTCGATAGCGGTACCGGCAAGGTCATCGATATCTCGCGCAGTCACCTCACCGTGATTCCTCCCGGCGCGCCGGCACAGGAGGGCGCGTGGACCACGGGCGTGCTGTCGCTCGCGGGCACCGAGATTCCGATCTCGGGCAAGATCCACCGCATCCAGGCCAACAAGGTGACGGTCGAGCTCGACCTGTTGATCGAGGAGTACGCGGCCACGCTGGAGGGCTACCTGACCCGCGCCCAGCTGCTCGACGTCCTCGTGTAACCGAAACGAAAACACGGCCGGGACAGGGACCGGCCGTGGTGCCAACGCGCGTCGCGAGCTAGCGAGTCGAGACCTTGTCGGCCTTCTTCTCCGGGGCCTTCTTGGCGGTATCCGTCTTCTTCTCGGTCGGCTTCTCAGCGGCCTTGGGCTGCTCCTTCGCCTTGGGCTGCTCCTTCGCCTTGTCGGCAGTGATCGGAGCCGGGGCTTCCTCGGACGCCTTCTCTTCCGAGTGCGGGCACGCCAGCACCGGAGCAGACAGAAGGCCGAGCGTGGCGAGGGTCAGGGCGAGCTTCTTCATGCAGCAGAGCATGGCCGAAGCGGGGCCGGGCGGCAAGGGTCGTCAGAGCAGGCTGGCGACCCAGCCCACACCGACCCAGAACCCGACCGCGGTACCGATTCCCGACGCCACCGCGATCAGCAGGATCCGGGTGACCGGATTGCGCCAGAACCCCTTCAGGCTCGCGATGTCCTCGGGAAGCCGCTCGCAGTCCGCGACGCTGGGCTTGCGCCGCCACGCCTCCACGACACCGACCACCATGCCGGTCCCGAGCAGTGGATGGATCGCCGCGATCGGCGCCACCAGCAGGGCCGAGGCCACCGAGAGCAGCGAGCCGCCTGCGAGCAGGGTCAACCCTCCCGCGCCGATCGAGGTCGGCAGGATCCACGCGAGCATCAGCTCCGCGAAGCTCGAGCTCGAGCTCCACTTCCAGCCATAGATCAGCGCCGCGATGAACAGCACCGGGATCATCCACTTGAGGATCGTCCACACCAGCGAGGGCGGTGGGACCTTGTCGAGGGCGTCGCGATCGATCTTGGTTCCGATCTGCGGCAGCATGCCCGGCACGTGCGCCGCGCCGACCACGGCAACCACGCGCTTGTGACCGGTCCCGATCTCGACGAGCTTCGACGCGAGATAGCTATCGCGCTCGTCGATCAGCGGGCCCTTGATCTGGGGCACTCGCTTGCCGAGCTTCGCGAGCATCTCGGAGAGCGCCTCGGGCTCCTTCAACCCTTCGATCTGCTGACCGATGGTCTGCTCGGGCTGCTTGTCGTCATCCTCCTCCCAGCCGACGAACAGCGACGTCAGCAGCTGCGAGCGCTTCCAGATGCCGAGGTTGCGCCAGGTGCGCCGCAGCGTGATGTTGATGTCGCGATCGATCAGCTGCACCGGGATCCCCTGCGCCTCCGCTGCCTGCGCGGCGGCGAGCAGCTCCGCGCCTGGCTTGACCCCGAGCGAGGCACCGATCCGGCGCTGATACGACGACAGCGCGAGGTGCGCGAGCAGGTACAGCCCCTTGCCCTCACGCACGACCTTGAACACATCGAGATCGCGGAACGCGCTGTCCTTGGTCAGCGCATCGTATCGAGCCTGATCGAGCTCCACGCACACCACATCGGGCTCGAGCTGCGCGATCACCGCCTTCACCTCGTCCACCGAACGCTGCGAGACATGCGCGGTTCCGACGATGTAGTAGGTGGTTCCTGCGTGGACCACCTCGGTCACCGAGGCCGGAAGTGGCGGGGCGAGATCCACGCCCGTTGGCATAGCACGCGTGCCCGTGTTTTCGGGCTACACAGTCGGCATGGCTACCGAGATCCCCGAGCCCACCCGTGTCGAGATCGAAGCTGCGGCGTTTCGCCGGCTCGTGCATCACTTTCGCGAGCGTACCGACGTGCAGAACCTCGATGTCATGAACCTCGCGGGGTTCTGTCGCAACTGTCTGTCGAAGTGGTACCGCGCGGCTGCCGTCGAGCGCGGCGTCGAGCTGTCGGATCCCGAGGCGCGCGAGGCGATCTACGGCATGCCGTACGACGAGTGGAAGACGAAGTTCCAGAAGTAGCCAGAAGTAGATCAGTAGACCGACAGGCCGACCAGCATGTCGGTCTCGCGATCGCCGTGCGACCTCAGGGCGCCAAACCGCGCGGTCAGCGCGATCCGCGTGTGCAGCTCGAGCTGCAGCATCAAGCCGCCCTGGTACGCGAGTCCGCCCTCGTTGCCGCGGCCGCCGTTGGTGACGGTACCGATCGGCGTGTCCTCGAACCGATACGCGATGCCACCGCCGGCATAGATGCCCGCGTGCAGCGGACCTGCGTCGAGCGGCAAGGCCTGCAGCTCGAGCATGTACCGCGAGTCGAACAAGGTGCCGCCGACCTGGTTGTCGCGCCAGGCGAAAGCGATGTTCGCGAGGATGCCGACGTGCTGCTCGGGAAAGTACCCGCCCTGGATCAAGAATGCCGGACCGGCACCGACGTCGCCGTAGACCGACCGCGACGACCCATACCCGCCGTAGACGCCGTAGGTCGCGCCGCGGGTCAGCGGCTTGCGCTCGAGCTCGAGCCACGGTCCCTCGTTCGATCGCACGACCGCCGTCTCGGTGAACGCCGCCGCCTGGGGGTCGATCCACGCGAGCGGCATTACCACCTGGCTGCCATCGCGCCCGATCAGGTGGACCGGCTGCATCGGATGCAGGCGAACCCAGCCATCGAACCGCGAGCTCTCGACCGCCGCCACGGCGACCACGGCGACTACGGCGAGCGCGACCACCGCGATCGCGGCGGCCTTCCCATCGCTTCCGCCGCCCCCCAGCTTCGTGACGCCGCCTCCGCCTCCGCCGCCGCCGACATGGGTACCGGTTCCGACGTGGGTCCGTCCGCCGCCGCCACCACCGCTGATGCTGATCTGCGGGACGAAGATGATCTCGGTGCTGTCGTTCACCGGCTGCGCCGCTTCGACGTCGCTGCCCGTGATCTCCTGGGACACCAGCACGCGCTGAGCGCGCTGCTCCGGCGGTAGCGCGGCGAGGCGCTGGAGCTCCGAGGTCGGGATCTTGTAGCTGTTCGCGGCACACCCCGTACCCACGAGCAGTCCTGCCATCACCACCGAGAGAAGACGCATTATAGCGAGTATCGCAGCAATCCTCGTGCCCGGGGCAGGTTACCCGTACGTGGCCCACGTGAGGGGGACGTGGTCGATCCGTCACACGGGATGGCACGTCCGGTGTGGCGTTCAAACAACACCGGCGCTGCTACGATTCATGGTCCGTATGCAGCCGGTCGACCTCGCACTGGTTGCCGACGACTTCGATCGGGAGGTCGCGCTGACCCCGGCGATCGATCGGTTCTGTTCGTCGAGCGCGTGGGTCCTCGCCGCCGCTTCCGCCCTCATGCCACCGCGAGCGCCGTTCGCATTCCGGGGGACGCACGGCTACTTCGCCGCCGCGCGCGGGGTGCATCCGGCGGGCTTTCCGTACATCGAGCCGATCGAGCTGGCGTGGGGGCTGGCATCACCGATGATCGGTCACGATTCGCAGGCCCTCGCGGAGGAGATCGTTGGCTTGCTCGCGGCGCGCCGTGACTGGCAACTCGCGATCTTCGCGGGGTTGGTCAGTGCGGGCCCGCAGCGCAGCGCGCTGGAGACCGCGTTGCCGCCGCGCTGGGAGCGTCGCCGCGGTACGCCCACGGTCCGCCACGTCGCCAGTCTCGAGGGCGGCATCGATGGCTATCTGTCGCGCCGGCCGCGCGAGCTTCGCAAGTCGCTGCGCAAGCAGCTGCGCGCTGCCACCGCGGCGGGGGTCACCTTCGAATCCGTGCGTGCGCCGGAGGGCGACGCCGAGGCACTCTACGCGCGCATCCAGGCCACCGAGGAGCTGAGCTGGAAAGCGCGTGAAGGCGTGGGGATCTCCGCCGGATCGATGCGTGCGTTCTACGGCGCGATGCTGCCGCGGATCTGCCTGCTCGGTCAGCAGCGCACGATCTTCGCGCGTCATCGCGATCGCGATGTCGGCTACATCCTGGGCGCGGTGTTCGAGGGCGAGTACCGCGGGCTGCAGTTCTCCTACGACGCCGAGCACTCCGCGTTGGGCCTCGGCGGGCTCCTGCAGTACCACCAGATCCTCGAGCTGTGTGCCGAGGGCATCGGACGCTACGACCTCGGCACCGAGATGGACTACAAGCGGCGGTGGGCTGAAGAGCTGATGGAGACCGAGATGCTTGTGCTCGTGCGGTAAGCGGGCAGCCTAGCCGCTATTCACTGCCGTCCGTCGTTATCTCCGCCGCGCGCATGCGGCCAACACGCTCGGCATCAGCGCGAGGGAGGCTGCGTCCGCGACGCGCTAACGGTCGGTCCCGTCGTGACTTCTGCCCGGCGCAGATCCGCCAGCGCGTGTTCTAGTTCTCTGGCTGCGAGGGGTCCACCGGAGCGAGCCCAGCGGCGGCCTTAGCCTCGCGGCGGCTCGCGATCACCGAGGCGATCACACCCGTGGCGATGATGCCTGCGATACCGAGCAGCGACACCAGGTGGCCGATCTGGATCCACTCGTGCGCGATCATCTTCGCGCCGATCAAGATCAGCAGCACGGCGAGCGCGATCTTGAGGTAGCGGAACTGCGCCATCGCGCCGGCGAGCACGAAGTACAGCGAGCGCAGTCCCATGATCGCGAAGATGTTCGACGTCACCATGATGAACGTCTCCTGGCTGACCGAGAGCACCGCGGGGATCGAATCGAGGGCGAACACGATGTCGGTGAGCTCGATCGACACCAGACACACCGCCACCGTGGTCAGGGCCTTCTTGCCATCGATCATCACCGTGAACTTGCCGCCGTGGTCGCCGTCGACCACGCGCACGAACTTGCGCAGCGAGCGGACCACCAGGCTCTTGTTGTGGTCGGGCTCCTCGTCCTCGTCGTGGCCGAACAGCTTGAAGCCCTGGAACGCGAGGTAGCCGCCGAAGATGTAGAAGATCCAGCTGAACCGGTGCGCGAGGTACGCGCCGCCGCCGAGCATGATCAGGCGGAACACGACCGCGCCGAGGATTCCCCAGAACAGGACGCGGTGCTGGTACTTCATCGGTACCCGGAAGCTGTGGAACAGCAGGGCGATGGCGAAGATGTTGTCGATCGAGAGCGCCTGCTCGAGCAGATACGCCGACACGTACATCACCGCGGCGTCACTGCCGGTATTGCCCAGCGGCTGGTTGCCGAGCTTGGCGCCGAGCCACCCGTTCTCGTAGATCAGGTAGACGACGCCGGCGAACGACAAGCCGAGCGCCACCCAGCCGACCGTCCACCATGCCGCGCTCTTGATCGTCGGCTCCTTGTTGCCCTTGTGGAGGACGAATAGGTCGAGGAACAGCAGCAACGCGACGAGGGTAAAGAACCCTATCCAGAACAAGAACATCGCGTTCGTTGACCATGCCGGTTGGGCCCGGGCCTGGCAAGGACCGCGAAGGAATTTGCAGCTGATTACGCCAGGCTGGCCAGGAGCTTCTTGGCTTCCGCAGCTGGGCGGCCGAGGCCGAGCTTGCTGAACACCATGATGGCGTCCCTCAGCATGTCCTTGCCGTCGGAGATCTCGCCCACCTCGGCCTTGTAGCGGCCGAACGCGAGCAGCGCCTTGCCGTACGCCGCCTCGTTGCGGATGCTCTTCACGATCTCGATCGCCCTGGTGAACGCAACGGCGGCGGGAGCCAGCACGGTGTTCGAAGCGCTCGCGTCGTCGTCGTCCGCGGCGTCGTACATGCTCGTAGACAGCACCTCGCCGAGAGTGAGGTAGGCCTGGGCTTCCTTCTCGCGGAGACCGGCCTTCTTCGCAACGATCAGGGCGCGCTCGCCGAGCTCCTTCGCCTCGAGCGTGTGGCCCTGCAGCTTCTCGAGCGTGGCGAGGTGGCGACAGACCTCGGACTCGAGCCCGCGGTCTTCAATATCTTCGATGATCTCGAGCGCATTCTCGAGCCGGCTCCGCGCCTCGTCGAGCTTGTTGTCGATCAGCGCGACCTCACCGAGGTTGGTGAGGATCAGCGCCGACAGCGGCAGCGCCCCGATGCCCTCGGCCTCGGCCAGTGCGCTGAGCCAGCCGGTACGCGCCTCGGCGTACTCGCCGAGCTCGAACGACAGCGACGCGAGGTCGTTCTGCGAGACAATCTGACCCCAGCGATCACCGCTCGCCTTGCGCAGATCGAATGCCTCCTGGTGACAGGTCAGTGCGGACTCGTACTGGCCGCGGGCCTGCTGGACATCGCCCAGCCGGGACAGCGACGTCGCGATCGCGCGCTTGTCGCCGCTCTTGCCACGACGCGCGAGCGCCTCGGCAATCTTGGCGTGCGCCTCGTCGTACTGACCGAGCATGTGCAGGCACTTGCCGATGTCATCGAGCGACCCGGCGATCCCGCGGTGGTCATTCGCTCCGCGGAACAGCTCGAGACCGCGATTCAGGTATTCGAGGGCGAGCTTGAGGTCGCCCTTCCGACGCCACACGCGCCCCATCTTGTTGAACGCGACCGCCGCCTTGGACTTGCTCGCCGCGACCCACGACAGCCGCAGCATCCGCTCGAACGCGCCGAGCGCCGCCTCGAAGTCGCCGATCAGCTCGTAGACCGAACCGAGGTCGTGCCAGATGTGGAGCCGCGCGGCGAGGTCGCCGGTATCCGACGACCCAATGCAGGCGAGCGCGCGATCGAACAACCGGATCGCCGTCTCGTTCGCGAACTGGCTGCGCGCGGCCTCGGCCGAGCGGCAATAGCGGGTGGCCGCCTCGCGAGACTCTCCCGCGAGCGCGAGGTGACGCGCGACCTCCTCCTGCGCTGTCGGGCTGCGGCCCTCGGGGTGGAGCTCGAGCCAGCGCGCGACCGCCGCGTGATGGCTGCGACGCTTGGCCTCGTCCATCGTCTTGTAGACGAGGGCCCACAGGTTGGGGTTCGCGATCCGCAGCTCGCGTTCGCCGGCGATCGACGACTGTGGAACCTCGGATAGCCACTCGCGCTCGATCAACTTCCCGATCGCCGCGACGACCGCGATCCGCGAGTGATCCCCGCTCGCTGCGATCTGCGACAGCGTCGGACCATCGGGATCCGCGAGGCGCTGGCCGGACCGTTCGACCGCGAGGATCGCATCGAGCCACGAGGTCTCGCCGACCACGGCGGCCATCTCGAGCACGCGGCGCTCCGTGGTGTCCATCACGCGCAGGCGCGCAGCGACTACCTGCTCGTACGTCGCGGGTAGCTCGAGCGCGCCCAGCGCTGCCTGATCGACGCGCCAGATCATGCCCTCGCGGACGATCACGTCGCTCTCGAGCAACAGCCGCACGAGCTCGTGGATCGCGCGCGGCGAGCCGCCGAGCATCTTCGCGAGCTCGATCAGCTGGACCGGTACCTCGTGCAGCGAGCGACACAGCTCGCGCAGTAGCTGCTCGGCCTCGCTCGTCGACAGCGCACCGAGCTCGATGCGCGCCGGTGCGATCTCGCCATCGCCGAACGCGGGGTGGCGTTCGAACAGGTTCGGGGTCGCGGTTCCGAGCAGCACCACCCGCGACTCGCGCAGGCCGGCGGCGAGGTAGTGGAGGAAGTTGATCGTGTCCTGCTGGCAGAGCTCGAGGTTCTCGATCACGACAACGACCGGATGACGCTCCGCCTCCGCCGCGAGGAACCGCTTGAGCGCCATGAACAGGCGTGCTTCGAGCCGCTGCGGTGACTCGAGCAGGGGCGTGACCACCGGGCTGTCATCGAACGGCACGCGCAGGAGGTGCGCGACGAGGTGCGCGACCTCGGGCACCTGCTGGGTCTTGACCACCTGCGCGACGCCCGTCTGGATCTTGTCGCGGCTGTCGTTTGGGTCCTCACCGGCGACCAGGCCGAACCGGGTCGTCAGCGCGCGAGCCACCGGTCCATACGCATTGGCGTTCTCGTCCGCGACCCCGGACACCGCTACGACCGTCGGGTGGGTGGTGCGGATCCGGGCGATCAGCTCGCTGATCATCCGGCTCTTGCCCATGCCGGGCTCGCCCAGGATCACGGCGAACCCCAGCTCGCGTGTGTCAAACGCCTTGTCCGCCAGCTCTTGGAGCCGGGCGATCGTGCGGGTCCGGCCCGTGAACCGGGGTCGCAGCTCGTAGGCCGAGCTGATCACCATCGTCCGCTCGCCTTCACCCTCCCCGAACCCATCGCCGAGCTCGGACGGGTCGAACGTCGGTGTCCGCTCCGTGCCATCCGGACCCGGAAGGGCCGACGGAAGCGGGGTGTTGGGTTCCCAGGTTACCGGCACGGAAGTCCAATTCGATCTGGCATCACGATCACGCTCGGTCGAGCGCGTAAGCTTTGAAGAATCCATAGCAAATCCACACGTCCCCTGGGTCTCTAGCCGCGGGGAAGCTAATGTGGTTCGATGTAGTTGTCAACGATAACGTGAGCGGCCTTTAGCGATCTCCACCACACGGATTACTTGGCCGGAATCTCGTTCGGTGTCGCAGGTTTACGCACTGCGCAACGAGCCGGCAACGCACTGCGGTAGGCCTTGGTCCGCGCCTTCACGGGCTCCGGGATGGCGCGCTGCGTCTTTCCGTCCCTGAGAAAGTAATGGAGCGAGACCGGGAGGATCGGCTCGCGGTTGGCTGCCAGGCGCCGGCAGTTCTCGGCCTCGAGGTCATCGAAGACGCCCGCGACGATCTTGGCGGTGATCGGCTTCACGTCGTGCATCAGGACCACGCCGCCGTTCTGCTTCACGATCATCCGGCCGACCTTCGCGCGTAGCTTGTCGGCGTTCTTCGCCTTCCAGTCGAGGGTATCGACGCTCCACAGGACCTCGGTCATGCGCAGCTTGCGCAGCCACGCGCGGCCTGCCTTGTTGAACGCGCCGAACGGCGGTCGGAACATGCCGACCGGTCGATTGATCTGCGGTGCCAGCGTCCGCAGCGACTGGTCGATCTCCTTCGCCAGCAGCGGCGCCGCGCCGGACTTGAGATTCGCGTGGGTCACCGAGTGGCTGCCGATCAAAAAGCCGGCATCGAGCTCGCGCTGCAGCACCTCGCGGCTCTTCTCGCCGCGCTTGCCGACGATCCGCTGGGTCACGATGAAGAACGTCGCGGGGATGTTGTAGGTCTGGCAGGCCTCGATCACGGCCGGCGTGGTCTCCGGGTTCGGCCCGTCGTCGAACGTGAAGGCCACGAGGCCCGCGGTCTCGTCACCGTCGATGCGATCCGCGTTGTTGGTGATCGGATCGTTGGTGAGCGAGCGGAGGTTCTTGGGATCGAGCACGTCCGGCGCTGGCTCGAGCTCTGCCTTCTTTGACTCGACCTTCGGGGGCGCGGACGTCTTCGCCGCTTGGTCGGCGTGCGCTACCGTGGCGACGGACGCGATCAAGAACCACGAGACGCAGTGCGATCGCACGACGAGAACGTAGCACGCGCGTATGCTTGCCGCCGTGCGCGTGGTCTCGACCTCCAGCCTGCCGATCGATCTCGTCGGTCAGGTCACGGCGGCACTGCCGGGCGCGATCGTCGACGTGCCGGCGCACGGGCACGTCGGCCTGGACGCGGTCGATCTGTCCGATGCCGATGCGCTGGTCTGTCTGCTGCTCGATCGGATCGATGCGCGGGTGCTGGCGGCCGCCCCCAAGCTGCGCGTGGTCGCGAACTGCGCGGTCGGCGTTGACAACATCGATCTCGCTGCTGCGGCGGCGGCAGGTGTCGCGGTCAGCAATACGCCCGACGTCCTGACTGAGGCCACCGCGGAGCTGGCGTTCGCGTTGATGCTCGCGGTGGCGCGCCGGATCGGGGAGGGGGAGCGCCTGGTCCGCTCCGGCGGCTGGGGTGGCTGGGCACTCGACCAGCTGCTCGGCGTCCAGCTGCACGGGAAGGCCCTGGGCGTCCTCGGGTTTGGCCGGATCGGGCAGGCGCTGGCGCGTCGCGCCCTGGGATTCGGAATGCACGTCCTCTACGCCGATCCCCACCAGGTCTCGGCCGATCGCACGGAACGTGTCACGATCGACGAGCTGTTCGCCCGCGCCGATGTCCTCAGCCTGCATTGCCCGCTGACCGCCGAGACGCGGCGGGTGGTCGATGCGCGCCGGCTCGCGACCATGAAGCCGACGGCGATCGTGGTGAATACCGCGCGCGGTGATTGCGTCGACGAGCCAGCCTTGATCGATGCCCTGACCGCGGGCCGGCTGTTCGGGGCGGGCCTCGACGTGTTCATCGGTGAGCCCAGGATCGATCCGCGGCTGCACAGCTGTCCGCGCCTGGTCTTGGCGCCGCACATCGGATCGGCTACCACGGAGGCCAGGACCTCCATGGCTCAGCTGTGTGCCGACGCGGTGATCGCTGTCCTCTCCGGGCGGCGGCCGACGAACCTCGTCACGGGGCCGGCATGAGCGAGGTGACCATCCTGCTGGTCACCAGCTCGGGCGCGCCCTCGTCCGCCGTGGTGCCGGTGCTCGCCGCGATCGAAGCGGCGGGCATGCGCGTCCGCGCGATCGATGTCGGCAACGCCGGCGGTGGAGGCGGAGGCGTGGCCGATCGCGTGCGCCGCGCGCTGCTCGGCGAGACGGCCGAACGTCGGTTGAAGCGCGAGCTCGAGCTCAGCCCGCCGGATGCCGCCGTGGTGTTCGATCCCTATGCGGCGATCGCGCTGACCGTGGCGCGCGACCAGGTCCCCGCGATCGCGGCGCTCGCGGCTCCCGTGATCGGCGTCGTCGGCGAGCTTGAGCCCGCGGAGGCGTGGGGCAAGACCGATTGCGACCGGTTCGTCGCGGTCGATGACATCGCGGCCGTGGCGCTCGCGGATGCCGGCGTCGAAGGCGAGCGGATCCTCGTGGTCGGCGCGATCGGCGAGCGGATCTTTGCCGAGGCTGGGCTTCACGATCGCGCGACGCTGCGCACCCGGTTCAAGCTCTCGGGCAAGGTCGCGCTCGTCGAGGTCGCTGGCCTCGGCGCCGAGCAGTGCAGCTCGCTGGCACTCCAGCTGTCGCTGCTCGACGGCCACGATACGATCCAGTACTTGTTCGATGCGGGCACCGATGTCGAGGTCGCCGCGGTGCTGCGCCGTCAGGTCCCGGCGCTCGGCCTGCGGGCCAAGCTGTTCGGCGCCACCGCCGATGCCGCGCTGCTCTGGCGCGCCGCCGATGTGGTCGTCGCGCGGCCGCGTCCCGAGGTGATCGCGCGCGTGCTGCTGATCGGCGGTAAGCTGGTCGCGCTCATCGACGACTCGGTGGTCGGTGCGGCGCGGCTCGCCGGCGCGCTCGAGGCTCGCAAGCGCGCGATCAGCGCGAAGGGGCTGCTGCTGCTGTCGAGCGCGCTCGACTCCGCGTTCACCGGCAGCTGGCACTCGCCCACGCCCGATGGTGCCGAACAGACCGCCGACATCGTCGCGGCGGTCAGCGGCGACAAGCGCGGCGTGATCGACGAGCGCCGCGCCGCGCAGAACGCGGCCACCCGCGATCGCGTGCGGGCCACCAGTGCGGCGGTCAGCGCGGCGGCGGCCACCACTGCGATGCCCGGCGAGCTCGAGGATCTAGGTGGCGAGGCCCCGGGGCCGGCTCCGGATCTCGACGCGGCGGAGATCGCCCGGTTGCGCGCGGAGGTCCAGCAGCGCAAGGCCGAGATGACGAAGTCGATGATGGCGTCCCGCGATGCCGCGACCAAGCTCTCGGATCAGGCCAAGGGTGCAACGGCGCGCGGCGCCATCGACGAGGCCGCGCAGCTCGATCGACGTGCCGATGGCGAGCGCGCGAAGATGCACGCCCTGCTCGGTGAGCTTGCCAGCCTGGAGACCGAGCTCGCCGAGCTCGAGCGCGTCGCCAGGCACGTCGAGTCGGCGCCGCGGCCACCGCCGCGTTCCGAACGGTCCAGCGCGCGATCCGAGGCCGGCTCCGAGCCCCCGCCGCCGCGGCGCGCTCCGGCTCCGAGCATCGACGACGCGCTCGACGACCTGAAGCGTCGCGTCGGCAGTCCGGGTGGCGTCAGCGCCGGTCCACCGAAGCAGGCCGCACCGAAATCGAGCGGCACCACCGGCAAGACCAGGGCGTCGGCCTCCGTCGACGATGATCTCGCCGCGCTCAAGAAGAAGATGGCGAGCGCGCCGGCGAAGAAGAAGCCGTGAACGGCGGGTCGGCCGTGCTCGTGCTGCTGCTGGCGGGTTGCCCCGATCATGGCCGGCGCGCCCATCCGCAGAGCGGCACCGGCGAGCCGCACGCCGCGAAGGTCGAGCCGCCGCCCACGCCCCATCATCATGCCTCGCACGAACATCCTCACGGTGCGCACCCGCATCCGGGCAACGATCACCACCATCATCCGCATCCGCACCCACACCTCGCGGGCGCGAACGGCCATCATCATCCATACTGAATCGTGGGCCGCCTCGAAGACATCATCGAGCGCAACCGGAATCCGAAGGCCAATCGCGAGCGCCTGACGGTCGGCATCGGCATCGGCGTGTTCATCCTGATCATCCTCGGCCTGATGGTGTTCACGGATCTCGGCAAGCGGCCCGAGCCCACCGGGGCCCCGGCCGGCTCGGCCTCGCGGGATCATCACGTCGACGATGTCCCGATGCGATCGCCGCGGAGACGCTGATCGCCGAACGGAGCTAGCGCCCGGTGCGGCCGTAGCGATCTTCGAGCCGCACGACGTCATCGAGCTCGGTGGTCGAGACCTCGAGCACGTCGGTGTCCTCGACCGCGATCATCCGGTGGCGGAGGTTCGGCGTGATGTGCACGGGCTCGCGCGGCGCGAGCTCGATGCACCGTGGCTCCTCACCCTCGGCGAACAGCTCGAGCTTCATGCGGCCAGTGAGCAGCATGATCGTCTCGTCCTTCACCCGGTGGTACTGCAGCGACAGCGACTCGCCGGCCTTGATGTGGAGGATCTTGCCGACGTACCGATCGGTCCGCGCCCAGATCAGCTCGTGACCCCAGGGCTTCTCGACGACGATGCTCACTTCTTCGGAGCCGGAGCCGGCTTCTTCGGGCTATCGAGCGTGCCGGTCGCCGCGGGATCGAGGTTGGTCGGCATCTCGATCTTCGGCCGCGCGCCCGGAATCTCGTCGCGGCGATCGACCTTCCCGTCGAAATCATCGTCGTACAGGATCGCGAGCAGGACCGAGTCCTTGTACTGCTCCCACAGATCGGGCTGGCCGTCGTTGTTGCGATCACGGCGCACGCTGGTCAGGTTGCCAGAGGAGTCGTAGATCTCCTTGACGTCGAATTTCCCATCGAAGTCGGTGTCGCGCTCGACCTCGGCGCGCTGGTTGACCTTGGTGTCGTAGATCGTCGAGATGTCCCACTTGCCGTCGTAGTCGATGTCGGCCTTCTCGTAGAGGGCGACGCCCTTGCGGTTGTAAGCCACGACCCAGTCCTTACGACCATCGTGGTCGAAGTCGATCTGCTTGCAGGTCATGAACTCGACCTTGGTGCCACCCTCGTCCTCGGTCTTGTACAGCCGCCAGACGTCTGGCTTGTTGTCCTTGTTGAGGTCGTAGGTGACGACGTTCTTGCCGTTGGTGTCACACAGCGTCGGGTCGACCTTGGGAACACTGGCATCCGCCGTGTCGGACGGCGTGGTCTTCGCTTTGCTCTTCCCGCCGCCACAGGCGGAGGCGAACAGAGCCGTCGAGATCACGACGAGTTGGAGGCACTTCGTCATCTCAACGAGCCTAGTCGCAGGGTGCTCCTGCTGCAACCGTTTGACCGCCCTCATATGGCCACGTATGGTCACTCCGATCGATGTCGCGCAAGAAGCTGTCCACCACCGTGTACATCACGCCCGAGCAGGACGAACGGCTCAAGGCACTGCACGGACGCACGAAAGTGCCGGTTGCCGAGTACATCCGGCAGGGCATCGATCTCGTGCTCGAGAAGTACCGTGATCAGCTGCCGGGTCAGGTCGACCTACGGCTTGGATCACGCTAACCATCGGCACCCCCGTTCATGTCGTTCCCGCTCGAGCGTATCCGTAACTTCGCGATCATCGCGCACATCGATCATGGCAAGACCACGCTCGCGGATCGAATCCTCGACGAGTGTGGCGCGGTCACCGCGCGCGAGGCGCAGGCGCAGATGCTCGACTCGATGGATCTCGAGCGCGAGCGTGGCATCACGATCAAGGCGCAGTCGGTCCAGCTCCACTTCACCGCGAAGGACGGGCTGGTCTACCAGTTCCACCTGATCGACACGCCGGGCCACGTCGACTTCCACTACGAGGTCAGCCGGTCGATGGCCGCCTGCGAGGGCGCGCTGCTCGTCGTCGATGCCGCGCAGGGCGTCGAGGCGCAGACGCTCGCGAACGTCTACGTCGCGCTCGATAACAAGCTCGAGATCGTTCCGGTGCTCAACAAGATCGACCTGCCGGTCGCGCGGCCCGACTGGGTCAAGCAGCAGATCGAGGACACGATCGGGCTCGATGCCTCGAACGCCCTGCTGGTCTCCGGCAAGACCGGCGTCGGCGTGCACGAGATGCTCGAGGCCGTGGTCGAGCGGATCCCGCCGCCGACCGGGGATCGCAACGCGCCGCTGTCCGCGCTGATCTTCGACAGCTGGTACGACACCTATCGCGGCGTCGTCGTGCTCGTGCGCGTCATGCAGGGCACGCTCAAGAAGGGACAGAAGCTCCGGTTCTGGGCGACCAACCAGACCTACGAGTGCCAGATGACCGCGGTGCGCCGGCCGGCGAACATCGAGGTCGAGTCGATCGAAGCAGGGCAAGTTGGGATCGTCGCCGCGGCGATCAAGGACATCGCGCACGCACGGGTCGGGGATACTGTCACCGACGCGGACAACCCGTGCGCCGAGCCACTCGGTGGCTTCAAGACGGTCAAGCCGATGGTGTTTGCCGGGTTGTTCCCGGTCGACAACGAGGACTACCAGGATCTCAAAGACGCGCTCGGCAAGCTCGTGTTGAACGATGCATCGGTGACCTACGAGCCGGAGACCTCGCTCGCGCTGGGCTTTGGCTTCCGCACCGGCTTCCTCGGGCTCCTCCACATGGAGATCATCCAGGAGCGGCTCGAGCGCGAGTTCAACCTGAACCTCATCACCACGGCTCCGTCCGTGCGCTACCGCATCCACATGCCGGATGGCGAGACCATCGAGGTCGACAACCCGGCCAAAGTCCCCGACCAGGGCCACGTCGATAACATCGAGGAGCCGATCATCACGGCCACCGTGCACCTCCCGCAGGAGTACGTCGGCCCGATCATGCAGCTGTGCCAGGAGCGCCGCGGCATCCAGCAGGGCCTGCACTACGACCCGGGTGGCCGCGTCCGGGTGATCTACGAGATGCCGCTGGCAGAGATCGTGTTCGGGTTCTACGATCGGTTGAAGACGATGTCGCGCGGGTACGCGTCCCTCGACTACGAACCGGCCGGCTATCGCCAGGCGGATCTGATCCGGCTCGACGTGCTGATCAACGGCGAGCGCGTCGATGCGCTCTCGATCATCTCGCACCGCGACACCGCGTATCACCGCGGCGTCGAGCTGTGCACCAAGATGAAGGACGTGGTGCCGCGTCAGATGTTCGACGTCGCGATCCAGGCGGCGATCGGGTCGCGCGTGATCTCGCGGACCACCGTGAAGGCGATCCGCAAGGACGTCACCGCCAAGTGTTACGGCGGCGATATCTCGCGCAAGAAGAAGCTGCTGAACAAGCAGAAGGAAGGCAAGAAGCGCATGAAGTCGGTCGGCTCCGTGGAGCTGCCGCAGGAAGCGTTCCTGACCGTCCTCAAGGTCGACTGAATGCGGGCGGCGACCCTCGATCGCCGGGTCCGCAACGAAGCGCGCACGTTGGTCCGCGAGGCGCGTACCGCGCTCGTGCTCAGGAAGGGGCTCGTCGGCAAGGCCGGCGATCTCGAGATCGTCACCGACGAGGTCGACAAGGCGCTCGCCGCTGGAGACTTGCGAGCGGTTCGCCAGCAACTCCCGGCGCTCGACTCGCTGGTCGACGAGCTGGTGAAGCACCCGCCGAAGTCGACTACGCGCGACTACGTCGAATCGATTGGCGCGGCGGTGCTGATCGCGCTCGCGCTGCGCGCGTTCGTGATCGAGGCGTTCAAGATCCCGTCGAGCTCGATGTATCCGACGCTCGAGATCGGTGACCACATTTTCGTCAACAAGTTCATCTATGGCATCCGGATTCCGTGGACGAATACGAAGTTCCTGCAGTTTCGCGGTCCGGACCGTGGCGAGGTGATCGTGTTCATCCAACCGTGCGAGCCCGATCGCGACTACATCAAGCGCGTCGTCGCGCTCGAGAACGATACCGTCGAGGTCCGCTGCAACGTGGTCTACATCAACGGTGAGGCGATCCCGAATAAGCTGGTCGAGGGCGAGGGCTGCACGTACGACGACTTCGACGAGGTCAACAAGAAGTGGTTCACGCGCCAGTGCTCGCGCTACAGCGAGCTCGCCGGTGGCCTGCGGTACGACACGTTTCACGACGCCGATCGACCGCTTCGCGACGAACGCGCCCAGACAAACCACGGCCTGCTGAATGGCGACACCAGGGACTTCCCGCGGCTCGATGGTGCGCGCTTTCCGCCGAGCTGCTCCACCAATCCCGATGGCGAGTCACTGGTCGCCCCGAACCAGAAGCGCGGCGAGATCGTCGAGCTTCATCCGGGCCAGGCGTCGACCAATGCCTGCGAGCAGCAGCTCCACTACGTGGTGCCGCCGGGCCACGTGTTCGTGATGGGCGACAATCGAGGAAACTCCAACGACTCGCGGTACTGGGGATCGGTCCCGGTCGAGAACATCAAGGGCAAGGCGCTGTTCATCTGGCTGTCCTACAGTCACTGGGGACTCAGCGATTGGTCGGGGATCCGGTTCGACAGGGTCGGCAACTTCGTGCACTGATCGCCAGGTCGTATGAACGCTCGCCGTCTCGATCGCCGGATCCGCAAGGAGGCTCGCTCGCTCCTTCGCGAGGCCAGGGGCGCGCTGCTCAAGAAGGCAGACCTCGCGGGCAAGGCCGGTCCGCTCGCGCCGGTGGTCGAGGCCACCGAGGCCGCGATCGCGAAGGATGATCAGGTCGCGCTGCGCCGTCAGCTGCCGGTGCTCGACTCGCTGGTCGACGAGCTGATCCAGCGGCCCGCGAAGTCACCGATGGGCGAGCGGGTCGAATCGCTGGTGGTCGCGGTGCTGCTCGCGCTCGCGTTGCGCGCGTTCGTGATCGAAGCGTTCAAGATCCCGTCGAGCTCGATGTATCCGACGCTCGAGATCGGCGACCACATCTTCGTCAACAAGTTCATCTACGGGCTGCGCATCCCCTACACGAGCACCAAGTTCCTCGAGCTGCGCGGACCACGCCGCGGCGAGGTGATCGTGTTCATGCAGCCGTGCGACCGGGACCGCGACTACATCAAGCGCGTGGTCGCCACCGCGGGCGAGACCGTCGAGGTCCGCTGCGACGTGGTCTACATCAATGGCAAGGCGATCCCCAGCCAGCTCGTCGAAGGCGACTGCAGCTACGAGGACAACGACACCGGTGATTGGCGTCCCAAGCCGTGCAGCCGTTATCGCGAGACCGTCGGCGATGAGAGCTACCAGACGTTCCAGGAGCCCATGCGCCCGCTGCACGAGCCGCAACCGCAATCGCGGACCGACTTCCCGATCCACGAGGATCCGCCGAGCTGCGGCGCCGATACCGGTGGCGGGGTTCCGGCGGCCAACCAGGGTGTCGGCGAGCTGGTCGAGACCGATCCGAACGCGGCCGCGTGTGCGCCTCGGCTGCACTACGTGGTGCCCGCGGGTCACGTGTTCGTGATGGGTGACAACCGCGCCAACTCGAACGACTCGCGGTTCTGGGGCTCTGTGCCGCTCGACAACATCAAAGGCAAGGCGCTGTTCATCTGGCTGTCCTACAAGGACTGGAGCCCGACCGACTGGTCCGGTATCCGGTGGGACCGGATCGGGAACTTCGTCCAGTGATCCGGATCGCCGTCGCGCTCGCGCGGCTCGCTGGCTGCGAGACCACGCCGTATCAGACCACGCCGCTCGCTGGCGGCATCGCGTGCGGGACCTCGAGCTGCGCGTCGGGCGAGGTCTGCGTCGAGCAGCCAGCGGTCATCGACGCCGCGGATGGCCACGACACCGCCAGCCGGTTCTGCTTCGCACCGCCGGCCGGCTGCTACGTGTTCAATTGCCACGGCAACCGGTGCGCGCCGTGCATGCTCGACCAGTGCGCGCTGTTCCGCGCTGACGCCGCCGCGTGCGGCAACATCGACGTCGCCGAGCGCAATGTCTACTGCCCGGGTCAGTGAGCGCGCGCGGCCTACTGCTTCTTCGCTGGAATCGCGAGCTGCTTGAACACGGTGACCATCGCGTCCGCGACCGCGGCCTCGGCTGCCTGATCCCACGCGTACTCGCGATCGCGATCGCGGATCTTCTTGCCGACCTCGACCTTGATCGTCGCCTGGCCGTCGCCGGTGAAGCCCATCGTGCGGGCCGGGATGTTCTCGCCGAGCATGTGGAGGGCGACCCTGACCACGATGCGCTGCGTGCTCGGCTTGCCCTCGACCGGCACGACCTCCTCGGAGGCATCGGTGAGCTCGACGGTGACCAGGTATCCCGCGGCGATGCCCTGCTTCTTCAGGTAGGCGCGATACGGCTCCATGCTGGTGCGCCAGTCGGGCTGGCCTTCGAGCTTCGCCAGCTGCGGATGCGCAGCGAACGCCTTCTTCACCTGCGCCTCGACGCGCGGTCGGCCCTGCTTGGCGACGTCCTCCTTGACCGCGGGCTTGGCGGTGACCGCGGCTAGCTCGAAGTAGTACTTCTTCTTCGGCGCCGCCTCGGCGGTCGAGCCGAGACCGGCGAGCGTGATGGCAGCGAGGAAGGCCAGGGGCAGGGCGGGGCGAGGCATGTTCGGGATCATCATAGGGTTCGGGTGCTCGGGGCTCCGGTTTTTCCGTGAGACGGCGCATGCTAGCCTCGGATTCATGCTCAGGCCCCGCTGGCACGATGCGATGATCGTTTCGGCCATCGTGGGGCTCTTGGCCGTCGGTGTGTGGGCACTATGGTGGGACGATGTGAGGTCCGCCTTGGGGATCGGCCCCCGCGAGGAGGCCCCTATAAGCGCCCCGGGACCGACTGTGAATAGCCAGACGTGAGGGTCGGTAACTTGACCGTGATTGCGAAGGCTTAGTAGTCTTCCAGGGGGCGCCTATGACACCGTAGGCCTCAGGAGCCAATGTTCACCATCGTCCTGCAGGAAAAAGGCGGCGAGCAGCGCCGCATGGTGTTCAACAAGCCCGAGGTCACGATTGGCCGCGTGCAGGGGAACGACATCGTGCTCCCGAAGGGCAACGTCTCGAAGCGCCATGCGCGCATCGTGCTCAAGGACGGCAAGTTCATCATTGTCGACCTGAAGAGCACGAACGGGACCTACGTCAACGGGCGTAAGATCACGAGTCCGCTCGTCGTCAAGGACTCCGACAAGATCTACATCGGTGACTTCATCGTCGGTGTCGACGAAGCATCGTCGCCCGAAGGCGACGGTCCGTCCGAGACCACCACGTCACCGCCGGGTCCGGATCGCATCAACCAGCCGCCGCCGCAGGATGTGCGGCCGCCGCGTCCGACGGAGGCGCAGCCGATGGCCGCGCTTCCGATCCCGATGAACAACCTCGATACCTCCCCGCCGCCGATGGCCGCCCCGGCGCGACC
>JAYUVX010000464.1:0-8691 GCA_043753855.1 Myxococcales bacterium | reverse complement strand
GGTCCGAGGCACGTCCAGTCCGTAGCTTCACCCTGTTGTCGACCGGACGAGCGCCGCATCACGGTCTCGAGCATGTCCTCGGCGTCCGTCGATACCAGCTCGAGGCGGTGTTCCCTCGACGTCACGGCACCCGAAATTCGGAAAGGCTCGGCGACTTGAAGAGCTCGACCCATCACTCGAAGCGAAGTCCGAACAGTCCGCCGACATCAGTCGCATCGGTCAGGCGAACCGGGTTGATGTACTTGTCGAAATTGAAGTCTGGTCGCATCGCGGCACGGGGAACCGCGTCTTCGTTCAAGGTCACGATGTACTGGAAGCCGAGCTTCTCTGCTCTCGCCGCACCGATCTCGAGAGCTCTCGCGACCTGACGCTCGTCAACTCCGTCAAACAGGTGCGAGTCGTGGATCAAGAAGCCGGGACCCCTTAGTCGCTTCATGCAGAGTTCCATAAGCATCATGTCGAAGCAGAAGATCTGCATGTTGTTTATCCCCTTGCTCCGGGATGCTTCGATCTTGACCTCGAACGCCGGTCCATTGGCGGTGTCACTGACAGTCAGGCTGCCGGCCTGCTCGTAAAGCGCATTGGAAAGTTCCTCGAACGCGAGGATTGCCTCGCCTATCACCGCACTTTGCTCGTGGTGGTCGTCCTGAAGACGTTTGTGTAGCCGCGCGCGTTCCACGTCGAGCTCGGCACTATTCCGCTCGAGAGTCTCAGCTGCGTGAAATCGAGTTCTCAGTGACTCGGCTTGGGCCTCCTGGCGCGAAAGCTCGCTCTGGAGCTGCGAGAAATGGTCTAGAGCGCCGCCGGTCTTCAAGATCATCATCAGTTCAGCGCGTCGCGAACCGTGTGCTTGCTTTGCTTGGTCGCGGACTCGAATGCGCTCCTGTGCTGCTTCGATCTCGGAACGAAGGTGAGACTTTCGGTTCTCCACAATCGACTTGTGGAATCGCTCAACGTCCTCGAATCGCTTCTGCACAAGTCCCGGAAGCGCAACGCCGGCCTCATCGTATGCACGCTTGACGTCCGCGAAGCGCGGCGGAGTCTCAGTTTCGGCGGCCTCGTTCAACTGTTGGATGGATTGTTCGTCGGCGGTGTTGTCGTTCGCGAGCTTTGAAATCTCCACGCCGAGGCGAGATGCTTCTTGCTCGTACTCTCGGTACTGCGGGACGACCTGAAACGTCGCGAGTTGTTCGCGAAGCTTCGCCACCTTCGCGTCGTGGACCGTTAACTTTGTACGTAGATCAGACGCCTTTCCGATGACGTCCCCCAGGAGTCCGCCCTTCGCTGCTTTGCGGAGCTCACCGAGCGCCTTCTCGCGCTGGCGAACGAGTTGCAGCGCCTGAGGCACGGATGGATCGAGCCCCAGTAGGTGTGTGACCGAGACTTGCTGGTCCCACGGTTGCTGCTTGTTTGAATGTTGCTGTGGAGAAAGGAATCCACCACCAGCTTGGCGTCGGGCAAAGTACGGGAACAGCATGCGAAATGTTGGCCCGAACAGGGGGCTCTCGTCTTCGTTCTCGTTCTCGCCGTCGTCGGCGTCGAGCAGTCCGAACATCTGATTCCCAAGCACCGCCTTCCAGTCGGTGTTCGAGATGACGAGCTGATTACTCTTCTTGCTCAGCTTCGGCGGTCGGGGCCAAGAAGTGACATCGGCGTGAGCGATCACAATCTCTTTGGCCGTCGCCGGTGTGCGCTGGACCTCAACGCGCTGACCAGCAAGGTCGAAACGCATCCCATACCAAGAATCGGCAAGTGCAGGAGCTCGCAGAAAATGATCCGTCCCATAGCTTCCTCCGAGAAGGAAATGGACGAGCTCGACGAGGCTCGACTTGCCGGCACCATTGCGCGTTTGCCGATCCGTCGCACCCACACTTTTCTGCGCAAGCACTACGTTCAAACCCTTGGTGAACACGAGGGACTTGAAGGTGCCGAGGTTGCTCTCTAGCCGCTCGATCATGGCTTCTCTAGGCGTGCGACGCGACCGCGCTCGATGTCGACCAGTCCCATCGCAAAAAGCAGGTCGAGTCCGAGTATGAACCAGTCGTAGTTGACCGGCATCGATACCCGCTTTCGTTTCACATCGTTCCAAAGACGAGACACAGTCTTTGGCTCACGAAGCAGAGCGAGCACCTCTGCCCCGATAGTAACCAGCGCGCGATCCCCGCTGAGATGTTTGCTCGGCAGGATCACGATGTCACCTTCGGCGCTTCGAAGATGTCGCACCGCTCGAACAAGTACGACATCACTGCGAGTACAGCGGCCTCGTGTTCTGCGTCGCCTCGAGTAGAGCCGCCAGCAAACTCCTGAAGCGCAGCGAAGATCGTGTTCGCGTCCAGACCATCCTGCCGGAGCTTCGAATATTCATCGCGAAATGCCGCTGCCACCTCCTCGCCCAACGTCGGGTTCGGGTGCTTCTCGAAATACTGCTGCACGAGATGTTCTCGCTGACGCCCGAGCCGCAGATAGTCCGCGGCTGCCGCGCCCAGTGCATTCGCTTCTAGCTTCTTCGGGGAGACCGGCGCGATGTCTTCCAGAGTTACAGGGTCCTGCCCGCGGACCGCTGCTAGAACCCTCGCGAGCGGCTCAAATGTGAGCCGATCAAAGTCGTGCCGGTTTGGCGGGCGCCCGAACATCGCCACGATCTTGGCACGGGGGAGCCCCAAAGCGATGGTCTGCAGCCGTTCGTGCGCCCATGTTTCGATGCTGACCTTCTTGTTCTTCTTTTGCAGACCGTCGATTTCTTGAACGACACCTGGAGGAAGCCCGTCCATGTCGTTGTGAACGAAGATCCACCCGCACATCTGAGTCTTCCAGTGCTTCTTCGCACCCGCGAAGTCCTCCCGGATCTTCGCGAGCATTGCCGGTTCTTTTGTCTCTCTGGGCGCGTAGACCTGAAAGACGTGCCCGCGCGATCGTAGGAGACCGTCACATTTCAGGTCGCCCTTGTTTCCGTACGGGCGGACGCGTTCGAAGTCCCCGGGGTGCGCCGCCTCCATCAGATCGGCGAAGAAGTCCTGGAACGCGGTGCCGCGCCGGACGAACATCACGCCCTGAAAACGGAGCGCGAACCATTCAAGCTCGACATCGCGCACGACACCCTCGATAGCACGGACGCCTGACAATCGGAATCTCCGTCGATGACACCACGGTCTTGCCTCTCCTGACGGGTTCGCCTCCGCGTTCTGCACGGTCACCGGGATCGCGCCTCTGCGTCCTGCGGCACGGGACCCCGCCAGCGAAGCGAAGAACTAGCTGACGACGGGAAGGTCAAGCTCCGGTTGAATCCTGCTGAACAGATCAAACAGCTGAACGAGGACCTCCACGTCCAGAGCAGCGTAGGCGACCTGTGCATCCGTCAACGGACGGCGGGTCCAGTCGGAGGTCTGCTGGGTCTTGTCGATCGTTTTGGCAAGCTCGCGCCGGCATACGGCTGCGAGGCTATGTCCACCGGCTTGGCGTCCGCGGATGCGACGAGAGGCTGCAAGTGTGTCGAAGACGTTCGCGATCGCGATGTTCGATCGTTGGAGGACTGAGCGCTCGAACGTCGCGTTGTGGATCACCTTGACGATCTTCGACGACTCGAAGATCCGAGCGAGCGGCTCGAGATCTATCGCGGCGCGGGGGTCGATGACCGCGTTGTATTCATCGACCCCGACCTGGATCAGACACAGATCACGATCGAACAACGTGGTCTCGACGTCGAGCGCGATGAAGCGGCGGGTCTCGAGGTCGGCGCAGAGCGCTACAAGCTCGGCGTCGGTCGTAACGAGCCGAATCGCGCGCAGCGGGCGAGCGGCTTCGATTGCGACCGGTTGTGGACCAGCCTCGGCGACTGGGAACGACGAGATCACCCGACGCAGGAGATCGGCGACGCGCGCGGATGGCGCTTCGGCCACATCGCCGAGAATGAAGCGACGCGCACCGTCGAGGTCGAGCAGGTAGCGGCCGACGAGCTCGAGCTCGAACCGTGGCGGGAGAGCAGATTGAAACTTGCTGAACCGATAGGGCGGGATGCGCGCGACAATTCGCTGCCACAGATCGGCGTCTTCCCAAAACGAGGGCACCGCGAGCGCTTCGATCGCTTTGACGACGGCGGCATGCGAGACTCCATCACCTTCGAAGCGCAGCCGGAAGTTGTCGTTGACGACCTTCCAGCCGGTCATCTCGGCGATCGCGTGGCGCAGGGTCTGGTTGATGCGGCCACCCGCGTACGTCCACCACCGAGCGCCATCATCGGCCATCTGGATGGCGTTTCCGCGCTGGAGCAGCGCGGCGAAGTCTTCGCGGTAGAGCTGCAGCGCGGAGGCGGCGCTCTCTGCGAGGTACGGGTACTCGGTCGTCTCGCACAGGAGCTTCTTGATGCGCTGGCAGACCTCGAAGCCGAGCATCTTGGGCGCGAAGCCACCCCACGATGGTTGCTTGCCGCGTGGTGACGGTCGCACGACCACTGTGCGCTGCTTGTGATCGATCGACTGGACCAACCACGCGCGCCCCCCGAGGAGGAAGCTGGTCATGTCCTCGACGAGGTTGTCGACGAAACCTTGTTCGAGCGATCCGATGTCGGAACCGCTCGGCCCGATCACTCGGTAGTACTGCGGACTCGAGAACACGGCGTAGAGCTCGAGGAAGTTCTTGCGCCCGTACTTGCGCTCGGCGGCCTCCCCCATCGACAGGAGCCCGCTCGACTCGAACAGGTAGTCGTGCAGCACCATGAAGTCGATGGTCTGATCGAACTCGAACCGCGTGATGCCGGCGAGATCGGGCAGTCGCGACAGCTTCTCCCATGCGAGGTTTCGCGGGATACCGCCGGCCGCGAGCGTGAACGCGAGGAGCTGATGGACGAGGACCGGCCAGCAACGCTCCTGCGGCGGGATGGACTCGACCCATCCCTCTCGGGCGAGCTCGACGAGCGCGACGGCCTGGAGGACGGACTCGGGGTTGTCACAGAAGAACGTCGTGTTGGCCGTGGTGTTCGAGCGCCGACCGGTGCGTCCCATTCGCTGGAGGAACGAGGAGACGGTTCCGGGCGCGTTCGCTTGGAACACGTTGTCGAGATCGCCGACATCGATGCCGAGCTCGAGTGTCGATGTGCAGACGATTGCCGCGCTGCCTCCGCCTTGGAAACGTTCCTCGGCGAGCCGACGTTCTTCAAGCGACACCGAGCTGTGGTGGACGAAGACATCAGTGCCGCGATCACGCATCCGGTCGGCGACTGATTCGGTAAACGCGCGGCTCTCGCAGAAGAACAGGCTCTTCTTGTCCTTCGCCAGCTCCGCGGCACGCGTAGCGAGCGTGACGGGCTCAGCGTCGAGCTGTACCGCGATCTGACGTCGGGCTGGTGACTTCGGCGGATCGATGACTACGCCGTCACGCTTCGATGTCCCGCGGATCCATTTGACGATGACCTCGGGGTTTCCGACCGTCGCGCTGAGTCCGACGCGCTGGACATCGTGCTGGCTGTGATCCGCGATGCGCTCAAGCACGCTCATCAGGTGTGCGCCGCGGTCGGTGCCCGCGAGCGCATGCACCTCGTCGATGATCACGATCCGCAGATCGCGGAACAGCTTCGCGACTGGGACCTTCGTAGAGGCGAGCATGACCTCCAACGACTCCGGGGTGGTCATCAGGAGCTCGCTCGGCTCCGTAACGAACGCCTTGCGCGCGGACGCGTCGACGTCACCGTGCCAGAGAAAGCGGCTGAGCCCCACCATCTCCGTGTAGAGCCCAAGCCGATCGGACTGGTTGTTCAGCAGCGCCTTAATCGGCGCGAGATAGATCGCACCGACACCCTCCGCCTGGTGCTCGACCAGCATGGAGATGGTCGGGAACATCGATGCCTCGGTCTTGCCGCCGGCCGTAGGCGCGAGCACGACGGCATTCTTGCCATCGAGGATCGCGGCGCTGGCCAACTCCTGCACGGGGCGAAGCGTCGTCCACCCCAGGCGAGACGCGATCGCGTCCTGAAGTCGGGGCGCGAAGCGGCTGAATGCGGAAGCGCTCACCAGACTTGTTCCGCGGGAACGAACGCCTCGTCTTCGTCGTCCTCAGGCTCGGTCACAACCGGCACGGAGCGACCGGCCGCTGCCGCCGCCTCTTCAGAGCTTAGCGTTGCTGCGAACTTGTCCATCGTGAAGCCATAGGCGTCATCCGGGATGTAGTCGTCGTTCTCGTCGACGAGATCCATCACATTGACGAGCTCGCGCAGGAACTGGCGCGGTACGACCCCGACGTCCCCACGAAAGCCTTCAGTCACCTTCGCGACGAGCCGATCGATGAACGCATCGGAGACCCGGGTGATCACGCGTTGGCGATTCGGCATCGGATAGAGCTCGCGCAGCCGCAGCGCAACGCTCTTGAGCCGCTCGGCGTCGAAGGGTTTCAGCTGGAGCTGCGGTTGCCGCAGGCTCGCAAAGCCACCGTGCTCGAGGAATCGGATCCGGTCGTGCAGCGGTGCAAGGCCGGCGACGCCTTTGCGATTGTCGAAGAAGTCCGGCGTGCCAGTGAAGATCCAGAGCAGGCCTGGGTAGTCGCCGGAGGCGTCGCTGATTTGGCGGATTCCGTTCAGCGACTTATGTCGACTGTCGGTTCGCATGCGGAGGATCGTCTCGGCTTCGTCGATGACGATTAGCATCCCTTTGTAGCCGGCGGACTTCGAGATCTCGAGAATGCCCCGAAGGTACGCGAGCGCGTCGGCGCTGCCGATATCACCCTTGAGGTCGGCGCGACGCTTCACCGACGCAGCGATGTTGCCGCTTCCCGACAACCACGAGACGAGCGATGCGGCATCGGCGAGCTCGCCCTGTTGCTTGAGGTCGAAGATCGTCTGGATGACCCGAACGAAGTCGGCCGGCGCCTTGCCGCCGGTGAGGTTCGCCAGCCGCTCCTTCAACTTCGCGCGCACCTGGTCGTCGAAGTCAGCGGCGTTGGTATCGGCGCCGAGCTTGATGAGGCCGTCCTCGATGTCGCCAATCCAGCGATCGAGGATGTCGCTCAGCGCGCCTCGCGGACATGTCTGGGTCGCGAGCTCAGAGACGACCTTGCGATAGACCTCCTCGAACCGATGAAAGCGAAGGTCGTTGTCGGACACCACGACGAAGCTCGTCACGAAGTTCTTCGCATGGGCTTCGGCGATCGCTAGCCGTGCGATGAACGTCTTGCCGCAGCCATAGCCTCCGCGCAGGAACTTGATGCTTCCGTTGCCCTCCTGAACGAGGTCGAACTGGCGGCGCAACTCGTCGCGCGGTTTGTCGACGCCGACGGCGAACGCATCGAGCCCGCGCTCGGGAACGAGCCCCGCTCGCAGCTGATTGAAGATGTGCTTGGCGTCATTCTGCGTGAGCATTAGATCTCTCCTCGGACGTAGCACTTCGTTCCGCTGGAAACGTCCACGCGCACCGCGAACGGCGCACGTGATCGATAGTCGTCGAGATGCAGGCTGAAGTTTCGAAACTGCCGTGCACCCCCGAGGAGCCGCGTTGCTTCCTGTTCGTTGATCGAGCCGTGATCCGCGAGGTGGCGGAACACCTCGCGGACTCCATCGGGGAGCGCCAACAACCATTCCGGTGCGTTCGGCACGACGGCGATCACCGCCACAGGCCCGGCGACCTGCGCGACGGCCGGCCGGGTGCGGAGCACGACCTGGAATCGTTCATCGGTGGTCTTCGCCGCGACGGCCATACTTCGCGTCGCATGCCGCAAACGGACCGGCACGCGATCCTCGACGTCTCCGGACAGCCGGAACAAGACCTCGAACGCTTGGCCGACAGTCGCGATCACACAGCCGCCGCCGACGCGCGCATCTGGGGCGTCGCACAGCTCGACTTGAACATCGGCACCGTCGGCACCTTCGAGCGCGAGCTCGAGCTCGGCGCTCCCACCGTATGACAGGCTCGTCTGAGAGGCCGGGACGACCTTCGCATGCAGGCGATGCATACCCGCGACGGGACTCCCCGCCCGCGCCTCGACCACATAACTCACCGTCTCGCCACCGGCGGCGTGACGATGCCGAACCGTGATCACCGGGATGACGCGCTCCTGGAGGCTGTTCCCGCCGTGCACGAAGTCCTTCACGCGCTCGCCACGATCGAACGGCGAGGCGTTCTCAGGGAATGACATGAAGAACGTCTCGCCCTCGTACGCCAGATCCTGCGAGCTGACCGTGACCTCACCCGACTGATCGCGTCGATGGCTCGAGATCACGTGGCGGCGTTGCGGATCGGTGAGTTTGCCGCGAACGATCGGATCGCGCGTGAGCTCGTCGTGAAGCAGGAAGCCGTGGTCAGCCGTGATTACGAAGCGCTTAACGCCCGCCTCGTAGAGCAGTCGCCATGCGGCGCGCAAATTTTGGAGCTCGCGGTCGAACACTGCGAGGCCGACGCCCTTCTCTCCGGCCTTGTCGATTCCCTCGCAGTGGATCACGACGAGCTTGGCCCGTGCGATCGTCTGCCGAAGGCTCGTGGCTCCACGTTCGAGGAGCTCTTCAAGCGACAGGCTCGGGCAGGTCGCTCCGCCGACGCGTTCATGGATCGCGCGATGCCGGCTCTTCGGTCCATCAATGCGCACCGCTCCTGCTCGGAAGCCGAGGATCTTGTCGTCCTTGACGTCGACCGCGAGCTTGCCGCTACGCACGACCGGCGCGAGCACGTTCATGCCCACCTCGGTCACCGTGGGGAGCTCGGCCAGACGCGCCTT
>JAYUVX010000463.1:0-8701 GCA_043753855.1 Myxococcales bacterium | reverse complement strand
GATTCGGGCCGCGCCTCGATGATCGCACGCGGCGGCGGTTGCTCCTGATCTACGCCGGCGCTGCGTGGATGAGCCTGTTCTGGATCAACGGCATCCTGTCGTGGCAGCTCACGCCCGGGCGCTGGCTCGAGGGCGGAGGGCTGTGGGCGGGGTTCTTCAACGCGAGCTTCTGGCCTTCGCTGCTGTTCCGCACCGCGGTGGCGGCGACGCTGGGCGCGCTCGTCGCCTGTGTGGTGATCAACACGATGGAGCTCGAGCGCGATGCCCGGGCGGCGCTGATCCGGCGCGCCTCGCGGTTCGCGGCGCCGATGGCGATCATGCCGGTGCTCGCGCTGTGGTTCCTCGCCGTGATCCCCGCCGATAGCCGGCAATGGCTGATGGGCGGCTCGATGCCGATGACGATGTTCGTCGGCGTGGCCGCGGGCGCATCGACCCTGATCGGCGGGTACGTGATCGTCGGCTTGATCATCAAGCGGCTCTACATCAACGGCGCCACCGCGACGCTGCTGCTCGTGCTCGCCTTCGGTGCCACCGCGGCTGGCGAGTTCGTGCGCGAGGGCGCGCGCAAGCCGTACACCGTGCGCGGGGTCCTGTACTCGACCTCGATCACGCCCGACGAGGTCGCGAACCTGCGAGCGCACGGTGCGGTGACCGACGATCCGTACCCGCTGCGCGACGAGGCAAGCTATCCGACGGCGCAGCTCCGGCGTGGCGCCAAGGTTCACCGCGCGCTGTGCGATGCATGCCACACGCTGCACGGTGCGAACGCCCTCGTCGAGCTGACCCGCACGTGGACCGATGACCAGCTCCGGCTCAACGTGTCCAAGCTGCAGCGCACCAAGGCGTTCATGCCGCCGTTCGCCGGCAACGCGGCCGACGTCGAGGCGCTGATCCAGCTGCTGCGCTGGGAGACGGCCGAACGCCCCGGGAGCTGGCCGGTGAGCGATGCGCCCGTCACCCTCGCGCAGATCGCGACGTGGCTCGACGAGGCCGGCACGGCGCCGACGCCGGTTTCAGGAGCACCGCACTGATGTGGCCGTTCACCGACGACGCGCCCGCGCTGTGGCTCGCGCTGTACCTGTTGACGTTCGCGCTGCACGCCGTGTTCGTGAGTTACGTGCTCGCCGGCACCGGGTACGCGCTCGTGCAGTCCATGCGCAAGCTGGATGATCCGGTCGCCGAGCGGGTGCGTGATCGGCTGCCGTTCATGCTCGGCTGCGGGATCACCGCGGGCGTCGGCCCCTTGCTGTTCCTCCAGCTCCTGTACCAGCGTCGGTTCTACACCGCCAATCTGCTGATGGGACCGCGCTGGGGTGCGGTCGTGCCCGCGCTGATCGTCGGGTTCTACGCGCTGTACCTCGCGAAGGCCAAGATCAGCGTGCGGGTGCGCCGGATCGCGCTCGCGATCGGTACCGTGTGCTTCCTGTTCGTCGCCTGGTCGTGGACCGAGCTCGATCAGCTGATGCAGGACGAGCCGGCATGGCGCGCGATGTACGCGGCCGGTCAGCGGATCTACGGTGAAGCCCGGGTCTACCCGCGGCTGCTGCTGTGGCTCGGAGCGATGCTGTCGTTGTTCGCGATCGTCGCGTCGTGGTGGGCGTCGGGTGGCGAGCGGCGCAGGCTGGCGATCCTCGGCCTCTCCGGTCGCGGCCTCAGCGTCGCGGCGGCGGTCCTGCTCGCCGGCGCAGGAGGCGCGTTGCAGGGCGATGCGCACGGTTGGCTGTACCTGCTGATCGCCGCGCTCGCTGTCGAGGCCGCCGGTTGGGTGTGGATGCTCCGGGCGCCCGATGGCGCAGGACTGTCGCTGGTCACCGGCGCCGGATCGGCCGCGCTCCTCTGCGCGACCGTGGTGCGCGAGGCCCCGCGGCTCGCACTGCTCGAACCCTCCCGGCCGGACGCGAGCGGGTCCTCCGGGTTCGCTCTGTTCGCGGTGACGCTCGCGATCGGTGTGGGCACCATGGTTTGGGTATGGCGAGCGATCAGCCGTGGGAGGTGATAGGGCGCAGTGCGGAACGCAGAAGGCGTGATAGACCAGCCCTGTCATGGAACGTGCCTCGATCCGCCAGCTCGAGTGTCTCGTCGCCGTGGCCGAGGAGGGTAGTTTCCGCCGCGCGGCGACCACGGTGGGGATCTCGCAACCCGCGCTGTCGGCACAGATCCAGGGTGTCGAGGCGCTGTTCGGCGTGCAGGTGTTCGAGCGCGATCGGAGGTCGGTGTTGGTCACGCCGGCCGGGGAGGAGATCGTGGCCCGGGCGCGCGAGGCACTCACCGCGGTGGACTCGGTCAGCGACGCAGCGCGACGCCGCGGCGAGCCCCTGGTCGGTCCGCTGCGGCTCGGCGTGATCCCGACGATCGCACCGTACTGGCTCCCGCCGCTGTTGCCCGCCGTGCGCGCGAAGTTTCCGCGCCTCGAGTTGATCCTCCGCGAGGACCAGACCCACCGCCTGCTCTCGCAGCTCTCCGCGGGCCAGCTCGAGCTCGCGCTGCTCGCGATCCCGGTGCCGGGAGACTTCACCACCGCGGAGGTCGCGCACGAAGGTTTCGTGGTCGCCGCGCCACGCAACGCGGCGGTGCTGAGGCAGCGCACCCGGCTGTCGACGCGGGATCTCGATGCCGAGACCGTGCTGCTGCTCGAGGATGGTCACTGCCTGCGCGATCAGGCGCTCGAGGTCTGCTCGCGCAGCGGAGCGGTCGAGGCGATCGAGCTGCGCGCGACCAGCCTGCCGACGCTGGTGCAGATGGTCGCCGGTGGGCTCGGTGTCACGCTGCTGCCCGAGGCCGCCGCGGCGTCACTGCTGCAGCCGAAGGGCCCTGTCGGGCTCGCGCGATTCGGAAGCCCGGTGCCCGGGCGGACGATCGGCCTCGCGTGGCGAACCTCCTCGGCGCGGCTACGCGAGTACCGGCTGCTCGCCGAGACGATGCGTGGCGCCGCCGGGCCCTTCCTCGACAAGCTTCGCCGCTGATCAGTTCGCGACGTGGACGCTCATCCGCAGCCCGAGCGGGATCTCGCTGCCGGGAACGCCATCGAACTGCGCGATCACCTCGAGCACGCGCGTATCGACGCGGGCGCGCGGGTCATCGTCACGCACCGTCTTGCGGCCGAGCTCGTGGCTGATGCGGACGATCCGCACCGGGAACGTGCGGTCGCCGAACGCATCGGCGGTCGCGAATGCTGCCTGGCCAATGGCGACCACTCCGAGGTCGGCCTCGTCGATCTCGGCGCGGATCTCGAGCCGGCGAAGGTCCGCCATCGAGACCACCGGCATCGGCGCCATCGTGGTGACGATCGCCCCGACCTCTGCCATGCGACAAAGGATCACGCCATCGCTCGGAGCGCGGAGCAGCGTCTGATCGAGCGCGACGTTCGCGGCATCGAGCTCGGCCTGTGCGAGTTGGACCGCGGCGGCGGCCTCCTCGATCTGTTCGTTGCGCGTACCCTTCGCGAGCGACCGATAGCACGCCTTCGCCGCGGACGCCGACGAGGCCGCCACCCGGGCGGCGGCCTCGTCGGCATCGACCACCGAGGTCGAGAGCGCGCCGGTCTTGCCGAGCGCCGCGCTGCGCAGCTGCTCGGCATTCCGATGCGCGGCGACGGCACTCGCCGCTTCGGCATCCGCGCGCGCGGCCGCGAGATCCTCAGCGCGTGGTCCGCGACGCGCCATCGCATGGCGTGCCCTCGCCTGGGCGAGCTGCGCCTCGGCGGCGGTGACCCGCGCGACGGGGAGTCGGTCGTCGAGCCGCGCGATCACCTGACCCGCCTTGACCGCGTTGCCTTCATCGACCTCGATCGCGACGATCCGGCCCTGCGCCTCGAACGAGAGCCTCACCGGATCGCGCACCGGCTCGACGCGCCCGGGCGCGATCAGCGTCGACGGGCGAACCGTGATCGCGGGCTGCGCCGACGCATCTGGAGTCTGGCGACCGAACCAGTACGCGGTGCCGGCGGCGAGGAGAGCGGCGAGCAGGAGGGACTTGAGCAGCTTGTTCATGACATGGCTCCCAGTGGCGGACAGACGACGACGACGATGACGACGATGACGACGATGACGACGATGACGACGATGACGACGATGACGACGATGACGACGATGACGGTGCAGCGATCGACTGGATCAGGCCGTCCTCGACACGGACCACGCGATCGGCGAACCGCTCGAGGCGGGGATCGTGGGTCACAACGACGACCGCGCGGCCGGCGCTGGTGGCGAGCTCGCGAAGCAGCTCCATCACCGAGCGTGCGGTCTTGGTATCGAGCGCTGCGGTGGGCTCGTCGCCGATGATGATCGGTGGATTGCCACCGAGCGCGCGAGCGATCGCGACGCGCTGCTTCTGACCACCCGAGAGGTCCGCGGGCAGGCGGTGCATGCGCGGGCCGAGGCCGACGCGCTCGAGCAGCTCCTTTGCCTGCTCCTTTGCCTGCTCCTTCGCCTGCGCCTTCGGCCGGCTCGCCTTCGGATCCTTCATCTGGATCGCCATCGCGACGTTCTCGAGCGCCGTCAGGGCCGGGAACAGGTTGAAGCCTTGGAAGACGAAGCCAAAGTTGCGAGCGCGGAGGGCGGGGAGGGCGCGCTCGCCGAGGCCGGCGACGTTCTTGCCCTCGATCCACACCTCGCCGGCGGTCGGCGTCAGCAGTAGACCGAGGATCGAGATCAGCGTGGTCTTGCCCGAGCCCGACGGGCCCCCGATCAGCGTGACTTCACCCGGCCGGATGTCGAGCGTCGCGTCCGCGAGGGCGGCGACGGCATGCTCGCCGGTGCCGTAGGTCTTGCCGATGCCGACCAGCCGGGCCGGTAACGTCTGGCCCGGGAGAGTAGCGACGCGGAGCAGCGATTCGGAGAGTGCGAGGGCAGCGGTCATGGGGGAGGTTCCTTCGGGCTCAGGCCTTGAAGACAGAGGCGGGGTCGAGGCGGAGCACCTTGACGATCGAGAGCAGCGCAACGAACGAACACATCACCGCGGTGATGCCGAGCGTGACGATGTACAGCTGCGGGCTCAACGTGACGGTCAGGTTCGCGCCCTTCATCGCAGCCCGCATTCCCATCGCGAGCGGCGCACCGACCAGGAAGCCGAGCGCCGCAGAGATCATCGCCTGCGAGAGGATGACCTTCACGACGGCGCTGTTCTTCGCGCCCATCGCCTTCAGCGTGCCGTACTCGCGGATGTACTGCAGCGTGCCGCTGTAGAGGATCTGCCCGACGACGACGAACCCGACGATGACGCCGAGCACGGCGGTGGTGAAGAACCCGGCGCCGACACCGGTGCGGCTCGACCCGTAGTCGCGCGTGCGCATCGACATCTGCTCGGTGGTGTACGCGACGAGGTGCGGCAGCGCGTTGATCCGCGCCTGGACCTCCGCGATCTGCTGGTCCGCCGCGACCTTGACCAGCACGTAGGTGACCAGCTCGCCGCCGAGCTGCGGCAGGAAGCTGCGCGCGGTGCGGAGATCCGTGAACACGATCGGCGAGGTGGTGAACGAGCGGATGCCCGAGGTCATCGCGACGACCTCGGCGCGCACGCCCGAGACCTCGGTGATGTGGCCGGCGTGCTCGATGTGGAGCTTGCCGACCTCACTGTTGTCGATCACGATCGCGCCGGGCTGGGTCAGCCGCTGCGCGTCGCCCTCGACCACGTTCCACGGCGCGAGCAGCGGACGGTTTCCAGGCGCCGAGTCCACGCCCACGACCTGGGCACCGAGGTCACCGCCATCGGGCAGCTTGATCTGCGCGAAGTTGATCAGCACGCGCTCGGCGCGCTCGACGCCGGGCACCGACGCGACCTTGTAGTAGGCCCGCTCGTCGAACGGTGTGGCGAACTCGAACGAGTCGTTGCTGCGCTTGCCGACCCAGATGTCGGCCTTGCTCGCGTCGATCAGCGACGACGCGGTGTTCATGAACCCGTAGTAGAGACCGACCTGGACCAGCACCAGCATCACCGACACCGAGACGCCGACGATCGCGACGATGAACCGGAGTCTGTCGTGTAGCAGGAGCTTGCGAGCGAGCGTCCACATGCCGCAAACCACGAGCACCCCGCGTGCCGGCCCGTACCTGGGTTGTTTCGCGCACTTGCAGCGCACAGCGCGGTAACGGCTGGTTACCTTCGCTCGTTTTGTAGATCGTCGCGGGCCACGCGTCGCGCGGAGATCGGCGGCGACCTTTCCTCACGCAGCCTCACGGAGTTGAAGGGCCGCGACGCTTGCGTGGGTTGGACGTCGCGGCGACCCTGCCTGGTGTCCGTCGAGTCCGAGCCATCGTCGACCGCTGGGCGGCATCGCCGTCCGCGGCCGCGTGGCAACGGCGGGCAGGGCACGAGTACCAGCAACGGTGAGAGCGAGCAGCCGATGCACGCCGAGCTGTTCAGCGTGGGACAGCTCGAGCGCCACGCGCGCACGATCGCGGGCTGGCACGAGACCACGATGGGGCGCGTGCGGGGTCAGTGGCTGCTCGAGCGGCTCGCCGACAACGAGAAGACGCTCGCAGACGCGAACCGCCTGATCGCGGACGCGGTGCGGCGCGGTCGCCAGATCACGCCGGCGGCAGAGTGGTTCCTCGACAACTTCCATCTGATCGAGGAGCAGATCCGGACCGCGCAGAAGCACCTGCCGCCCTCGTACAACCGCGAGCTACCCCGGCTCACCAACGCAGCGATGCCGGGCGCGCCGCGGGTGTACCACCTCGCGCTCGAGCTGATCTCGCACGCGCATGGCCGGGTCGATGACGAGGGGCTGCGGGCATTCGTCGCCGCCTACCAGGAGCTCCAGCCGCTCAAGCTCGGAGAGCTGTGGGCGATCCCGATCATGCTGCGGCTCGCGCTGATCGAGAACCTCCGGCGTGTGGTCATGCGGGTCACCGCAGGGCGGCGCGAGCGCGAGCAGGCGGCCTCGTGGGTTGCGAAGATGGTGGAGGTCGCGGCGACCAACCCCGAGCAGGTGGTGTTGATCCTCGCCGATCTGATCGACGAGGACGTCCCGATCACCGATTCGTTCGCCGCCGAGCTCGCGAGCCGGCTGCAGGGCCACGGACCGGCGCTAGTGTTTCCGCTCGCGTGGCTCGAGCAGCGGCTCGCCGAGCGCTCGGAGACCATCGAGCACGTGTTCGAGCTCGCGATGCAGAGCCAGGCCGCCGATCAGGTCTCGATCGGAAACAGCATCGGTAGCCTGCGCTACCTCGGCGCGATCGACTGGCGGTTGTTCGTCGAGGCGATGAGCGTGGTCGAGAAGACGCTGCGCACCGATCCGGCTGGAGCCTACGCCGCGATGGACTTCGGGACCCGCGACCAGTACCGCCACGTCGTGGAGGCGATCGCGCGGCGCAGCGCCGGGTCGGAGGAGGATGTGGCGCGCGCGGCGATCGATCTCGCACGCTCCGCGGGAGCCGGCCGCACCGGCCACGTCGGCTACTTCCTGATCGACGATGGGCGTCGAACGCTCGAGCGGGCGGTGGGGATGCGCCGGGCGGCGACGGCGCTCCTGCGCGATACCTGCCGCCGCCGGCGGTTCGCGATCTATGCGGGCTCGATCGCACTCACTACGGTGCTGGCCGCGCTCGCCGTGACCCGCGTGCCGGTGCGGGCGAGCGGAGTGTTGTTCGGCCTGTGGTGCGGCGGGCTTGCCGCGAGCGCGAGCCAGCTCGCGATCGGGATCGTGCACTGGGTCACCACGCTCGTCGTGCATCCGCGGCTATTGCCCCGGCTCGACTTCTCGGCGGGAATCCCCGTGGAGCACCGAACGATGGTGGCGGTCCCCACGCTGCTGTCGAATGTCACCGAGATCGACGAGCTGGTGGAGGCGCTCGAGGTGCGCTACCTCGCCAACCGCGATCACAACCTGGGGTTCGCCCTGATCACCGACTTCCGCGACGCGGCGACCGATACCACCGACGGTGACGCGCTACTGCTCGCCCGCGCGATCGCCGGGATCGAGGCGTTGAACGCCAAGTATTCCACGGGATCAGGCGAGGGCTTCTTCCTGTTCCACCGCAACCGCATGTGGAACCAGCGCGAGCGCGCGTGGATGGGCTGGGAGCGCAAGCGCGGCAAGCTCGAGGAGCTCAACGCCGCGCTGCGAGGCGAGCTCGCCCGGTTCGCGACCGTGGTCGGCCCGGTCGAGCGGTTGACCGGCGTGAAGTACGTGATCGCGCTCGACAGCGACACCCAGCTGCCTCGCGAGGCTGCGCGCCTGCTCGCGGCGACCCTCGCGCATCCGCTCAATCGTCCGTGCTACGACGCCCAGCTCGGGCGCGTGACTGCCGGCTACACGATCCTGCAGCCGCGCGTGGGCGTGAGCATGGCGAGCACCACCCGGTCGCGGTTCGCGCGCTGGTTCGGTGGCGACGCGGGCATCGATCCCTACACGCGCGCGGTCTCCGACATCTATCAGGACGTGTTCGCCGAGGGCTCGTTCATCGGCAAGGGCATCTACGACGTCGACGCCGTGCGCGAGGCGATGGGCGGCAAGTTCCCCGACAACCGGGTGCTCAGCCACGATCTGCTCGAGGGCGCCTACGGCCGCTCCGGCCTGGTCAGCGACGTGATGCTGTTCGAGGACTACCCGTCCGCGCACGCCGCGGACGCCAGCCGGCGCGCGCGCTGGATCCGGGGCGACTGGCAGATCGCCCGCTGGCTGCTCGGGCGGGTCCCCGGCGGCGACGCCCGCCGCACCCGCAACCCGATCTCGGCGCTGTCGCAGTGGAAGATCTTCGAC
>JAYUVX010000462.1:0-2842 GCA_043753855.1 Myxococcales bacterium | reverse complement strand
TGGTCGAGGGCGTGGTCGGCAGCGAGCTGTCGATGGCGCTGCGCAACTCGATCCAGATGGTGGGCGCGATGATCCTGCTGTTCATCATCGACGTGAAGCTCACGCTGCTGATGCTCGCGATCGTGCCGCCGATCGTGATCACCACGCTGGTGTTCGGACGGCGGATCCGGCGGATGACGCGCGCGGTGCAGGACGAGCTCGCGAAGGTCTCGGGGCAGGTCCAGGAGTCGATCGGCGCGATCCAGACCGTGCAGTCGTTCGTGCGCGAGGACTACGAGGCGAGGCGGTATCGCACGGGCGTGGAGGGCGCGTTCGCCAAGACGCTTGAGCTGGTGCGCTCGCGGTCGTGGTTCTTCGCCACCGCGATGACCGCGGGATACATCGGCGTAGCCGCGGTGATCTGGCTCGGTGGGCGCGCGCTGATCCGCCACGAGCTGTCGGCGGGCGATCTGACGTCGTTCTTCCTCTACACGTTCCTCGTCGCGGGCGCGCTCGCGGATCTCGCCGGGCTGTGGGGTGCGCTGCAGCGAGCGGCGGGCGCGACCGACCGGCTGTTCGCGGTGATCGATACGGTCTCGGAGATCCGCGATCCCGCGCAGCCAAAGCCGCTGCCGGCGGGGCAGGGCGCGATCACGTTCGAGGGCGTTTCGTTCGCGTATGCGTCACGGCGCGGGCAGCCGGTGCTCATCGACGTGACCCTCGAGATCAAGCCGGGCGAGGTGATCGCGCTGGTCGGCCCCTCGGGTGCCGGCAAGTCGACGATGCTGTCGCTGCTCTACCGGTTCTACGACGTCGACGCGGGCCGGGTGCTGTTCGAGGGTACCGACGTTCGCGAGCTGAGGCTCGAGGAGCTGCGGCGCTCGCTCGCGATGGTGGCGCAGGAGCCGGTGCTGTTCAGCGGATCGATCCGCGACAACATCGCATACGGCCGCACCGGCGCATCGCCCGACGAGATCGAGCAGGCCGCCCGCGATGCCAACGCACATGACTTCATCAGGGGGTTCCCGGATGGCTACGCGACCTTGATCGGCGAGCGCGGCACCAAGCTCTCCGGTGGTCAGAAGCAGCGGGTGGCGCTGGCCCGTGCGATCCTCGCCAGCCCGCGAGTGCTGATCCTCGACGAGGCGACCTCGAACCTCGATGCCGAGAGCGAGGCCGCGGTGCAGACCGCGCTCGCCCGGCTAATGAAGGGGCGCACCACGCTGATCGTCGCGCATCGGCTCAGCACGGTGCGCGACGCCGACCGGATCGTCGTGATCGAGGGCGCGCGGATCGTCGAGACCGGCCGGCACGACGAGCTGATGGCGCGGCGCGGGACCTATCACCGGCTGGTCGAGCACCAGCTGATCGCCGATCACCGCATCGCGTCCTGATCAGCGCTGCGCGGTCGCGTGGAACCGGAACGCTACCGAAGTCTGCGGCTGATCGTCGATCGCGAGGTCCAGATCGCTCTGCGTCATTGCGGTGTACGTGGAGGTACCGGCGACCTCGGCGGTGGTCACCACGCCGTCGTGGTCTGCATCGGTCGCCGCGCGCAGCGCGTCGTCCGCGGGCTGCGTCGTGAGGAACGCCGCGATCGGAGCCGCGAGATCCGCGCGCACGGTCGCGGTCGGGACCGCCATCGCGAACACGCCCTCGATCGAATCGCCGGTGACGGTCGCGCGGATCGTCAGCGCATCACCGGCGCGCCAGCCCGGATCCGGGTTGGTACCCGTGGCATCGGCGAGCGCGAGCAACGGCAGGTACGCCACGCCGTTGTCGGCCGCCACCAGGCCGCCGGCGGTGATCGTTCCGACCGCGGGATAGTGCGGGGCCGCGTTCACATCCGGCGTCATCGAGACGTGCACCTTCCCGCCACACTGGTCGACCTTGATCTTCCACGCGATGTCGGTCGCGAGCCGGCCGCCGAATCGTCCCGACATGTCGAACTCGGGCGCGAACGCGACCATCAGGTCGTGCGCACGGCCGAGCGCATTATCGGGGCGGTGATCGCCATCGAGATCGATCTCGTCGGTGGCGACGACCGACAGGTCGGCATGGTCGATGCCGTAGACGGTGCTCGTCGCGGTGCAGGGCAGCGGTTGGTCGGTGCGCTGGTCGACGTTGTCCGCGCAGCCGGAGGCGAGCAGTCCGATTCCAATCACGGTCGACAGCGCGGCGCTAAGGTTCTTCACGTTACGGGGCATGTGGCTGGAGTCAGCAAGCTTCGGACCACCGCCCACACCTGGCGAGAGCTGGCAAAGGCCTGCACGGAAGCTCCGTCCTGGCCGCAGCGCCGGCGTGGTCGTGTGCTCGCTGTCCGGAATCGCGCAAGCTGACGTGGTGAAATGGCGGATTCGAGGCTGGCAACTTTGACAGCCAGGCGATCGCGGATCCTGAGCGAGGTTTCAGCGTGATCGTGGTTTCCCCGCGCGATCCTGGCACCGATGGCGCGGTGGGCCTACGGCGCCGGAAGCGCTGACTTCACGAGCTTCACGATCCGCGCCTGATCGCGGCTCGATCCATAGATCGCCGCGGCATCGGCCGCGATCTTGTTCGGCGTCTTCAGATCCGTGGTCAGCCGCTGGAGCGGATGCGAGCCGTCCTTCGGGATCCGCACGAGCCCGGGCTGCGCGCCCCAGGTGAACGTGTAGACGTACGCTCCATCGAGCAGCAGATCGTCGCTGTTCTCAAGATCGTTGGCGATCACGTGGACGCTGCGATCCGCGAGATCGATCCGGCGCAGCGCCTTGTCGCGCTCGCAGTACACGAACACCGCGCTGTCATCGGCGGCGACCGCGGTGGGACGCGGGAGCCCGGCCGCGATCGGCCTGGTCGGCCCTCCCGCCGTCGGGATCGCGAC
>JAYUVX010000461.1:0-2844 GCA_043753855.1 Myxococcales bacterium | reverse complement strand
CCGACCCGTCATCGCGTAGGAGCCGCGGCGCCGCGAGCTACTCAGTGGGAGAGCTTCGCGTCGCACGCATCGCAGATACCGTGGGTGACCGATGCATCGGTGTGATCGGCGAGGTACTCCTCGAGGCTCGTCCAGTAGCCGTCGTCGTCGCGGATCTTGCGGCACCACGCGCACAGCGGGACCAAACCTTGCAGCGTCTTGACCTGGGCGAGCGCGTTGCGCAGCTGTGTAATCTCGGCGACGTGCACGCAGAAGCCATGCACCTCACTCTGCTCGATGTGGGGGACGTACGTCGCATGGCTGTGGCGCGGTGGCCCGCCCGTCGGGTCCGGGAGCTCTCGATCGAACTCCTGCCGCTCGCCGCGAAGCGCTGCCTCGATGTGCGGCAGGTTGAGCGCGTAGATCGTCGGGCCGAGGAGCTCGCGGAGGGTCGTCCCGATCATCGACTCCGGCGTGCGGCCAAACCAGCGCAGATAGGCGCGGTTCGCGAACACGCAACGCTCGCCGCGGTCCCAGTACGCGAGCATCGCCGGCGATGCATCGACAACGAGCCCGATCGGGTCGAAAGTCATGTCAATGGTCTACCCGACTCTGCGCCGCAGCGCCCGGCATCGTTCGCTTCGGCGATCTCGCTGCACCGGGAGATCGATCGCTCCGGCTCACAGAAATGGCAACGCGACATAGTTGCGGTGGACGAAGCGCCACTCGACAACATCGTTGTCGCGAAGGCGGAGCGCGACGAAGACCGCATCGGACAGATCGATGCCAGCGATGTTGGTGGGCTTGCGGAAGTAGCCGTGGCCTGACTCGCTCGCGGGTCGGCCGTCGTGGAGCCAGTACGGATCGGCGATGTTCCACGGCCCGACGTCGACCACCGGGACGACGATCGAGCGGTTGCCGTAGCGCACCTCCACCGGGCGACCGAGGGCGCTGCGATCGGGGAGCGCGACGAACATGTCATCTGAGCGAATGATCGTGCGACTCGCGGTCCAGCTGCCGATCTCGCCCTCGCGCGTTGCGAACACGCGCTGCCAGTTGCCGGGTTGCCGGCGGCTGTAGAACGCCCACCCCACGACCGCCGTCGTCAGCAAGCAGATGAGGACCGTGCGCGCGCGCCGCGGCCGGGGTCTCTTGCTCCGCACGGCCTGACTATCGATCACCGTCCACGGCAGGACAACTCTTCAGCTGCGCGAGCCCGTCACTTGGAACAGGCGGCTGCCCCGCCGTGAAAGGACCGCACGGAGGCCGCCACTTGCTTCGCGATCTGCGCCAGTGCTCGCTGGTGAGCCTCGGCGAGGCCGTCGTAGCCGCTCCGAGCAGGCTCGCTCGCGTGATGCGAGCACACGAGGGTTGGCGCGGTACCGCTCATCTCGTGAACCGTCGAGATCGCGTCGATCACCGCTCGCTTGCCCAGCGCCGATTCAAAGCGTTGCACCACGAGCTTGATCCGGTAGGTGGGAGGGCCATCAGCGGTCACGCCGGCGATGTCGCGTGCGCCCAGGGTGCGGGTGAGCTCGTCGGAGAACGCTCGGCGGATCTCGAGCGGCAGGGGCGCGATCCACGAACGCGTGTCGACCGGGGTCAGCTCGCCGGGGCCTTCGCGCACGACGATCTCGGCGCGATCGACTTCCGGTGGGACATCCACGGGAAGCACGTCGAGCTGGAGCTCGTTCGTCGCAACGGATGGCTCCGCATCGGGCGCAGCAATCAGGGTGTAGTAGCGGCCACCGGATGACCGACAGCCGACCGGCACGAGGAGACCGAGGAGACCGAGGAGACCGAGGATGGGAACGAAAAGCTTCATGGACTCGGCTTTGGTTGGCGGCCAGATGCGCGACCCCGCAACAGCGACTCGGGATGGCTCTTGATGTAGTCGGCGAGACCGCGCATCGCGAAGGCTGCGCGCTCGAGCTGTTCGAGGGTCGTCCGGGTCGACTGCTGGATCGGGGAGTCGGGCGCAGCGATGTTGTCGCGCAGCGACGTGAGCCCCTCGCGTAACGCTTCCATCGCGCCTTGAGCGCGACCGAACAACGCCTGCGCCTGGGGCACGACGTCCTGGTCGAGATGGCCAAGCAACGAGGCCGCCGCCCGACCCGCATCGTGGACATCGCCGCCGATCGCGGCGAACGGAATCTTGTCGACCTTGGCGAGGATGCTGGCGACCGTATCCTGGAGCTGTTCGGTGCCGCCGCGCATGGTCGGAACCACCCATACATTGGCTTCCGCGGGAGCCGAGGCAGCCTTGTCGCGCTCGGCCGGGAACCAATCCAGCGCGATGTAGAATGACCCGGTCAGGATATTGCCCGAGCGCAGCTGCGCGCGCAGACCGCGTGCTACCAGGTCCTGCAGCATCTGTGGTCCCGTCTTGCCGAGCTTCGCGCCTTCCTCGACGAGACTGGTGTAGGCGGCACCCAGCCGCTCCGGGAACACCTTGGCGTCGACATCGAAGAAGAACGACCGCGTCGGGATGTCGTAGCCGGGACGCACCGCGACGACATCTCCAAGGTGAAGTCCTTCGAACTCGATGTTGACGCCAACCCCCTTGCCGAGGCCTCGGACGGGCTGATGGAAGCGCATCGCGAGCGGAAACCCGATCGCCTGGTCGGGGCTCGCGAACGCGTGACTTCGATCCTCGAACAGCGCGAACTTGGCGTTGTCTGGAGCAGGTTTGCCGTTTACAGCGGGATCTCGGACGCCGAACGCGACACCACCCGCGACGACCGTGGCGAGCGATTGCGTGTTGACGCGAAGGCCGGTCGCATCGATCGTCACGTCGAGACCGCTCGCATTCCAGAACACGGAATTTTCCCTGACGAGTCGGTCGAAGGGCGAGTAAACGAAGAT
>JAYUVX010000460.1:0-2845 GCA_043753855.1 Myxococcales bacterium | reverse complement strand
CGACGTTCGACGTCGCGGGCAAGCAGATCACCGTGGTCGACACCAGCAGCCGCGTCACGCTGCTGGTGGTCGTCGAGAACGGCAAGCTCTACTGGCTCGACATCCCGGGAATGTACAAACCCGACATGACGATCAATCTCGAGTAGGCCAGTCGAGCCCGCTGCACGGGAACCGGGTGCCGGCGGGAAACCGCAGGCCGAACTGCTCGTCGAGGACCGCCAAGAGCTCGTCGGGCGAGGTCAGGATCCGCGGTTCGCCGCGCCCCGACCTGTCCCGCACCGTCAGCTCTCGATCGAGCAGCGTCACCCGACCCTCGGGCAACGCGCGCGCGGCGATCAGGCGGTTCTTGAAGTGCGATTCGGGGTGCGTGCTGGTGTACCAGTTCGCGACGATGCGGTCGATCGGCGGCATCTCCTCGAGGGTGAGCTCCGCGACATCGCGCCAGTCATCGCCGAACCGGACCTGGTGATAGATCCGATCGTCTTCGCGCAGCAGCCGGCGCGGCTCCTGGGCGGTGGCCTGCTCGCCATGCTCCGCGAGCCGCAGCACGCTCCCGAGCGACATCGCGCCCACGCCGACGTCGGCGAGCCAGGACTCGTCGAGCTCGATGCGCACGAGCAGGTGGGTGCGCGCCGGCGTGTAGTCGCGCAGCCGGCCATAGCGAACGCGCGCGCTGAGCGGGCGCGCAGCGAAGCCGAGCTGCTCGAGCACGTGGAGCAGCAGCGAGTTCTGCTCGAAGCAGTAGCCGCCGCGGCCCGCGTGGATCAGCTTGCGCTCGAGCGCGGCCGGCTCGAGGGCGATCGGCACGCCGAGCAGCACATCGAGGTTCTCGAACGGGATCGCCTGCACGTGCGCACGGACGATCCCGTTCAAGGTCTCGAGCACCGGCGTGCGGGGGCCGCGATAGCCGGTTCGAGCGAAGTACGCCTCGAGATCGATCACGCCGCAGGGTAGCAACTATCGGTACGGCGAGCCCGACTCCGGGATCTTCCGCAACAGCTCGAGCGCGCGGATCATCTGGATCAGCTGCTGCGTGGTCGCGAGTCCACGCACCGAGATGGCCGCCTCGTCGCCGCACGAAATCCGGGTGATCTGCGTGCGGTGTACGATCGGCTCGAGCACCGCGAGCGGTACCGTGGGCTTGCCCTCGAGCACGAACCGCCGGTCCTTGATCTCGTGGTCGTGCGGCTGAAACGGCTCCGCCTCGCGAAGGCTCCACCGCGGCCGGCCCTGGCCCTCGGTGCCCGCGATCACCGTGCGCAGCGAGTCCTCGCGCTGGGACCAGTCCACATCGCGCGAGCCGCCAGCATCCCAGCGCAGGCACATCCGCAGCACGCCGACCGGGTTGATCACGGTTCCGGTCGGAGGCCAGCGCGGCTCGGCGCGACCATGCACGGTGGCGACGAGCGCCTCCCATGCCTTCAGCACGCTCTGGTGATCCTCGGCGAGCGCGCGATGCACGGCGAGATGTCGCCCGATCACGCTGTCATCGCTCGCGTCGTTGGTTCCGGTCAGCCGCGAGACTCCGCCGCGCACGTAGAGGGTGAGCGCATCATCGACTTTGGTGGCCGCAGCGAGCGCTGCGCGCGTGGCCCGTCCGACGACGAACGGCAGCAAGGCAGGCGTATCGGAGAACACGAAGTGCTCGCGGTCGAACGTGGGGTCACCGATCCGGAAGTCGCGCCAGAATCCGTGCTCCATGCCACGCGACGAAACAAACAGCAGCAGCGGCTCGGGCACCGGAAACGGCGCCTCGCTGATCACGGTCCACCGGGTTCCCCACCAGCGACTTCTCGCCCCGAACGCGACTCCACCGCAGGTACCGCGGAGATCGGTGCGACTTCCCTGCCACTGACCACCCGGAGGCACCGTGAGGAACCGCGGCTTCACGGCGCGATCATACGCGCCGGCGTAGGCTTCCCGGATGTCGACCCACCCCACGCTGCCGCTTCGTTCCGGCACACGGATCCCCCAGATCGGACTCGGTGTGTGGCAAGCGCCAGCGGGCGCACCTACCCGTGACGCGGTCGCCACGGCGCTGCGGCTCGGATATCGCCACATCGATACCGCCCGCATCTACCAGAACGAGGCCGATGTCGGCGCCGCGATCCGCGACAGCGGCATCCCACGCGATCAGGTCTTCGTCACGACCAAGCTGTGGAATGACGACCAGGGCTACGACTCCGCGCTCCGGGCGTTCGATGCGAGCGCGAAGCGGCTCGGGCTCGAATACCTCGACCTGTACCTGATCCACTGGCCGGTGCCGGGGAAGCGCCTCGAGTCGTGGCGCGCTCTCGAGGCGCTCGCTGCGCAGAGCCGGGCGCGCGCGATCGGTGTGAGCAACTACCTCGTGCCGCATCTGCAGGAGCTGATGACCCGCGCGAACCGTCCGCCCGATGTCGATCAGATCGAGCTCTCCCCGTTCCTGCAGCGGCGCGAGACCGTCGCGCTGTGCAAGCAGCTCGGGATCGTGGTCGAGGCGTACAGCCCGCTGACCCGGGGCAAGCGGTTGAATCATCCGGTGATCCGCGCGATCGCGGTCGAGCTCGGCAAGACGCCGGCGCAGGTGCTGCTGCGCTGGGGGATCCAGCACGACGTCGTGGTGCTTCCCAAGTCGGTCCGCGCCGAGCGGATCGCCGAGAACGCGCAGCTGTTCGACTTCGAGCTCACTGCTGACCAGCTCGCGCGCCTCGACGCGCTCGAGGAGGATCTCGCCACCGGCTGGGACCCGGCGGATGAGGATTGATCGCTCGGCGCTTCCAGACGCCCACGACCACGATGTCATGGCCGAGGCGCCGCCAATCCCGGATGCGACCGGCATGACTTCGCGGGTGTTCGTGACCAG
>JAYUVX010000459.1:0-8719 GCA_043753855.1 Myxococcales bacterium | reverse complement strand
CCGACAACAGCCCGACCGGCGTGACCAGCGGGATCAACGTGACCGATGCCGGTACGCTGACCGAGGTCAAGCTCACGGTCGACATCACGCATACCTATCGCGGCGACCTCAAGGTCACGCTGTCGCACGCCGGTACCGACACGATCGTGTTCAACGCGACCGGCGGATCGGCCGACGATCTGAAGATGACGTTCCCGGTGGCCGCGCTTGCCGGGAAAACTCTGGCGGGCGCGTGGATGCTCAGCGTGATCGATACCGCGGCGCAGGACGTCGGCACGCTGAACAGCTGGGCGCTCGAGACCGTCTCGCGCTGACGGCGTTCGGAGCTTGGCGGGCTGCGACCTGCCAGCCTGGCAGATCGGCCCGCGGATCTCGCAGGAGGTCCGACCCCACGCCCCCCGGAACCACGCGGCACCTGCGAGCTGTGAACCAGGGCAGCCTGGCTCGCGGCTTGCGTCACTTTCCATCGTGGGACTCTCGCCAGGAACGATCTTCGCCGGTCGCTATCGGATCCGCGCGCTGCTCGGCCAAGGCGGCATGGGAAACGTCTACCGCGCCGAACATCTCGGCCTCGGCAAGGAGGTCGCGCTCAAGGTGATCGGCCAGCTGTCCCTCGAGCTCGAGCTGCGGTTCGAGCGCGAGGCGCATACGATCGCGCGGCTCGATCATCCCGGCTGCGTGCGCGTCTATGACCACGGCGAGGACGAGCACGGCGTGCAGTTCATCGCGATGGAGCTGCTCGATGGCCCGACGCTGCATTCCGCGATGGCCGGCGAGCCGCTGTCGCTGCCCAGAGCGCTGCACGTGGCCAAGGCAACGCTCTCGGCGCTCGCACACGCGCACGCGCACGGTGTGATCCATCGCGACATAAAGCCCGAGAACATCATGTTTGCCACGCGCGGCGCGTTTCGGGTGGTGCTGATCGATTTTGGCCTTGCCAGCCTGCACGATGCACCCGCGCTCACCGGGTCGGGCATGGCCATGGGCTCCCCGTCGTACATCGCGCCCGAACGGTTGCTCGGGCGCCCGCACGACGCGCGGTCGGATCTGTACGGCGTGGGCGTGATCCTCTACGAGATGATCGCCGGGCTCCGCCCGTACCTGGGCACCACGCCGCGCGAGATCATGGCCAACGTCCTCGCCCGCCCACCGCGCCCGCTGCGGGCGCTGGTGCCCGATGTCTCGCCTGCTCTCGATGCGCTGATCCGCCGAGCGCTCGCGAAGGATCCGGACAAGCGGTTCACCGACGCCGAGGAGATGCTGTCGGCGATCATCGATGTCGAAGCGTCGATCGGCGCCGCCGCCGCGCCGGAGTCTGCTGAACGGCAGCCCGAGCCGTCGATGACGATCGCCCAGCTGCCGAGGTTCCGCGCCTCGCTGTGGCAGCGGATCTGGAGCCGCCTGCGCTACGGACGCTGGCGCTGGCGAACCGAGTAGCGCGCCCGGCACGTACGCGAGGCCGCTCGCGCGCGCTAGGCTCCCCGGGTGCTGTTTGTCGAGGTCGCACGCGCGAGTGCCGAGGTCGCGCAGATCGCCGGCAAGAACAACAAGGTCGAGCGGATCGCGATGCTGCTACGCGGCGTGCTGCCCGACGAGCGCGCGATCGCGGCGCGCCAGCTGTCCGGAGAGTGCGGGCACAAGCTCGGCATCGGCCACGCCACGGTTCACGCGCTGCGCTCCGCGGTAGCTCCCGCCGCGGCGCCCGCGCTGACGCTGACCGAGGTCGACCGCCGGTTCGCCGCGCTCGCCGAGCTGCGCGGCACCGGCGCGGGACGGGAGCGGAAGCAGGGCTTTGGCGCCCTGCTCGCGGCAGCCACGGACAACGAGCAAGCCTTCCTCGGCGCACTGGTGCTCGGCGAGCTGCGCCAGGGAGCGCTCGATGCGCTGGTCGTCGATGCGATCGCGCGCGCCAGCGGCCTACCCGCGAACAGCGTGCGCAGCGCGTACATGCTCGCCGGCGATATCGGCGTGATCGCCCGTGCCGCGCTCGCCGAGGGCGCAGCGGGACTCGCGCGGTTCGGGCTCACGGTGTTTCGCCCCGTGCTGCCGATGCTCGCGCAGACCGCCGAGGATGCGAGCTGTGCGCTGCTGACGATCGGTGGCCCCGCTGCGCTCGAGCTCAAGCTCGATGGGTTCCGCGTGCAGATCCACAAGGACGAGGACTCCGTGCGCGTGTTCTCGCGCGCGCTCAACGAGGTGACCTCCGCGGTCCCCGAGGTCGTTGGCTTCGCCCGTGCGCTCCCGGCACGGCGGCTGATCCTCGACGGCGAGGCGATCGCGCTCGGGCCCGGCGGTCGCCCGCTACCGTTCCAGGACACGATGCGCCGGTTCGGCCGCAACCAGGATCTCGTCCGATCGTTGCCGCTCTCGCTGTCGCTGTTCGATGCGCTGCTGATCGATGATCAGACGCTGCTCGCCACCCGCGCGCAAGAGCGGTTCACCGCGCTCGATGTGCTCGCGCCGGCACACGCCGTGCCGCGATTGATCACCGCGGACGCGGTCGAGGCCACCGCGTTCTACGACCGCGCGATCGCGAGCGGCCACGAGGGCGTGATGGCCAAGGCCCTCGATGCGCCGTACGACGCCGGTAACCGCGGCGCATCGTGGCTGAAGATCAAGCACGTCCATCGCCTCGACCTCGTGGTGCTCGCGGCCGAGTGGGGCTCGGGACGCCGGCGCGGCATGCTCTCGAATCTCCATCTCGGGGCGCGCGATCCGGCCGGCGGCTTCGTCATGCTCGGCAAGACATTCAAGGGCATGACCGATCAGGTCCTCGCCTGGCAGACGACGATGCTGCAGTCGATCGAGGTCGATCGCGACGGTCACATCGTGTTCGTGCGGCCCGAGCAGGTCGTCGAGATCGCGTTCAACGACGTCCAGCGATCGTCGCAATACCCTGGAGGAGTGGCGCTGCGGTTCGCGCGGCTGGTCCGCTATCGCGACGACAAGACGGCTGCGGATGCCGACACCATCGATGCGGTGCGTGCGATCGCGATCGCCAGTGGCGCGCTCCGCTAGGCACGTGCGCCCGCGGTCCGGATCTTCGCGAGCAGGCCGGTCTTCGCCGGTGCGGGCAGGAACGACGCGCGCGCCGCGTTCTCGGCGATCTGCGTGAGCTCGGCCGCCGTCAGGTCGAGCGCGACCGCGGTGGCACGGTAGTTCTCGCCGATGTATCCGCCGAAGTACGCCGGATCGTCGGAGTTGATCGTCACCGCGACGCCCTGGCGCAGCAGCGTTGCGAAGTTGTGGTTCCGCAGGTCCTTGACCACGCGCAGCTTGAGGTTCGACAGCGGGCACACGGTCAGCGGGATGCGCTCGCGGACCAGGCGCTCGACGAGCGCGGGATCCTCGTCGCAGCGAACGCCGTGGTCGATGCGTTCGACCTTCAGGAGGTCGAGCGCGTCGACGATGTAGGACGCCGGCCCTTCCTCGCCCGCATGCGCCACCGCCCGGAGGCCGAGGTCACGCGCCTTGGCGAACACGCGCGCGAACTTCTCCGGTGGGTTGCCGCGCTCTCCGGAGTCGAGGCCGACGCCCATGATGTCGGGGCGGTACGGCATCGCGGCTTCGAGCGTGGCGAACGCGTCCTGCTCGGAGAGGTGGCGCAGGAAGCACAGGATCAGCTCCGAGGTGATGCCGTAGCGGCGCAGTGCGTCGTCCATCGCATCGCGCAGGCCCGAGATCACGATGTCCATCGGCACGCCGCGTGCGGTGTGGGTCTGGGGATCGAAGAACAACTCGGCGTGCACCACGTTGTCGGCGTGGGCGCGCGTGAAGTACGCCATCGCGAGGGCGTAGAAATCGCGGCGGTCGCGGAGCACGTCGCAGCCCGCATAATAGAGGTCGAGGAACGACTGGAGGTCGCTGAAGTTGTAAGCGGCGCGGACGGCGTCGACGGACGAATATGGCAGCTCGATCCCGTGCTTGGCGGCGAGGCTGAACATCATCTCGGGCTCCAGTGAACCCTCGATATGCAGGTGGAGCTCGACCTTGGGGAGGCGCTGGATCAGCCGGGCGCGAGCGGGGTCGATGTGCATGGGTGCTGATTAGCAGAAAGACCCGCGCCCGGGCCCGTTCTGAGGGTCTGATCCGGCTTGCCGGTGGCAGGCGCGGCAGCTAGGTTCGCCGGTCCCATGACCGACGACACCGCTCCCGCCAAGGCCGTGCCCGTGGACTTCGATCCGGTACCGCCGCTGGCCGACAAGCTGGGGCTGGCGCGCGGCTCGATCGCCGCTGTGATCGCGCTGCTCGACGAGGGCAACACGGTCCCGTTCATCGCGCGCTATCGCAAGGAGCGCACCGGTGGCCTCGACGAGGTCCAGATCCGCGCGATCGACGAACAGCGCACGTACCTGGTCGAGCTCGAGACCCGGCGCGCCGCGATCCTCGCGTCGGTCGGGGAGCAGGGCAAGCTGACCACCGAGCTCGAGCACAAGCTGCGTGCCGCGACCGGCAAGAGCGAGCTCGAGGATCTCTACGCGCCGTTCCGTCCGCGCCGGAAGACCCGCGCCTCGGTGGCGCGCGAGAAGGGCCTCGGCCCGCTCGCCGAGCAGATCAGCGCACAGGGCCCACAGGGTTCCGGGGGCGATCCGCTCGCCGAGGCCGCCGCGTTCGTCAACGCCGAGCTCGGAGTCGCGACCGCGGACGAGGCCCTCGCCGGTGCGCGCGATATCGTCGCCGAGCAGATCTCCGATACCGCCGAGGTTCGCGCCTGGGTCCGCAGGGAGTACGCGGAGCACGGCGAGCTGGTCTCGACGGTGGTGCCCAACAAGGGCGACGAGCCCACCAAGTTCGAGCAGTACTACCAGTTCAGCGAAGCGGTGAAGACCATCCCCTCGCATCGGTTCCTCGCGATCCGCCGCGGCGAGGCCGAGGGCGTGCTGCGCGCGCAGGTCGTGATCGATCCGAACCGCGTCGGCGTGGGCATCGAGCGGCTGGTGAAGCTCGATGCGCAGTCGCCGTGGGCGCACGCGCTTCACCTCGCGATTGCGGATGCACTGAAGCGGCTGCTCGCGCCGAGCGTCGAGAACGACGTACGCGCGGAGCTCAAGCTGCGCTCCGACCATCAGGCCGTCGATATCTTCGCCGGTAACCTGCGCAACCTCATGCTCGCGTCGCCGCTCGGTAGCGCGGCGGTGATCGGCGTCGATCCGGGCCTGCGTACCGGCTGCAAGTGCGCCGCGATCGACGCGACCGGCAAGTTCCTCGGCACCGTCACCGTGTTCATCACGCAGGGCGATGCACAGCTCGCGAAGGCGAAGGACGACTTCCTCGCGTTCGTGCAGAAGTTCACCCCGCGCGCGATCGCCGTCGGCAACGGTACCGGTGGGCGCGAAGCAGAGGCCTTCGTCAAAAACTGCCTCGGCGATGCAGGGCTGCGCGAGGGCCCGGCCGCGCCGTTCGTCGTGCAGGTCAACGAGGCGGGCGCGAGCGTGTACTCGGCATCGGACCTGGCACGCGAGGAGTTCCCCGAGCTCGACCTGACGATCCGTGGTGCGATCTCGATCGCGCGGCGGCTCCAGGATCCGCTCGCCGAGCTCGTGAAGATCGAGCCGAAGTCGATCGGCGTGGGCCAGTACCAGCACGACGTGAATCAGCCGCTGCTCGGCAAGAAGCTCGGCGATGTCGTCGAAGACTGCGTCAACAAGGTCGGCGTCGAGCTCAACACTGCAAGCGCGCAGCTGCTCGGCTACGTCGCCGGTATCGGCAAGTCGCTCGCGAAGAAGATCGTGCTCCACCGCGACGACAAGGGTGCGTTCTCCGGCCGCGCGCAGCTCATGGAGATCTCGGGCCTCGGCCCCAAGGCGTACGAGCAGGCCGCGGGCTTCTTGAAGATCCCGGGTGCCACCAACCCACTCGATGCCTCGTCCGTGCACCCGGAGAGCTACGGCATCGTCGAGAAGATGGCAGCTGACCTCGGCGTCGGTCTGCCCGCGCTGATCGGCAACCAGGAGCTAGTCGACAAGATCGATCTCGCGAACTACGTCGATGGCGAGGTCGGCCTACCGACCTTGCAGGACATCGTGGCCGAGCTCGCCAAGCCGGGACGCGATCCGCGCGCGGAGTTCGCGCCGCCGGCATTCCGCGATGACGTCACCTCGATGGAGGATCTCAAGCCGGGCATGGTGCTCGAAGGCATCGTCACCAACGTCACGGCGTTCGGCGCGTTCGTCGACATCGGCGTGCACAACGACGGGCTGGTGCACGTCTCGCAGCTCGCCGAGCAGTTCGTGAAGGATCCGGCCGAGGTCGTGAAGGTCGGCCAGAAGCTGACCGTCCGCGTGCTCGAGGTCGATGGCACGCGCAAGCGGATCGCCCTGTCGGCGAAGCGCGGTGGGCAGCCGCCCTCGCGCGACAGGCAGCCGCCACAGCAGCCGGGCCATGGCGCCGGGCCCGGCCAGGGGCAAAATCGTCGCGGCGGCCGTGGCCGTGGTCGTGGAGGCGGCGGTGGTCCGCGTCCCGAAGGTCAACCGCAGCAGGGCCAGGGTCGGCGCGGTCCGCGCAATGATCAGCCGCAACCGCCCGGCGTCCCGCAGATCAACGGGGATGCGTCGTCGTCGCCGTCGCCGTCGCCGTCGCCGTCGCCCGAGCAGCAGCTGAGCGGTGAGCAGCCGCATGGCGAGCAGCCGACGACGCCGGGGGATGCGCCGCCGCAAGGCGATCGTCGCCAGTGGCAGAACCGCGGTCCGCAGCAGCAGGGTGGTCGCGCTCCGCAGCAGCAGGGTGGTCGCGCTCCGCAGCAGCAAGCGGGTGCGCCGCAGCAGGGTGGTCCGCGCAACGATCGCGGTCCGCGCACCGATCGCGGCCCACGGCAGGGCGGCGGTCCGCAGCAGCCAGGTGGTCCGCGTCAGGACAATCGCGGTCCGCGCGGTCCGCGTCAGGACAATCGCAACTGGCAGGGCGGTCCACCTCCGCAGGGCGACAACCGCAACTGGCAGGGCGGGCCACCTCCGCAGGGCGACCGCAACTGGCAGGGCGGTCCACCTCCGCAGGTCGACCGCAACTTGCAGGGCGGGCCACCTCCGCAGGGCGATCGCGGTCCGCAGCCGAACCCGCAGGGCGACCATCGGAACTGGCAGGGCCAAGGTCCGCGCCGTGATGATCGTGGCCCGCGTCGCGATGATCGCGGTCCGCGTCACGATGATCACGGCCCGCAGCAGGGCGCTCCACGTCGCGACGATCCGCCGCGCCGCGAAGGTCCGCCGCCTGAGAACTGGGGCGTCGGCGGGTTCAAGAACAATCCGTTCGCGAAGCTCACTGATAAGCCCTCGAAACCAGACCGGAAATAGCCAGGTCTGGCGAGCGCCCACCGGCCGCCTACTGGGCGGCTGCGAACGGCAGAATCTTGGCGTCGCTCGGCATGCGGAACGCGACACGCGAGTAGTCCTCGGCGTACGCGGTCGGCTTGAGATGCGCGTACGTCCGCTCCGTGATGGCCACGGAGTGATGCCGGAGGATGCGCGACAGCTTGAAGATGTCGCCACCGTCCACCAGGAACAAGCTCGCGAACGTGTGCCGCAAGTCGTGGAGCCTCAGCTCCTTCGGCAGCCCAGCGCGAGCGACGGCACGCTTGAACGGCTTGCGCACCGATGGCTGACTGAGGGCCTTGTCCGGACGCCCCCCGGCCCAGAGCAGCGGGCTGCCGTCGCGCGTCAGCTTCATCTCCTTGAGCACGCCGAGCACCGAATCGAAGATCGGGATTCGCTCGGTCTTGCCTGACTTGGTTTTCCGCAGGGTGATCAGCCGATGCTCCAGGTCGACGTCATCCCAGCGCAGCATCAGCGCCTCATCGAGACGGCAGCCGGTGCCCACGAGGAACGCGACGATCGTGCGCCACTTCATCGGCAGCTCGGCGAGCAATCGCGTGATCGCCTCCGTGGATTGGAGCCACGGAAACACGCGCGGATCGTGCTTTAGTCGCTTCACGCCGTGACACGGGTTGTGCTCGAGCCAGTCGCGCCCGATGAAGAACGTAAACGCAGCCGACAGCGTGCCCATGACGGTGTTGACTGTCGCGCCCGAGACACGCTGGCTCAGCTCGTCGCGCCACACCAGCACGTCGCTCTTGCGAATGTCGACGAGCGGCACGCGGTCGAACGCTGGCAGCAGATACAGCGTCACCCGCTGATCGTAGTCGCCATGTGACGGGGACTTCTCCTTGAGAACCTCAAGCCACACCTTGACGGCCGCGCCAAACGTCCGCTTGATGTCGACCTTAGGGGCGAGCTCACCGCGTTCGATCTTCCGTTGCGTGACCCGGGCGTCCTCCTCGGCTTCTTCGGCCTCGCGCTTCGAGTCGTACACGCCGACGTAAACCTTGCGTCCGTCGCTCTGGCCGAACACCTCGAACCGCGGGCCGCTCTTGCGTTCGATGCGGCGAATCACGGGATCCCCGCCCCGACGGCGAGATCGAGCAGCCGGTCAACGCGACGAGCTGCGAGCCGCGACAGCAGGGCGCTCGCGCGCTGCGGCGCGGGCACCCTTGCGTTGAGCACGTAGCAGTAGTCCAACAGGAGCGAGATCTGGTCGGAGTTCATGGGGGCGGTGGCCTTGCGGACGCGGGCGACGAAACGGCGGGTGCTGAGCTTGGACATGGTCATGAGAGATCCTTCGTCCGGTTTCCGGACAGCGCTCGCCCGTCCAGCTTCACGCCGACGGAGAATGTCTAGCCCTCAGCCAACGGAGGTCACCAGACGGACGAGCAGAGTTGAGTTGGTTA
>JAYUVX010000458.1:0-2853 GCA_043753855.1 Myxococcales bacterium | reverse complement strand
TGCGGGGGTCGCCCGAAGCGGCGCTACGACAGGCGATCGCGGTAGTCGCGGTAGCCGAAGCGGCGATGGATCGTGATCGTCTTGGTCACCGGATCGTGCGTCGCGATCGAGGGCAGTCGCACGCCGTTGAAGGTGCTCGTCTTCACCATCGTGTAGTGGGCCATGTCGAGGAAGACGAGCTTGTCGCCCGGCACGAGCGCGCGAGGAAAGCTGTAGTCGCCGATCACGTCGCCGGCAAGGCACGTGAGGCCGCCGAGGCGGTAGGTGTGCGGCGTCGCGCCCGGATCGCCCGCGCCGATGATCACGGGGCGGTACGGCATCTCGAGCACGTCGGGCATGTGCGCGGTCGCGGAGGTATCGAGGATCGCGATGTCCATCCCGTTGTGCAGGGTGTCCATCACCTGCGCGACGAGCACGCCGGTTCCGAGCGCGACGGCCTCGCCGGGCTCGAGGTAGACCGAAACGTCGTTCCAGCGCGCGCGGAACTCCCGGATCACGCGGACGAGGCGATCTAGATCGTAGTCGGGCCGGGTGATGTGGTGGCCACCGCCGAAGTTCACCCACTTCGCGTGCGGGATGAACTCGCCGAACTTCTGCTCGAACGCCGCGATGGCGCGCTCGAGAGCATCGCTGTTGACCTGACACAGCGTGTGGAAGTGCAGGCCGTCGAGCCCTTCGAGATCAGCGGCCGTGAGGTTCGCGCGCGTGGTGCCGAGCCGGCTGCAGGCACCGGCGGGATCGTAGAGATCGACCTCGACCTCGCGATGCTCGTGGTTGACGCGCAGGCCGCAGCTGATCGTCTTGCCGCCGATCCGCGCGTGCTCGATCGCGGCACGATGGCGCCGCCACTGGCTGGGCGAGTTGAGCACGATGTGATCCGCGAGCGTGATCAGCTCGCGCATCTCGCCATCAGAGTAGGCCGGCGCGTAGGCGTGAACCTGACCGCCGAGCTCCTCGCGCGCGAGCCGTGCCTCGGCGACCGAGCTGCTGGTCGCGCCTGCGAGGTACTGCTTGACCAGCGCGAACGTCGACCACTGCGCGAAGCCCTTCAGCGCGAGCAGGATCGTGCAGCCGGCGCGCTGCTGCACGTCGGCGAGGATCTTGAGATTGGCCTCGAGCGCACCGAGATCGGTGACGAAGCACGGGGTCTCGAGGTCGGTGATGTCGATCGCCCGGGCGACGTCCGCACCCAGCGCTGCGCCTGCGCTCATCGAGTCTTAGCGCTCCTCGACGTGCCAGGGCAGGCCGCGCTTGCCCACGTCCTCGAGGAACGGATCGGGATCCATCTGCTCCATGTTGAACACGCCGGCGCCCTTCCACTTGCCGGTCACCATCATCACGGCGCCGGTCACCGCCGGAACGCCGGTGGTGTACGAGACGGCCTGGGCGCGGACCTCCTTGAAGGTCTCCGCGTGGTCGCAGATGTTGTAGATCAAGTAGCGCTTCTTCTTGCCGTTCTTGATGCCCTCGCACAAGCAGCCGATCGACGTCTTGCCGCTGTAGTTGGCGGCGAGCGATGCGGGATCCGGCAGCAGGGCGCGGAGGAACTTGATCGGGACGATGTTCTGGCCGCCGAACTCGATCTCGTCGATCCGCGTGATGCCGATGTTCTGCATCACCTCGAGGTGCTTGAGGTAGGCCTCGCCGAACGTCATCCAGAACCGGATCCGCTTCAGGCCCTTCAAGTTCTTCGCGAGGGACTCGAGCTCCTCGTGATAGAGCAGGAAGCTCTTGCGCTCGCCGACGCCGGGATAGTCGAACATCGCGGAGACGCTGAGTGGATCGGTCTCCTTCCACTCGCCGTTCTCCCAGTACCGGCCGCGGGCCGTGATCTCGCGGATGTTGATCTCGGGATTGAAGTTGGTCGCGAACGCCTTGCCGTGCGAGCCGCCGTTGCAGTCGACGATGTCGACGTAGTGGATCTCGTCGAGCAGGTGCTTCTGGACGTACGCGCAGAACACGTTGGTGACGCCCGGATCAAAGCCCGAGCCGAGCAGCGCCATCCGGCCAGCCTTCGCGAACCGCTCCTGGTAGGCCCACTGCCACGAGTACTCGAACTTCGCGACATCGAGCGGCTCGTAGTTGGCGGTATCGAGGTAGTCGACGTTGGCAGCCAGGCACGCATCCATGATGTGGAGGTCCTGGTAGGGCAGGGCGACATTGATGACGACCTTCGGCTGGTACTCCTTCAGGAGCTTGGTCAGCGCGGGGACGTCATCGGCATCGACCTGTGCGGTCGCGATCTTGCGGCCGTGCAGCTGTTCGATCTCGGCGGCGAGCTTCTCGACCGGGGCCAGGCGGCGACTCGCGAGCATGACCTCGGAGAACGCCGTCTTCTCCATCGCGGCCTTGTGCGCGACGACCCCGCCGACACCACCTGCACCGATGATGAGGACCTTCGACATGGGGATGCGTTTACCACGGTTTTTTCGTGCGCCTCCCCGCGCCGGGGCGGTTACGCGAGCTCGGCGTGCGGATCGTGATCGTCGACCGGCGTGAGGTCGCGCTTCACGGCCTTCTGCAGGCGCCTGGCGAACTTCCGTGGCTTCTGCGCGAACGAATCGCGGCCGGCCTTGCGGGTGGACTTCATCAGATCGACCAACGCCGTGTCGATCGAATCCTTCAGGTGATCGAGATCGTCGTCGCTGACGCCCTGGTTGTAGGTGCCCACGAACTCGCGGACCATGATCAGGTCGACCGCAGGACCGAGCGTGTCGGTGATGCCTTCGAGCTCGCTGTGGATCGCCGCGAGTCGCGGGCCGGCATGGGTGGCCAGCAGCTCGAGCTGGTAACCGAGCTCCTTGGAGCGGCGGCGCCAGGCGTGGAACCACGGCTTGGACTTCTTGGCGGAGC
>JAYUVX010000457.1:0-26037 GCA_043753855.1 Myxococcales bacterium | reverse complement strand
GGGAACTAGTTAGCCTTGTGAATTCTCCCGCGCCTTTTGCTCGGTTGGCTTCGAGCTTGAGCAGCATGAGCCGATCTTGATCTGCACGACTTAGATCGGCAGACGACAGATCGCTAATGGCGCACCGATCGGGATTGATGCAATCGACCGGTTCGCCTGGTTTCTGTTTGTTCCACATGATGGTTCTCGCTACGGCGCTACGGCGCTACGGCCGCGTGACGTCAATTTCGAGGTGATAGACCAGATCTCCCGTAGTGCCGCAGCCGGTGAAGGCAACAGCCCACGAAGCCTGGGAAGTTACGATTTCATCGAGACCAGCCTCACCCATGTAGAACCAACCAACGTCGATCCCGCCGTAACTTTGCGGCGTTCCCACCGTTGTCACTGTCGGCCCGCCCGCGTTCATTGAACACTTCTTCAGCTGCGCGGAAATAGATCCGACGCCAGCCACGTGGCGGACGTACAGGCGCCACGCCTTGATCCTCATTCCCGCGACGAGCGGCGAAAGCCCAAAATGCATGCCTGTGGTGCTGCTGCCGATCGCCCGCGACATGGTCGCCGCGTCATAAACCCCGACGGCCTCGGATGCCGTTGAAGCAGGGAAAATCAGAGTCTGGACGGCCGTGTGCTTAAGGTCGGCAGCGGACAGCGTGCCAGTAGCGGTGAGCGTGCCGCCGACGGTGGCAGAGCCGCCCACCGCCAGGTTGCCCGTGATCGTTCCGTTGGTGCCGACGGCCAGCGTGGTGCCGACAGCCAGGCTGGTGCCAATCGTCAGCGCACCATCTACGGCGTTGGAATCCACGTAGTCGATCCACTGACTGATCGACCACAGGACCCAGTTGAACTCGTCCGAGCTGGGCGCGTCACTGTAACCGTAGCCGCTAGCCTTCTTTGATGCAGGCGGCTCCGTGTTGTTAATCTGGGCGCTCGCCCAATTTGGCAAGCTCACGGGCTTGCTCACGAGGCAAGCCTCAGCGTTTGAACCGCACGCTCCACCAACAACCGATCCGGTAGCGCGTCAATCCGGCGCAGGTCGCTCAGGGAGTGCGGCTTAGAGGTGTCCACACCTAGCCGGTGCAGGATTCCGATCGCAATGCCTCGCACCGACAGATCATCGGTTTTGATGCCCAGAGTAACGGCCGCGTGCGCTAGGGCTGCCATCATCGGCGCGTCCATCGCGGGCATCATCGGCTGGCCCGTGCCCGACGCGCAGCGTCTCGCTCTGCGGCTAGGGCGACAACGCGCGCCTTCTCGTAGATCCGGATCCCACGCGCACCGACTTTTTCGGGCAGCAACACGGCGTCTAGCTGTGCAACCCACGCGGTACTGCAGGAAAGCAGCCTGGCGACTTCACCGACAGTGAGCCGGTCATTGTTAATCTCATCGTTCATAGATGAATTGTGGCACCAGATCTGAGATGTGCCACTCTGCGCCCCTCGCGACCGAGCAATAACAGGTACTTGAAATAGTGACATATTATTGTTGAATGGCAAATACGCGCAGGTTGACTGCGCAGATCGCGCAGTCCTGCGACGAGGATTGCACCATGACGGCAATGTGCCAGCGAGCTAGCGCGCCCGTTTCCCGACGAGGATTAGTAGCAACCGAACTTGCGACGCCCGTCTAGCATGGTCGGAAACCGCACATCGGAACCACCGGGCTTGTTCCCGGAGAGCCTACTGTGGCCTGCGATTTCGTGCTCTGCGAGAGGAGCTTCCCCATGGCATCGCGATAGCCGCTCGTTCACGTGCGCGACCGCGACGGCCCCGCTGCCACCATCGAACGCTTGCAGTGCGTAGCTGATCAGCTGCGAGCGAACCTGCGCCGCGGCGATCGTGGCCTCGTCGTCATGCCCGGCGTTGAGTTCGGCGAGCGCGTAAGCACAAGCATCCTGCTCGTCGTCATGCTTGCTGGCGCCTGCCAATTCCTCGACGAAATCGCCAAGCCACGCGGCGCCGAGCGGCAGGAAACAGTTGCCTGCCTCGATCGTCGGGGACACCACCGCAAGGCGCTCGGACTTGCCCCGCCCACCGGTCATCACGGGCACGATGTTCGGGATCCCGTCGGCAGTGAGCTGCTCGATCGTGCCTGCCCCGCCGGCTGCTTTTTCGACGAGGATCTTTGCGCCCGGATACTTCGCGGCCACTTCCTTGATGGCGTTTCGTTGCTCCAGTTGGGTTGCCCGGAGCTTGCGCCGATCGAGCAGGTACCTCGCCCCGCCAACGGATCCCCATGCTTGAATAGAGCAGTAGTCCGCCGTCTTCGACGTGGCCCCGAAGGTCATGTCAACTGCGACGCACACGCGATCGAAGCGCTCGGGCGTGCGCACGGCGGGCACGTCGGTGGTGCAGCCGAGCGGGCGTGGCATGGTCTCGCCAACGTGGGCGGGCCGGTGGAACCTCCACCATGCCCGTTTCACGGTTGCGGAATCATCGTCTGCAGCGTGCTGGAGATACTGGCACGCGTAGACGCTGGCGCCGATCTGCGCCTTGAGGCCATCGAGCTTGGCTCGCGACAGCACGTTCGGGGCGAGCAGATCGCCGTTGGGGAATTCGGCGGGCAGCTCCACGAGCGTCCACCCACCTGCCTCGATCAGCCGCCCGATCAAGTCATCGCGATCAAGGCGTTGCTGCACCACGATCATCGGGGCGCGGTCCCCGTCGAGGCGCGTGCTCAGCCCCTCCGTGAACCACGTGTAAACGCCGTCTCGCTCGGCCTTGCTGAAACGATCGGCCGCGTTTAGAGGATCATCGCAGATCGCCTCGGCTGCACGTCGGCCCGTCAGTCCCGTGTCGCGACCGACCGCGAAGTAACGCCCATCCTTCGTGGTCGACCAGTGCCCCACGGCGTTCTCGTCCGGGCGCAGCTCCACGTTGGGGAACATCGAGCGGAAGTCGTCCGACTCCACGAGACGGCGGACGCGCCGTGACTCGGTGGCGGCAAGCTCGTACGCATGGCAGGCGTGGATCGATCGCCAGCTCGGGTCCCGGGCCAGGCGCCACGCCGCGTAGAGCGCTAGCAAGGTGGACTTGCCTGTTCCAGGAGCGACGGCGATCAGGCACCGGGTCGTTTGCCCGTCGGCCACGGACTGCAGCGCCGAGGCGATGGCGGTCGTTGCGCGGTTGGGTACGAACGGTGCGCCGGTGACCACGGGCCAGTAGCGCTCCACAAAGGCGTTGAAGCTCTTGCGTACCAAAGCCCGCTCTACGGCGGCTCTAGTCCGGCGGGCGCCTGGGCCAGCTGGTGCGATCGTGGGCGCGGTGATGGGGCCGGGGCTCGGCGCCGTGCAGAGGACGCAACCGTGGGCGCCGTGCAGGGTCGGCGGGCAGGTGCATGAGGTCATCGGCGTAGTTCCTGACTTGATCTGAATTTGGTGCACGGCGGCAGCCGCCTGGCAGCGGGCGATCGATCGCGGGCGTTTTCGGTAGTCATTTCGCGGTGACCCCATCGAGTCCGGCACCCGACGGGGCACCCAACGTCAGCGTGGGCCGATCGATGATCGCGATGCGCCGCGCCTCGAATTCCCGCTCGGCAGCAAGTAGCTCTGCGAGTTGCTCGACGTCTAGCGCGTCTAGGTCTCGATCGTCGTCCTCTTCGGCCCCTGCCTGCATCGCCGTGACCTCGTGTTTCTCCGTCACCTTGCCATGTGATCTCTCGGCGATCATCTGCAAGGCCGATAGCCGCACCTGTTCTGACTCTGCTGACTCGGCGAGCTTGCCGGCCAACTCCACGATGCGCTCTGGCGAGAACCGCGCGCGCATGGCTGCAGCTAGTGAGGGCGGGCGCCGAGGTCTGCCTGCGCCAGGGCGGGCGCCTCCGTGCCCTGTGCCGTCTCCTGATCTTGAATCATGCATATTCTATCAAGTATGGATCGGATTTTCCGCACCCGACGGAGTGCCAGTCACGCGGCGTGGTGGAGTGGTGTAAAGGCGATCCTCTTCGGACCAAACGATCGTCTTCGGACCATCACTTTGGTCCGAAGAGAACGCGGTCTTCGGACCAAAATGATGGTCCGAATGAACGTAAGCAGCTGCGCGGGGTTAAGCCTCTTCGGACCCTTCGGACCATTCGGACCAAATCAACAGTCCCCGTCTTCGGACCACCCGCTGCAGTACCTGCAGGGTGGGAACGGGACCGAAGAGAAACAACATGACCTAGCCGCACAAGCCCAGCCCCATGCGAGACGACGCAGGCGCCATCGCCGTCACCAGTGCGTAGGCTGCCCGTAGCGGTTGGCTAGCCACGAACCCCCGCGATGGTGCCGGCCGTTTGGTGTGGAGCCTGTGGAGCATCCCACGGGCCTGGCTGGCGATCGTCGCTTCCGACCGGTGCAGCCGGTTATTTCGCACCCGACGGAAGGGGCAAATCTCCTGACTAAACGCTTAGTCAGGAGACGGTCGTTTAGTCAGGAGATGGTGACTCTCCTGACTATTTGCGAGTCGTCATATTTGCCTTCACTGACGGGATCTTAGGTCTCTCCTGACTCTCCTGACTCTCATGACTATCTGAACAAACTCCATCATGACTGCGTCCCCTATTTCCTATAGGGACGCGTCAGAGTCACGATCCAATCGAGAGTCTTGATCGACATCGATCCCAGCAACAGCGGGGCTGAGGCCGCACAAGCCCTGCCCCGAGACGGCACAGCCACCACGCCGTCAGAGTGCGTAGGCTGCCCGTAGCGGTTGGCTAGCCACAAGCCCCCGCGATGGTGCCGGCCCTCTCGGGTTGAGCCTGTGGAGCCTCGCCACGGCAACACGACCGACACCGCGAGCCCTGACGCGATCAGCACCTCGCCTGCTTTGTCGATGAGCTGCGCGGTCGCCTCTTCGGACTTCGCGATCTGCTGCTGCATCGCTCGGGTGATTTCAACGACGATGGTGCGCCGTGCTGTTGTCAGCTTGAAGTCTGCCATCCCAGCCCCGGGGATCCGCTCGGGTGGACGAACTAGACGGAGCGGCGGCTTAAGCCGGCTCAACATCAACGCGAGGTAGCGCTCTTCCCGGCTGTCGTTGCTCTCGCGTACCCGCCTCGCCATGCCCCTAACGATACGAGCCTTACCTGACAGCGGGCGTCGACTCATCAGCCCATCGAGTGCGCTGACACATGGGGTCACCCGATCCAGATCCTGCTGCCACGTGGCTGCCACACGGACCGAGATCAACGCCTACCAACCGGGACCAACCGAGACGAACCGCCCGTGCAACCATGTGTGATCGTTGCAAGCGCGCGAGAGTGTTGGAGTTCTCGGCGCACGGGGTTACGGTTCAAGTCTCGATGGGGTCACTACAAATCGTCGTCGGAGAATCGGTTCCCCGACCCACTGGTACCCGGTCTGTTGCCCGCCTGTTGCCTTTCGGGAGGCAACCGTTGCCCCGAACGCCAGGGCGATCGCGTCGTGCTTTGGCCCGAGGTTGACGCTCATGTAGCGCATGGTCGTCGCGATGTCCTGGTGGCCCATCAACTCCTGGATGACGGGCAGCGGCACCCCACGGGCAGCGCACTCGGTCCCGAAGGTGTGACGTAGCGAATGCCACGGCATGCGCTTCCCGGTGTCGCTCACCGGGATCGTCACCCCTGCCCGCGCATACAACTTCACCAGCGCTTCCCACATGGCGCTGTAGTCGACGGTCCCGCCCTGGTCGAGCGTTCCGATCACCCACAGCCCCCGACGCGCTAGCGAGCTGAGTGCCTTCGCTAAAGCCGGAGAGAGCGGCACGACCCGAGCCTTGTCGTGCTTGGGCGATCCCACGTTGCCCCGCTGGTCGATGGCACGACGAATGGTCAATCGACCATCCTTGACGTCGTTCCATTGCAGCCCGCGGATCTCTCCGATGCGTAGCCCCGCCTCTGACGCGAGCAACACGGCGACCTTGTAACGGTCGTCTGTTGCAGCCGCGATCAACTTCGCCACGTCACCCGCCGGCACCGCCACGATCTCAGCCGACATGCCGTCCACGCGCATGGAGAGCGTGGACTCCGGGATCAGCTTGCATCCCTTCGGACCCGCGTATCTCAAGAGCGTAGACAGCACCGTGAGCTTTTCGTTGACTGTTTTTGTCGCGAGTTTTTGCAGCGTTCAGTTGTGGATACCTTGAAGAAAATCGGTGGCGGTCGCGTAGCCTCGATCGTTGGATCCCAGCACGCCTGCGTGGCGCTCGCATGGTGTTGACATAAAGGTGGGTTCTGCGACGTAACTATATTATATTATTACGGTATAATGCAGCGCCGCGACCGGGCGGGCGGCCATTTTTGCAGGTGGGTCGATGGTTCAAAGGCATCCCCAGGAATTTCGAACACGCCGTTGAAGAGGTCGTCCACGATCAGCACGGCACCCGTGGACAGCGTCAACCGCTCGCCTGCGCTAGTGGAGCGATAAATCCAGGTTCCGTCGGGCGCACGGAGGACCTGCTTCGGCGCCGGCACCTCGCCGTGCCAGTCCAAGGACGATAGCTCGAGTCAGTGATGCGCGGCTACTTCGCTTATCACGCTGTACCGACCAACATGCAGTTCTTGCAGAGCTTCCGAGTCGAGGTCACACGGTCGTGGCTCCACGCCCTTCGGCGCCGGAGCCAGCGGCATCGGCCCGCGCAGATCACCGCGAGCAAAGATCACGTTCACGAGCCAAGATCGGCATCAGGGAACTCAACCGCATTCAGCGCTTGCGAGCTCGCTTCTCGAGATCGAGCGTGATCAGCTCGCGCAGTAGCGCATGGACCGTGTGCGGCGCATCCGCGCCTCGGCTCGAGGCTACGAGCCCCAGGATCGATACGTACTTGTTGTGTTAACAGTCCTTGCCTGTCGTCTTGCACTTGCACTTGCACACCGGCTCTTCGTCGCAGCGTGCATCGGCATCGCGATAACAGTCGTTCACCGCGTCGCGCATCGCGTCCTTGAGATCTTCGTCATCGGCGCACACCCGCTCGCTGACGCTGAACTTCGCGCCGTCGCACGAGACGCTGCACGTGCACTTCCACTCGTCGTCGTCATCATCTGCGTCGTATGACATCTGGGTGGCGCCCTGCGAGGGCAGCGGGTTCGCGCGACTGCGCGGGGCGAGGCCGACGACACCAAGGATCACAGCGAGCGCGAGCACCATGGGTTTCATGCTCCAGGAGATGTCGCTCGCCGGTGAAAGTCGCATCGCCGCAGCAAACCTCCCTCGGGTACGGGTCCGCTCCGCCCAGTTGTGGACACTTCGAATCCGACCAGTCGATCCAGGACGCCCGACGAGTAGCGCGGCGGACGTCAGTCGTTCAAGTCGCCCTGTAGCTTGGGTGCGGTAGCTGCGTGGCCCGCACGTGCGGATGTGCGAGTGGTGCAGCAGGCGGTCGAGCATCGCGGCGACCGCCGCCGCATCGCCGAGCGCGTCTTCTTCGACGGTGGAATCGCGACCGCGGATACGCCTTCGCCATGATGATCGTCGACGCACCGAGCGCCTCGGCGTGCTCCGCCGGAAGCGTGTAGCGCCGGGACCCGACCGTTGGAACCTGGTGGGTTTCGCTCAGCGAATCCCGTCGTCGAGCGCAAACAGACGGATCGCGCGCTGGCAAGAGCTCGACGCGATCAACCCCGCGTAGCTCACCGAGCTCGAAGCTTCGCGACACGGTCCGGACACAGACGCGTGTACTCATCCACCAGCTTCTGCAGCTCCGGATCGCTGGTGGGATGGGCCTTGATCGCCTTGAAGGCGTCCTCGGCCATGAGCTGCATGCAGTTGATGTTCTCGAGGCCAGGCGCCCTCGCCTTCGCGTCGGTCGCCCCGCGCACGGCGTTCTCGAGAAACAGGCGCGGCGCGTCGACGTAGCACAGCCGCTCGATGTCCTCGACCATCGCCTTCGGCATCCGTGCGAGCCCGGTCTTGGTGCTCATGCAGCCGACGAGGACCTTGGACTCGTCGCGCGCGGCGATCGCTGCCTTCAGCTCGACGATCTCGTTCGCGACGAACGCTTGCTCGCCGGCCTCCTGCTTGCCGCAGGCGAAGACCGCGATCGTCGTCGCGCAGATCCAGGTCGCGGCGCTCACGCGCCGAACCTACAACGGAACGCGTCCGGCGGCGCGTTCGCGACTAGTGTCGTGCAACATTTTCGCGTTGCTCCGCTCGCTCAAGAGAACCCACGCTGTGCGGATGATTCGCCTGAGCGCCCACGGATCGATCGTCATCGCCCTGGACGCGGGACCCGCGTTCGCCAACCAATGCCCGATCTACAAGCCGTGGGTCGCCAACCTGCACGCTCCGCTCGGCTGCCGCGCTGGCGTGTGCGCGCATCCGTCGATGGCGACCACCACCGTGGCGTTGCGGGCAAAGCGCGGTTTGCAAACCATCGACATCACTGGCACCGTCGCGCACGCCGTCCGGTCGCTGCCGGGGACGGTCACTGACGCGCGTGCGGAGCGGACGCCGTCGCGGTGACCGATCCGTTCTCGACGGTAACGTCCGCGCGGCGATGGCAGACCTCCTCGGCTACGCCGCGGACGTCGACGCAGATCAGGTCGTCGCGCTCGGTGACGCGGAGCAAGCGATCGCCCTTGCCCTTGTAGATGCCGGCCTTCTTGCCGCTGGGCCAGAACACCGGACCGGCCTTCGGGATCCACGCTCGCGGCCTGGCACCGCGGCTCGGCGCAGCATCGGCCGTGACCGGGGCGCGAAGGACCGACGCATCCACGGCGACGCGGACCCGGGCGCAGGTCGCACCAACATCCGCGAGGTAGCCCTGCTCGACGCGATACACGCGGTCATTCGCGCGCGGCTCGCCCCACACGTAGGCGGTACCGGCGAGCTTCGCGCTGCCGGGCTTCCCAACGCTGCAGTACGGCGCGTCGTCACGCGCGGAGGTCTTCGTGCGCGAGGTCTCATCGACCAGCGCGAGCTCCACCAGGACCTCCACCGGATCGGCGGCCGCGGTTCGCTTGGCGGCACAGGCCGCGGCGAGCCGACGCGTCACCGCGGTGCGCGCCTGGGTCTCTCGCGCCGCCTGGGCCTGCCGGCGCGCGGTCCACTCGGCGCGGGTGGCTACCCGGCGCTACGCCGGGCTCACGCCGCGAGAACGGGCAGATGGCGCTTTCCATCCGCAGGCGCGACGAGCAGGGGCTGACCGTTCTGCGACCGAAACCGATCCAGCCGGCTCACGTGGTGGGCGTACGCGACCGGGCAGGTCTTCGCGCACGGCTTCGGCATGTCGAAGCTCCGCCGGATGTCTTCGACCGTGTAGTCGGCGATCGGCGTCCCCGGACTTCCCAGCTTCGGCGCGCACAGGTGCACCAGACCGTCCTCGCAGACGTGAAACGTGCGGGCGCCGGCGCGGCACTTCCAGTCGGCCTCCTCGCCCTTGGCGAGCGCGACCTGGAAGTCGTCGGCCAGCAGCGGATGGGCGCGGCGGCCGAGCGCGCGAATCTCCTCGTAGGCCGCGCGCGTGCGATCGTCGATCGCCGCCGTGGCGCCCGAGCCCTGACGAAGCAGCGAGCTCGAGGCGTCGAGGCCGAGCGCCATCGCCGCCTTCGCGACCTCGACCGCCTCCTCGGGTGGCCCCGAGCCGAGCACCGTGTTGATCCGCACGCGGAACGTTGCATGGCGCGCGAGCAGCTCGAGCTTCGGCTTCAGCACCTTCAGCGACTTCTTGGTGACGTCATTTGGAGTGACGTTGTCGATGCTGATCTGCAGGCCGTAGAGCCCTGCCCGGTCGAGCCGCTCGATCCAGTCGCGCGTCAGCAGGTAGCCGTTGGTGTTGACGAACGGGACCATGCCCCGCTCGCGGACGTACGCCACGACCTCGGCGAGGTGCGGAACCAGCAGCGATTCGCCGCCGGTCAGCGTCACGAACACGGCGCGCAGCCGCGCCAGGTGGTCGATGCGTTGCTCCAGCACGTCGAGCGGGACCGGCGGTGAGACCTGGTCGTATTCGTAGCAGTAGCCGCACGACAGATTGCAGCGCCGCGTGACGATCAGGTTCGCGATCAGCGGCCGGAGCGGATCGATCAGGGCGCTCTTCGCGATCCGGAACGCGAGCTTGGCGTCATCCAGGCGGCGTGTAGGGCGGTGGCGGAGCGGGGCGATGTCGGTCATCCACCGTAGAGGTGCAGACCGCGAGCCGTCGGCTAACGCTCGGAAACGTTGTGGGGTCGTGTCAAAGCTCCGACGGTTTGACCAGGAACACCATCACCTGTCCACCATGGCGCATCGCCACGAACGCACGCTCACCATCGGTGGTGACGCCGCGCGGTTGCCACGCGCCGCTCGCGATCACGAGTTGCCGCCCATCGAGCCACAGGCGCCGTAACGAGCCGCGCTCGGTGTCGTTGTCGTAGGACGTCACCAGCACCGAGTCTGGCCCATACGCGCACAGCGAATCGGGACGCCCGAGATCGCCGGCGAGCTGGAGCCGCCGCACCGCGCGCCCGGATAGAAGCTCGATGCAGAATACCGCGCGTTGCCGCGCGTCGGCGACCACCAGCATCTCCCCGAGCTTCTCGATCCCGACCGGCTTGGCGAATCCATCGAGCAAGGTGGACGGCTCGCCGCTGGCCAGATCGATCACGACGATCGAGCCATCGTGAGCGCCGCGCGCCGAGCCGCGGAACTGCGTGGTGTACAGCGCGTGCTCGCGCGCATCATAGGTCACGCCGAGGCGATGAACGTCGGCAGGCAGCCGACCGAGCTGCTCGGTCTGGCCATCGGGCTCGACGCGAAACACGCCACCTGCGCTGCCGTGTCCGATCCGGGTCACGAACAGCGTGCCGTACGGCGTGATCGCGAGCCCACCGATCCGTTCGCCGATCACGCCGCCGCTGTCGATCGTCGCGAGCGGGCGATGTCGATCCCCTTCGATGCACAGGATCGTACCCGCGTACGCGTCGGCGACGTAGAGCGAGACCGAGTGCGCGTCGTACGCGAGCCCGTTGGGATCGGCGTTCACGTAGACCGGCCGGAGCTCATCGACGAGCGTCTGTGCAAATACGTTGTGCAGCTGCATGCACCTGCCCTCATTGCGAGCAGCGTGCCGCGCGCAAGCTCCATGACGCCGATGACATCGTCATGAAGCACCCCCGGTCGGTCGAGGAGAGTCCCATCAGGTCGGGGTCTGGACTCCCGCATCCCGGGCCCCAGACCCCCCAAGAATCCAGCCAGGTAACCGCCCTGTAACGCGGTGTCATGGGGTTGGCGAGGGCACGCCGCTTGCTGCATCCCCTGCCATGCGAACCCTCCTGCTCGGACTCCTCACGATCGGCGCGGCATGTACGGGCGGCTCGCCCGGCGGCGGCGGTGGTGACCAGGGCCAGCCCGATGCCGCCGTGGGAACCTCGGACGGCTCGATGTCGGCGACCTGCCCGCTCCCGGCCTCCTCTGCCGACCTCGGAAACCTGAGCGCGCTCAAGGCACAGCGCTGCAACGTCAACGGATCGATGGGCACCCGGAAGTGGTACCGGCTGTCGGCCACGATGTCGGGCGGCGACGTCGTCCAACTCGAGCTGTGGCCCGGGACCGGTGCATTCACCGCCGCGGTGACGACCGGCACGTTCCCGATCGAGACCGGCTACAACACCTGCGGGATCTGCCTGCGCGCCGTGGGCGACAAGGGCACCGCGACCCAGAAGGAGTACTTCGGCACCGGCGGCATGGTGACCATCACCGCGGTCGGCGCAGCAGGTCAGCCGATCTCGGCGACGATCACCGGCGCGACGCTCGCCGAGGTCAATCCGACCACCCACGCCAAGGTCGCGGGTGGCTGCGCGTCCTCGATCTCTCGCGTGAAGGTCGATGGCACCGTGATGGACGTCGGCGGAACGGGCGGCGGCGGCGGTGGCGGCGGCGGCGGCGGCATGGGCGCTGGTGCGTGCCCGGCCGGCGTTGGCGACTGAGCGCTTTGCTCACTGCCACGTGCCCTGCACGACGAGCGAGAACACGCGCCCGGGCAGGTGATATCCGGCGCGGGTCTCGGGAGCCTCGTCGAGCGCGTCGTCGATCCGGAACACCGCGAGGTACTCGTTCGACAGCTGCGCGGTGAGGTTGGCCTCGAACATCAGGTAGCCGTCGACTCGCATCGTCTTGTCGATCGCTTCGCCGAAGTACTTCGCGCGGAGCCTGCCGGAGAACCGACGATCGAGCGTGCCCTCGACCCAGGCATCGAACCGGTGGTGCGGCAGGCGATCGATCGGATCGTCGCCGGTGGTATCCGCATGCGCGCGGACGAAGTTGTACGAGCCGCCGACCTCGATGTGGCGCTCGACCATCACACGCGCCGACGAGTCGACGCCCCAGAAGTTGACGCGTCCCAGGTTGCTCAGCTTGCCCATGTCCATCGCATCGGTCGAGACCCGAATGATGCCGGTCGTGTGCTTGAAGAACGGCGCGGTCTCGAGCTTCAGCCGGCCGCGCGTGTACGCGCCACGTAGCTCGGCGTGCGCGGCCTTCTCGGGCCCGAGCGCAGGGTTGCCAATCGCGGCATCGAACCGCTCGCGCAGGCTCGGAACCCGGCCCTTGTAGCCGGTGGTCGCCGTCAGCTCGAGGTCGGGACGCGGTTTGAACTTCGCGACCAGCTTGCCCTCGGGCCACGGCCGCGCGCCGACGCCGAACGGCGACGCGAGCCCGACCGCGCCATCGACGCGGAACTTCTTGCGCTCGTACTGCAGATCCGCCGCGAGCTCGAGCATCGTGACCTTGCCGCGCACGTACTCGTTCTTCTGGTTCGACGCGATCGCCTTGTCGTGGGTGATCGACGCCGACCCGGCCCACCGGAAGTCCTTCAGGAACGGCTTGGTCGCGAGCAGGTTGCCGCCGCTGCGCAGCGCCGACAGGCTCTCCGACTGCTGCTGGTTCGTGAACGCCGGATCGGTGAAGAACCGCGACCTGCGGAACAAGTAGGATCCGAAGTAGAGCCCCTGGAGCTGCAGCTTGCCGATCTTCTCGTCGGCCTTGACCGACCCGCGCAGCGAGGTCTCGCGATCGACCATCAGGATCGAGCTGCGCGCGGTGTCGGACGGCGGCGCGACGTAGTGGCGATCATCGAGGAAGCCATCGAGCGCTACCCGGCGATCGCCGTTGCGGTATTCGAGCCGACCGGATCCCGTGGCGGATCGGCGGGCCTCGCCGACCGCGGCATCGCCGGGTAGCTGGAGGTCGCGTGCGCCGACGAGCCCCGATGCCGAGATTCGGAGCGCGAGGTGGTCGGCGAGCGGTGCGCGTGCGGTGCCGGTCATGCCGAACGACGGCAGCGAGTCGGAGGTCAGCCGGGCCACCACGACCTGCGCCCCGATCGCATCGCGGGTCAGCACCTCGATGACGCCACCCGGTCCACCGGCGCCGTCGATCGGCGATTGCGGTGTGGTGGAGACCCGGATCTGGACGATGTCGGTGACCGGGATGGTCGAGACATCGAACGTGCCGTAGTACGGATCGCTGACGAGCACGCCGTCGATCAGCACGCTGACCGCGCCCTTGCGCGCACCGCGGATATCGACGTTGAACCCGCCGCGGCCGGCATCGCGGACGGCGACCTCGGGGATCAGTGCGAGCGCCGTGGCCAGGTCGGTCGCGCCGCGCGCCGCGAGCTGCTCGCCGGTCAGGCGGACCTCGGTGTCGCGATCGAAGGGCTTGTCGGGGCGTTCGTCGAAGATCTCGATCGCCTCGCCCTCCGCGAGCTTCGTCAGATCCGCGTCGGAGAGGTTCGCGGGTGGCTTGGCCTCGATGGTGGTCGCCGGAGCTGGAGCCGGCTGCGCGAGCGCCGGGGAGACTGGTACCCACACGGCGGTGGCGGCGGCAATCGGGAACAGATAGTTGGCGATGCGGCGCATGGCGGATCGAGGATGGAGCAAGTCCAGAGCCATTGATGTTGCACCAAGATGACGCTGAAGGGACCGGCGTCGGGCCGCGCGATTGTTCGCGAAACGCCGGCCGGGTGCCTTGCATCACCCGCGAGCGTGGTTCAACGATACCGCCCGGCGCGGTGGATGCGCCGGAAGGTGGGACCCAATGCTCGAGTCGATGACGAACGGGGATAGCAGCGGCCGGATCCTGTCCAACCAGGACGACATTCGGGGCAACCAGGAGCGGATCCTCTCGAACCAGGAGAAGCTGCTGGCCAACCAGGGCAAGATCCAGGGCAACCAGGGCCAGCTATCGCAGATCCTCGCGAACCAAGACGCGATCCTGAAGAACCAGGGGCGGATCGCCGGCAACCAGAAGGCGCTGCAGCAGATCCTCGCCAACCAGAAGGCGATCCTCGCCAACCAGAAGAAGCTGGATGCCGTCGTCGCGAACCAGCGCAAGCTCGACCGGATCCTGGCGAACCAGGAGAGGATCGCGGGCAACCAGAAGAAGCTCGACCAGGTCCTCGCGAACCAGAAGACGATCGCCGGCAACCAGAAGATGCTGCTGCAGATTCTCGGGAATCAGAAGACGATCGTGGCAAACCAGAAGAAGATCCTCGCCAAGCGCTGATGGATCTCTTCGAGCGAGCCTGTGCGCTCGCGGCGTGCCCGCTGTTCGCCGACCTCGCACCCGCGGTCGTGATCCGGCTCGCTGAACGGGCTCGCCCGTCCGAGCTCGACCCGGGTGAGCGCAAGACCACCGACGACACCGTGTGGATCGTCGTCGAGGGCTCGCTGGTGATCGCCTCGCGCGCAGCGATGTCCGCGATCGCCTCGATCAGCACCACCCGGAAGCATGGCGGCACCGCAACACCCGGGCACGTGCTCGGCCTCGTGCGCGTGATCGCTCCACAGACGGCAGCGCTCGATGCGGTGGCCGAACGACGCAGCGTGGTGCTCGGCCTCTCGGTCGATGACATGCGGGATGTGCTGGAGGAAGATCCGGTGGCGCTCGGCGCGCTGTCGGCCGCCCTCGCCCGCCGCCTGCTGGAGGACTCCGGGTGAATCGCCGCGCGTTCGTGCTAGGCGCGGCGATGGTGCTGCTGTGCAACCTGGTCGCGGTCACGATGCGCTCGTACGCGGAGGCCGCCTTTCTCGCCGCGTACGGCGCCGGTAAGCTGCCGTGGCTATTGATCGCGAACGCCAGCGGGTTCGCCGCGGCCACGCTCGGCTACGACGTGATCACGCGGCGCGCGAGCTCGCGGACCGTCGACCTCGGCCTGCTCGCTGCGTTGCTCGCATCGGCCGCGGCCGCGCCCGCACTGCTCGATGCGGGTGTGACTCCAGCGGTCCTCGTCGTGACGCTCGCGGCGTTCTCTCAGGTCGCCGGACTCGCGCTGTGGAATCGCGTCGCGGCATCGGTGGCCGGCCGCGATGCGCGCCGAATGCTGCCGCGCGCGGGTGCGGCGGTCACCCTCGGCGGAGCGATCGCGGGTCTCGGCGCAGGCGCGCTGGTCTATCGCGCCGGCCTGCACGTGCTGCCGTACATCGGTGCCGGGGTCACGGCGATCGTGATCGCGCTGTGCTTGCAGCAGCAGAAGGCGCTCGCGACCGGCGGTGCACCCGGTGCGGCGGCGCCCGCCGGCACCGCGGAGCTACTCAATCCGCTGCAGCGCCGGTTGCTCGGATCGCTGATCGCGGTCGCGCTGCTCGAGGGCGTGGTCGCGACCGTGATCGACCTGCAGTTCATCTCGGAGCTGAAGGGTCGCTACCACGGCGACCCGCTCGCCGCTGCGATCGCGCTGTTCTACGGCGGGACCAACGGCCTGTTGTTCCTGCTCCAGGTGCTCGCGGTGCCACGGCTGCTCGTCACGCGCAGCCTGCCAACCACCGCGGCGATCCATCCGGTGGTGGCGGTGGCCTGGTACGTGGTGTTCGCGGCGACGCCCGGCTTCCTCGCGATCGCGGGGACGCGCACGTCCGATCAGGTGCTGCGGCTCGCGACCTCGCGGACCTCGCAGGAGATCGAGCTCTCGGCGTTTCCGCCGGGGCCGCGCGCACGCTGGAAGGTGCTGCTGCGCGGCGCGATGTGGCCACTCGGCGCCGCGGTTGCCGCTGGCGTGCTGCTCGCGATCGGCCCCACCGCGGTCGCCCACCCCACGAAGCTCGCGGCCGCGGCGGTGGGCGTTGCCGTGGTCTGGTGGGGCGCCGCTCAGATCGCCGCACGCAGGTTCCAGACCGCACTCGCCGCTCCGCTCGGGATCCGCGCGCATCACGCCGACGACCTGCGCACCATCGACCTCGTCACGCTGGAGCGCTGGAGCTCCGCCGCCGGTGGAGATGACGTACGGGTCGCCGGCCTCGCCCGCGCTGCGATCAGCCGCGCCCGGGTCGCAACCGGCGACCTTGCCGAACACCTCCGCCACGACGAACCCGCCGTGCGCACCGCGCTGTTCGATCAGCTCGCGCGCGCACCCACGCCGTCACTGCGCGGCGAGCTGCGCGCAGCCGTCGAGATCGAGGATGATGACCGTGCGCTCTCCGCCGGCCTCAAGGCGCTCGCGATCGCGGGTGACGACACAGCCCTCGCACGCGGCCGATCGCGCGCCGCACTGTCCCGCGAGGTCGCCGAGGCCGTGCAGTCCGCCGAGTGCATGCTCGGCGGCGGCGGCGATGTGACCACCGAGCTCGGTCTGCTATGCGCTCGCGACCCGGGCTGGGCCGTGGCCCTCGTGCGAGCGCGTCGCGCCAGCCTCACCGACGATGCGCTCACGGCCGCCTTGACCGCAGCCGCTGCGAACCCCGCTCGCCGCGCCGGCGCGCTCGTCGTGGTCGCAGCTGCCGGCCCGGAGGCCATGCGACCGCTCCTCGCGGACGCGCTCGAGCTCGGCGAGGCCGCGGCAACCGATGCGGTCGTCGCGCTCGATACCCAGGGCGTCACCCACCTGATCGCCTGGCTGCCCGGATTGTCCTCGCTCGCACGCGCCGCGATCGCCCGCGCGCTCGCCGGGGCGCCCGAGGGCGTGATGCTCGTTGGTGCGCTGCTCGGCGGCGATGATCAGGAGGTCGCGCACGCGGCGCTGCGTACGGCGCTCGCGATCGCACGTGGTGGCGCGCGGCTGCCGAGCGTGCCGGTCGCGGAGGCGAACCGTGCATCGCTCGCGGCGCTGATCCTCTACCTCGATGCGCGCGACTCGGCGAACGGCTGGTCCTCGTGCGCGAAGCACGAGCTCGAGATCGCGATCCGTCGCTGCGTCGCACGCGTCGCGTGGGCCGCAGCGATCGAAGCAGCCGCGGCCGGCCGTGATCCCGCAGCGCTCGCGGCCGCCGCGCGTCACCTGATCGGCGGCCGCGAGCCGGATCGCCGGCGCGCTCTCGACGTCATTCAGGAGGTCCAGGCTGGCCGCAGGGAGATCCTCGCGGTGATCGAGCGCTGGATGCGTCCCCCCGATGCCACGCCGGGAACCTCCGAGGTGCTGAACCGGGTGGACCCGTGGCTGGCGAAGCTGTGCCGCGGCGAGCTCGAGCCCCTCGAGCCGGTGCTGCTCGCGCTGCGCAAGCCGCCGCTGTTCGCGACGCTCGCCGGGCCCGCGCTCGCAGCACTCGCCACGCGCGCGACCCGCCGGATTGTCACCGGCCAGCTGTTCGCCGCGGGCGACGATGGCGACAGCATGTTCGTCGTCACCGCGGGCACGCTGCTGGCCCAAAGGCCGGGTGCGGAGTCACGCAAGATCGATGTCGGCGGTGTGGTGGGCGAGCTCGCGGTGCTCACCCGGGCACGCCGCGCTGCCACGGTCACCGCGGTCGACACCGCCGAGGTCCTCGAGATCGATCGCGAAACGTTCGCCGCGGTCTCGCAGCGCGCACCCGAGCTGGTGGCCGGGCTATCGGCGACGCTCGCCGGCTGGCTCGCCCCGGAGCGGCCCGACGTGCTCGGCAGCCAGGACTCGCCGGGCGTCAGAACTGGAAGTAGATGAACGGCACCATCTTCGCGTGACCGAGCTCACGCAGCACGAGCGCCACGCACGCGAGCACGAAGCCCTGGGCGGGTGCCGGCAGCACGAGGAAGCGATCGCGGAGCCAGCGATAGCTGCCATCGGCGAAGAAGTGGATCGCGAAGCCAGCAACCATCGTCGCCGTCACGAGCGGGACCAGGTTGGCGTGCTCGAGCTCGAACGTGGCGAGCTGCCGGAGGATGGCGAGCGCATTGTCGAACGAGCTCGCGCGGAAGAAGATCCAGGCGAGGCACACGTACTGGAACGTGAACACGATCGCGATCGTCCGCCGGGTCACGTCGAACATCCGGCGCGGCAGCAGGTCGGCGCCGCGCTCCACGATATCGGCGATCACGCCGAGCAGCCAGGTCAGCCCGATCAGCGGGATCCATGTCGTCTGATCGCCCTCCTGCAGCGCGACGAAGAACGCAACGGCGGAGCCACACATGGCGATCCGCAGCACCTCGGGGATCCAGAGCTGCGGATCGCCCTGCCCCCACACCGCGAAGAACGGCGTGACCGCGCGGACCGGCTGCGGCTCCCGATCCGTCTCCTCTCCGAGCCACGCGGTGACCACGGCCCAGAACGGCGTCACCGCCAGCCAGACGATCACGAGCTGCGTCCACACGCCCGCATCGCCGAACCGCAAGGACACCGCGGCGACGCCGAGCGCGGCGATCACCGCGCATCCGGCGAGCAGCGACCATGCCTCGGAGACGTTTCCGCCGGCGGTGCGGCGCTGGAAGAACCGGGTGACGGCCAGCCCGAAGCCGTGCAGCGCCCCCCAGACAACGAACGCGAAGCTCGCGCCGTGCCACAGCCCGCCGAGCAGCATCGTGGCGATCAGGTTGACGTAGGTGCGCGCGGCTCCCTTCTTGCTCCCGCCGAGCGAGATGTAGAGGTAGTCGCGAAGCCAGGTCGATAGCGAGATGTGCCAGCGCCGCCAGAACTCCTGGAGGTTCGCGGACCGATACGGCGTGCGAAAGTTCTCCGGCAGCGTGAATCCGAGCACCTGCGCCGAGCCGATCGCGATGTCGGAGTACGCCGAGAAGTCGCAGAAGATCTGCAACGCGTAGGCCCAGACGCCGACTGCGACCTCGAGCGCGGAGAACCGCTCCGGTGCCTCGAACACGCGATCGACGATGGCAAGCGCGAGCGTGTCGGCGATCGCGATCTTCTTGAACAGCCCGGTCACGATCCGGAACAATCCCTGGCGCGCCTTCTCCAGCTCGAGCGACGGCAGGGTCTCGAGCTGCGGCAACAGGTCCTGCGCGCGAACGATCGGTCCGGCGACCAGCTGCGGGAAGAACAGCACGAACGTCGCGAACTGCACGACCGACTGTGTGGCCTTCAGCTGCCGGCGATAGACATCGATCGTGTACGACAACGACTGGAACGTGTGGAACGAGATGCCTGCCGGCAGGATCAGGTGCAGCGGCTCGATCCGTGTACCCACGAGCGGGTTGGCGATCTCCTGGGTGAAGAAGTCGGTGTACTTGAAGAACACCAGGATCCCGAGGTTCGAGCACAGGCTGACGATCACGAGCGCCTTGCGCCTCCATGGATTCTCGGTGCGCTCGATCCAGATCCCCAGGTAGTAATCGAGCACGATCGTGCCGAGCAGCAGGCCGAGGAGGTAGCGATACGGCCCCGGCATCGCCGCCGCCCACGCGTGATAGAACAGCGATGACGCGACGAACAGGATGACGACCCGCCCGAGCGGCCGCGTGTCCTCCCGGCTCGACGCTCCGAATCCGACTCCCAGGATCGCCAGCACCACGAGGTGCCCGTGCGCCACGATCTGGGCGGTGACGTCATCGAGCACGTTCGGGTGCAGCGACGCGGTTACCTCGTCCGGCCTGCCCAGGTACCAGGCGGTCGCCACCGTCGCGGCGACGATCGCCAGCACCGCCACGATGCCGCGCGCGATCAGCTGCTGCCCGCGTGCCGAGGCGATCCACGGTCCGCCGCGCCGACCGACCGAGATCGCGAGCACGAGCAGCGCCGAGCCCACGCTCCAGCGCACGAACAGCTCGACCGGCCAGTCCTGATACTGCGGATGATCGCTCGTGGCGATCCGGCACAGGGCGCCGCCGATCGGATCCCACAGGGCATCGGGATCCTTCGCGACCAGCATCACGATCACGTCACCGAGCAGCACCATCATCGCGATCCGCGCCCAGGCCATCCGCGGTCCGCCCCAGCGCGCGAGCGCGTAGAGGAAGAACACCGCGATCAGGAACAGCGGGTAATCCGGACTCGAGAACAGCATCGTTACGGAGCGATCGGACCCGGCAGTGGTGCGTCGCTCGGCGGGCGTGGAGGCGCCGGCGGTGACTCGAGTCGCTTGCTCGGCGGAAGCGCCCGCGCGCCTCGCCATCGTGCGTAGTCGGCGAGCAGCGCGCCCGACAGCGCATCGGCCCACAGCTGATAGCCGAGGTCGGTGAAGTGAACGTGATCTTTGTAGGCGATCCTCGGTTCGTTGACGACCCAGGGGTGCATGCGGTCCGGACCACCCATCGCGGACAGCGTGTCGAAGAACGCGACCTTGTTTCGCGCAGCCGCGGCGTGCGCTACCGAGATGATCTCGCCGATCACCGCCGGCGTCCGCCACTGGCACTCGGGAACCACCACATCGGGGACCTGCTTCATCCGACCGCACGCCCTGCCGGCTTCGCGCACCGCCATGTCCGGAGGGCCGAGGAGCAGGATCGAGGCGGTCGGCGCCGCGGCGCGGATCCGCAGGATGGTCTCGTCGTAGTAGCGGGCCATCGCCTCAAGATCGAGATCCGGATCATCGGCCTCGTTGGTGCCGTACTGCAGCACCACCAGCCGCGGATCGCGGGTGGCGAGTTGGTCGCCGATGATCGACCAGTCCCACGAGCGCAGGCTGCCGAGCCGGCGGCCCACCACGCCGAGCGCATCGACGATGACGCCGGGCTTGCCGCGCTCGAGCACCACGCCGAACAGATCGAGCGTTCCGCCGCCGCCGTGCTCGAGCGTCAGCTTGTGTGGACCGTCGGTGACGGCAACGATCTGGCGCGCCGGGTGCGGTGGTTCGATCGGCGCCGTGCGCGTGGCGAGCTGCTGCCACGGCTGATCGTCGACCCGGTAGCGCAGGATCCCGTGGTCGGGGGCTGCCTGGTACAGGATCTCGAACTGCGCCACGCTGGTTCCGGACGGACAGTCGGCACAGGTCTCCACCCACAGCTGTGCGCCCTTCTGCGAGCCGTAGACGCGGAGCCCGGCGATCCCGAACGGCTCCGCATCCCCGATCTTGCCGCCCACCGAGGCATGCCACGATCCACTCGCGCCATACTTCACATCGCGCTGGTAGTAGTGCCGCGCCGGTGGCCGCCCCGCTCCGACGAGGCCACGCCCGGCATCGCCGAACTTCGCCTGCAGCGTGGAGCGCAAGCGCGAGGTCATCGAATCACCCGCCGTGTGCGAGTCCCCGAAGAACAGCATGAGTGCGCGCCCCGTCCGCTCGCCGCGCTCCGCCGCGTCCCACGCCTCGAACAGCCGATCGAGGCTCGCGCCCGGTGCATCGAGCACGCCCGGCACCCGCGCGATCGCGGCATCCCCCGGTACCACAGCTCCGCCATCGATCGCCGCAGCCCCCGCGACGTGCGCGACAGCTGGACGCGGCGGCTTCGGCGGCAGCCGTTCGCCATCGCAGCCGACATTGCAGCCGAGCAGTGCGAGTGCTGCCCCGAGCGTGACCGGAAGCGCGCTAGCGAACCGCATCGTTCTGTGCGCCGGCCGAGAGCGCGTCGAACACGGCGTCCGCGAGCTTGTTGGCGCCCTTGTGCGAGAGATGCTGGAAGTCGGTTCCCACCAGGCCCTTGCGAAACCACTTCTCGGCCGAGCCCTTGCCGCCCATCCAGTCGTAGGTCGAAAAGAACGCGCAACCCGTTGCATGCGCGGCCCGGCGTTGCGCATCGACGAGGACCGGCATCACGGGGCGCGATGGATAGCCGCCGTCCTTGGCCTCGGCCTGATCCGTTGGCGAGACGACCAGGCAGCTCGCCTCCGGGCGCGCCTTGCGCAGCGGGCCGAGCACTTTTTCGTAGTTCGCCTGATAGAGCTTGGTGTCGCGATCGCTCGGGCCCAGCCACTGCGCTTCATTCGCGCCGATCATGATCATGATCAGATCGGCGCCACGATGCGCGAGGCCGGCCTCGAAGCTCGCCGGGTTGTGATTCGCGAAGCTCTTCACGTTGACGCTGACGATGCCCAGGTTGTCGACCACCGCGCCGCGTGGGTTCTCGAGCTGCAGGCCGAACGTACGCACGCGCCCGGTGATCTCGATCTTGAACGTCGAGGCGCCGTCCTTCAGCGTCGCGGCGGCGTACTTCGCCTCCTTGGCATCCGCTCGGGTGTCGGCGCGCACCACCTCGGTGCCATCCGCCGTGATCACGACGCTGCCTCCTCTCGGCTGCGTCAGGTAGTGCAGGTCGAGATTCGTGACCGTGCCGGCGACGAGCTTGATCGTGGCGCGGGCATCGTCGCCTTCGGCGGTGGCCCCACCGGCACCGTAGAGCCCGTCGGCGACCTGCAACGTCGAGATCGCGTGGGTCGCCCAGTTGCCCGAGCTGCCGCGCGTGATCGCCTCGTGACCGACGAACCGATGCGGCGGCACCAGCGCGACGAAGCCCGGGCCACCATCGCCGAGCGCGGCCTGCAGCCTGGTGCGGAGCCGGCCGGGAATTGCATCGGTGGCGACCACCGAATCGCCGTACCACGACACGCGAACCGCGCGGCCGAGTGCACCCGCCTTCTCGTCGGCGACCGCCTTGTAGTACGCATCCATCGCCCATCGCTTGCAGCGGTCGGGTGTGCCGTCGAGGCAGGTGTCCTCGAGCGCACGACCCTTCGCGCGGTCCGCGCGCCCCGTGCTGGCCACTGGCAGGCCCGGCTTGTCGTCGTCTTCGTTGCCCGCCTCGGCGACCGCCGGCGGCTGCGCGGTGAACGCCGGACCGGCGGCACCACCCGTGGGCGTCGGCTCGCGCGGCGACGTCAGGCGGTCCGCGATGGCCTGCACGCCGCCATCCAGCACGTAGAGCCCGACCGCGAGCAAGCCGCCGAACCACAACAGGGTCGGCGCCACGGTCCAGCTACGATCGGGTGCCGACACCCGGTCGAAGGTAAGCGATGGGACCGCTGCGTGCAAAGCCGCCAGCTCTCCGGGCCGACGGTCGCCGTCAAAACTGCGCAGCCGGGCTGCTACCATCGGGTGAATGCGCAGGTGGTACGTGCTCGCAGCCCTGCTCGTCAGCTGCGCGACCAGTCCGCCGCCGCCGCCGTACTTCGGTCCCAGGCCGCAGGGCCCCACCGAGGTGCCGTATGACGGGCTCGCGACGCCGTCTCGCGACATCACGCGCACCGGTCGCCTCGACAATCGAATGGTCGACTTCCAGTTCGATGGTGGCCAGCTCGAGTTCGAGATGTACCGGCTCGGCAACCGCGTGGTCCAGACGGTGCGCAGCCGGTATGCGGTTCCGATCATGGTGTCGTGGTCGGTGACCGCGCTCGAGAACCTGCGATCGGTGAGCGAGTCGCGCGGCGCGGTGCTGGTCCCGCCGGCGCCCCAGCCGCTGGGCACCGGCGCGGTCGTGGTGCTCGCCGAGCTCGAGCAGCTGGATCCCACGCAGGCCTATCGGCGCGAGCTGATGTTTCATGCGCGGTTCGGTGACCCCGCCGTGCAGCCGGTTCGCTACGACTACGCCCTGCCGTACCCGCGCGGCCAGACCTTCGCGGTGCTGCAGGGCTTTCACGGCGCATTCTCGCATCGGGGGTCGAACGAGTTCGCGGTGGACTTCGACTGCCCGGTTGCCACGCCGGTGCTCGCCACCCGCCCGGGTATCGTGATCGTCACCAATGCAAACGCCCAGGGTTCCGGAACCACGCCCGACTTCCTCGACTACAAGCGCACCAACTTCGTGATCGTGATGCACGAGGACGGCACGCTGGGCGAGTACATGCATCTCGCTCCGGCCACCGTCCAGGTCAAGCCGGGTCAGCAGGTCGGTCGCGGTCAGGAGCTCGCGCTCTCGGGCAATACCGGGTTTTCGTCGACGCCACACCTCCATTTTCAGGTGATGACCGCGGCACCCGACGGTGTCACCGCGCGCTCGTTCCCGTTCGAGATGGCGGTGGCGCCGGGCCGGCTCGAGGAGCCCGCCGTATCGCATCGGTACACCGGCTGGGAATCGCGCGCCGTCGGCGCACCCATGCAATGATTCACGAGATGGGTGCGCGAGCATGCGTCCTCGGTTGTGCGGTGCTGGCAACGTCGCAGGCGTGGACCGCACCTGCGTCCAGGCCGCCCGGGAGCGTGCGGCCCTCGCCGGCACCCGCACCGCTCCCAGCGCCGGTGCTCGCTGCCGTCACGCGGACGTTCGTCGCGTTCGCCGGTCAGCCCGCAGCGGTCCGGCTCACGTGGTCTCCGGTGGCGGGTGCTGCACGCTATCGCGCGCGCTGGACCTCGGGCACGAAGGTCAGCGAGCTCGAAGCGTCGCAGCCTGTGTTCGAACGCGCCGAGAGCGAGCCCGGGAAACACCTGCTCACCGTTGTCGCGATCGATGCAAGCGGGATCGAGAGCCCGCCCGTCGATATCACGGTGGACGTCGTCGCGGTCACCGCCCTCGCACCCGGATCGCGGATCGCACCCGCTCCTGCGCCCGCGGCGTTCGCGATCGGGGCGACGTTCTCGTCTCCCGGTCTGCGCTGTCAGCTCGGCTCGAACGCGCCCGGCGTCGAGGTGGTGGCTCGGAGCGCCGGCGCCGTCGGGCTGCAGTGCGGCGGCGATCTGGGGCAGCCTCGCATCGAAGTGCCGGTCGTGATCGCACCGGTGATCGTCGGTGGCGAGCTCGCGCCGGTCGCGCGCGCCACGACGACGAGGGTCCACCTCACGATCGCGTCGGTCGGCGCGATCGGTGACAAGCTCGAGGTTGCAGCGATCGGTGACGTCGACCTCGGGCCCGCCCAGCGCGTCGCCGGCGGCCTCGAGGTTCCGGTCACCGCCGGCGCCTCCGCCGTCTCCGCGGGGCTGATCGTTCGCGCCCATGGCGCCGAGCTTGGCCGGGTGGCGCTCGAGCTCGTCGATCCACCGAAGCCCGTGTGGCTTCCTCCGCGCGAATTCGACTGGGTCGCGGTGGACCTCGGTGCCCACGTCGGTGGGTTCGTTCCCCCCGACATCGGCGCGGGTGCCAGCTCGCTCGGACATCCGGTCGATCCGGGCGACACGATCTCGTCGGGCCCGTTATTCGGCGTGCGGGTGGGGCTGTTTCCGACGCGCCGGGTCGGCCTCGAAGCCGAGTCCGCGGTCGCCACCACCAGCTACACGGGGCGGCTCGGGGTCGCGGCGCTCCTGCTAAACCGCGGGCAGCTGGCGGTCCGCCTCGTCGAGGATGGTCGGTTCGGGCTGCGCGGCCTGCTCGGTGGTGACGTCCTGACCACCCTCAGCAACGGTGGCACCAGCAAGGTCGGCTCACTTGGTGGTGTGCATTACGGCGCGGCCTTCACTATAGAAACGCGCCCCGGCGTGTCGGTGCGGATCGAGGCCTTGCACGTGATGACGCTCGCGCAGGACGCCGGATATGCGCACTGCCTGGAGCTCCAGATTGGGGTCGTGACACGCCTCGGTCGTCGAGATCGATGGAAGTGAGATAGAATGAGTGCGTGAACTGTCCGGTGTGTCGGCAGCGTCCCGCCGAGGTTGGCGTGTTGTGCGAGGAATGCCGGGATGATCTGTCCAGCCCGATCAAGATCTCGCCTGAGCAGATCCAGTTGCAGAGCGCGCACCCCACGCTGGCCGCTCTCATCGATCTCTGGGGTCGCCCCCATCGCCTCGACGCGCTGACGTTGATCGGTCGTCAGGTCGACGGTCAGGGCCTCGCCATTCTCGAACCGTCGGTGTCACGTCACCACGCGCACGTGCTTCGCGACGGGGACACCTGGTCGATGAAGGACCTCGGCTCCGCGAACGGCACGTGGAGCGATGATCGGCTGATCGAGGTGCCCACGCCGATCAAGGATCGCGACCGGGTGCGGTTCGGGCACATCGCGTTCTACTTCGTGCAGGACGCGACTCAGCTTCCGGTCCCCAAGGTCGGTCGCACGATGACCCATACGATCCGGCCCACCGACGTCATGATGGTGCCGACGGTGCCAGTGACCGACTACCCGGTCGAGCAAGAAGAGCGCACCAATGTCGGCCTGCCGAGCTTGAAGTTCC
>JAYUVX010000456.1:0-8746 GCA_043753855.1 Myxococcales bacterium | reverse complement strand
CTCGTCGCACTTCCGCGAACGCGGTAGCATCGTTCAATGGCAACTTCCGCCTCGAAGGTACTCGCGCAAGCCCTCGAGTTGACGCCGGCCGAACGCTTGGAGCTCGCCCGTGAGCTGATCACGAGCGTCGAGCCGGAACAGTCGCCCGAGTGGGCGACAGCGTGGAAGGCCGAGCTCGCGAATCGGTGGGTGGCCTACGAAGCTGGCTCCGATCCTGGCGTTCCGTTCGATGAAGAGATCGAGTCCGTCCATTCCGAGCTCCGCGCGACGCGGCAATGAAATGGCGCGTGAGGCTTCTCGACGGCGCGCGTCGAGAGATGCGACAGGCCGCAGCGAACTACGAGCACGAGCGAGACGGACTTGGTGATCGCTTCCTCGATGAAGTGGCCGCGGTTCGAAATCAGATCGCCGCGCTACCCGAGTGCTATCAACAGTGGCCCACGAGTCCCGAATATCGGCAGGCAATCGTCGGTGTGTTTCCCTTCGTCGTGTTCTACCGGATCGACGAGGTGCGCCGCACCTTGGTGATCGTCGCGATTGCTCACACGCGCCGAGAGCCTGGCTACTGGACGAAGAGGCTCGAGCCGTGAGGGGACGGGCAGCGCGTTCATCGAGTCAGGCTACGCGGCGAGTTATCCGCAGCGGATACAACTGCCCAATTTCCTCCGCTGTCGCGCGCAGCGCGCCCGTCGCTTCGGAATGAGCAAGAAGAACTGTGTCTGACTGGAAGCTCGCGGGTGAGCACGTCGCGTTCAAGCGCCCGCTCGAGGCGCCGTCAGTTCTGCGGCCGTCACTCGGGCGTTCGCTGTATCACGTAAGCTATTACCTCGTTCTCTCGGATCCAGCGCTCTCAGCGAGTGGGAGGTGGTTGGGCTTATACGAAGCCACCGGCGACAACGCCGTGCAGTGGCTGCAGGCGTACACGGACACCACGCCGAAAATGGTCCGGTATTATTTTTCCGCGGAACCCGGGACCGGATTTCGGGCAGAGACGCCGATGTACGAAGGCCATTGGCGAGCGACGAGGGACGAGCAAAGCGAGCTTCCGTGGCCGGTGCCCGACCCGCAATGGACGGACATGTCACCACCGGGCTCCCAGGGGACCACTTTCACCGGGATCACCGGTGACCAGGGGACCACCCCCAAGTCGCTCTCCGTACGAAGGGAGGGCGTCACAGCTTCTCGGCGGCGGTGCGTTTGGGCGATCCGGAGAGACCCACCACGACGAGCGTGAACACACCTGGGCGTCGCGGATTCTCCGGCCCACGTGGCGCTGCGACTGCGGACCCGGCACGAGCTGTCTTCGGGCCCAGGCTCGAACTGCACGGGACAAGCACGGTGCGCGAGTCGGCGCGACCTGCACGAACTGCACGCGGCACGGAGCTGAATACTCCACGGACGCCTATTCTATGTCCGGGGACCGGACACTGTTGTCCGCCATGCGGACAGTACGAGCCTTCGTCGTCGAGCATTTCAGCTCGCGACCTGAGCTGGTGGGCGCTCGTGCCGCGCGACCGCATAGAAACTCCGTTGCCATCGCAGAACACGAGCACGTTGCCATCGCAGAGTACGACTCGCTCGTCGCTCCGTCTCCTCGACTGGGGCCCTGGACTGTGCGAACGTTGGCCGCAAGCGCAGTCCCAAGAGGGACGCCTGCGAAGCATCGGCCCGAGACGATGCCGATCCTCGGCGCCAGCCCGCCGTGCCGTGCGAACGCGTGAAAGCTCGGCGTGTCGAGGCCGGCGACGAGCGGCATGTCGGTATCGTTCGGGCGACCCCTCCTTCCGCGAACAGCACGATCGGGATCCGCCACTCGGTCGCGAGCGTGAGCATCCGGTCGAGCTTCTTATGGCTCATGCCGCCCTGCGTGCCGGCGAATACCGTGTAGTCGTAGACCAGCAGCATGACGCGCGCGCCGTCGATGGTCGCCGTCCCCGCGATCAGCCCATCCGCGGGGCTGGATGCGATCAGCTCCGCCGTGGAGTGACGCGCTCGCTGCGCTGCCAGCGCGAGGCCGCCATACTCGGAGAAGCTCCCCGGATCGACGAGATTGTCGATGTTCTCGCGCCCGGTGCGCTGCCCGGTCTTGCGCCGGCGCGCGACTGCCTCGGGCCGCGCGGGAGCGAGCGTCGCGGCGATCCGGGCGCCGAGCTCCGCGAGCTCCGGTCGAGCAGGGTCGTTCTCTGCCATGCGCGGAGCATCGCACCGCACCACGGCGGGCGGGCAGGGGCTACATTGCCGACATGCTCGCGAGGCTCGGTTGTGTGGTGCTGGTCGCGTTCGCCTGTCGCTCGAGCGAGAAGGCGTCCGTCGGGAACAACGTCGAGCAGAAGCCTCCCGTCGAGGATCCCTGGGCCCGGAAGGCGGTGCCGCGGGAACAGCCGGCCGCGCTGCGTGCATCCGACAAGGACTACGCCGCTGCCCGAACGTCGTTTCGCACCAAGCTCCTTCGCGAGGCACCGTCGCCGCAGCCGTGGGGGCCCGTGAAGGTCGCCGCCGACGCTCGCGAGATCGAGTACGAGTCCGACGGTCGCAAGCTGCGGGCATGGGTCTCTCCGGAATCCAAGACACCGCGGCCCGCCGTGATGTTTCTGCACGGCGGCTTCGCGTTCGGGCTCGACGACTGGGAGATGACGAAGCCATTCCGCGACACTGGATACGTGGTGATGCTGCCGATGCTCCGCGGCGAGAACGGGCTGCCGGGGTCCTTCTCGCTATTCTACAACGAGGTCGATGACGTGCTCGCGGCCGAGAAGGCGCTCGAGCAGCGAGCGGATGTCGATCCGAAGCGCATCTTCATCACGGGGCACAGCGCCGGCGGTTCGGTCGCGATGCTCGCCGCTCTCGCGTCTCCCCGGTTTCGCGCGGCCGCGCCGCTGTCGGGGAACCCCGATGTGACGGTGCTCGTGGACGAGCCCGATCTGACTCCCTTCGACCCGTCGAACGTCGACGAGTTACGCATGCGATCGCTGCTCGTGTTCGCGACGAGCTTCAAGTGCGCGGCGCGGCTCTACTACGGGGAACAGGAGAGCTGGGCCAAGGAGAGTACGGAGGAGAGCGCGCGGCGCGCTAAGGCCGCGGGTCGAGATGTCGAGGCGGTCGTCGTCCCCGGGGACCACTTCACGATGCTCGCGACGGCGATCCCAGCCGCGATCGCGTTCTTCGAGCAGCAGCACTAGCTGTACTGTGATGGGCTATGCGCATGCGCTGATGACTTGCAGGCTGCCTCGCACTCGGTGAACCCGTTGTTCTTCCAGACCCTGACCGCACTCACCGAGCTCGTGGATGGCCACGGGGTCCGCGCGTCTTGACGTCGCCGAGCGCATCGTCGACGTGCTGTCGATTGAACTTCCGCCATCGCAGCGAATTGTTCGTCGTCGAGATCCACAGCGTGTGCGTGAGCCCCAACCCCTCGATGACCACGTCGAATCAATGCGCGCACGAGCGCCGGTCGATCCGCGAGTGGCTCCTCGAAGTAAACAAAGCAGCCCATGCTGCGAACCGACGCCCACTGACTCACTGAGGACACCCGTAACGTTGGGCGCACCGATCGTAGTACTCGAACTTCACCGTATCGTCCTCCTTGTCCTGCGACGGATCTTCACGGCAGTTCGGCTCGACGAGCCATCGCGTGCGAGCAATCCTCAAGGTTGACACTAGAAGTAGCTAGCGACCCCGTGGCTTCGGGTCGTCGTGAGGATGCTGGAACGACCACGGCCAGACCAGCTCGCGCAGCTTCTTCGTCGCATCGAGATACGGCCGGTTCCACACCTCGGCCAGCCGCTCGGTGGCATCGAACATCAACGAATCGCCAATGGACTCGACCGCCACCGCGCCCGCGGCGCGTAGCTCCTCGGCGGTCGTGCGCGCTGCGAGCTTGGGACCGAGCAGCGTGATCGGATAGACGCGCCGGACCTTCTCCCACGCGTGGAACCCGAATGCTCCTTATCGAGTAGCACCTGAACAGGATGGCGAGCCTCCCCCACGAGCGACTCGTACTCGCGGCTCGCCTCGACCTTCGCGTTGTGCATGTTCGCGGCAGCGAAAACGCCCCCCGAGAGCACATGGCACCGCGTCGCGGCGATCCGGAACCAGGACCGCGCGACCGCAACGAACTGAGCCTCGGACCAACGGCTCGCCTCGGCGGCAAGCCAGATGCTCGGTGGGTCGTCGGTCGGACCGAGCTCCCACCTGTTGGTGATCGTGATTCGTCCGCCCAGGTGCACTTCGGACGGTTCCCCGACGAGGAACGTCACCGACAGCTGGCGGGTATCGAGCGCGGCATCGATCTTCTTCCACGCGAACTTGCTCCACTGCAGGACCCTGTCCTTCGCCGACACCTTCAGGTTCTCGGGGCCGACGCCGAGCCCCTCGGTCATCTGTTCGACCAATGCTCGACCGGCCGCGGGCGTGTCGCCGAGGGGGCGCTCGAGATACACGAAGCAGCCGTGACTGGGGAGGTTCGCCCAGTGTCCTCCAACGGCCTTGTTGATTCCGGGCATGGTTAGCGCAGCTCGCAGCGACGGTCTGGACAGCTAGCGACCGCGGCGCTTCGGGTCATCGTGGGGATGCTGGAACGACCACGGCCAGACCAGCTCGCGCAGCTTCTTTGTCGCGTCGAGATATGGCCGGTTCCAGACGTCGACCAGCCGCTCGGTGGCATCGAAGATCAGCGAATCGCCAACAGACTCGACCGCGAGCGCGCCCGCGGCGCGAAGCTGCTCGGCCGTCGTGTGCGCTGCGAGCTTGGGGCCGAGCAACGTGACTGGATAGACGCGCCGGACCTTCTTCCATGCATGGTGCGCGAGTGGTTCCTTCCTGATCAGCTCGTTGGTCGGGTCTGGAGCCTCGCCAACAAGCGACTCGAACTCGCGACTCGCCTCGACCTTGGCGTTACGCATGCTTGCGGCGGCGAAGACGCCGCCAGAGAGCACCTCGCATTGGGTTGCAGCGACCTGAAACCACGAGCGCGCGACGGCGACAAAGCGATCTTCTAGCCAGCGGGTCGATTCGGCCGCGAGCCAGACGAGCGGCGGGGCGTAGTCCGTGGGCTCGACTGTCGGCTCGCCGCCAAGTGTGATCCGCCCTCCAAGGTGGACCTCGGAGGGCTCACCGACGAGGAAGGTGACCGATAACCGGCCCTGGTCGAGTGCTGCGTCAATTTTATCCCACGCAAATTTGCTCCACTGGAGGGACCTGTCCTTCGTGGAGATCTTGAGGCTCTCGGGTCCGATGCCGAGCCCGTCAATCATCTGTTCGATCAACGCGCGACAGGCCTTCGGCGTCTCACCGAGGCCACGCTCAAGATACAGGAAGCACCCGTGACTGGGGAGGTTCGCCCAGTGTCCTCCGACAGTTCTGGTCATTCGGGGCACTGATAGCGAAACGCGCAACGGTCGTAGGTCTTGTAATCTTGGTCGAACTTCAGTTTGTCATTCTTCCTCGGCGAATCGGGGTTCTCCCGGCAGTTCGCTTCGACCAGATTTTGAAACGCTCGTCCGCCAAGATCGGAGGACGCTTCTTCGTCTCGTTGCATCCGAGCGGTGTGGTAATTCGTAACCGCGATGACGTAGCTTGAGAGGCGGTCGGTGCCGTTCCAGTCCTTAGGCTTGAACTCGTACACCCAGCAGTCGTTCTTTCCGTTGACGACGACGCAATCGGGCCGGCCGCCGGAGAGGTACCCAGGCTTGTCGTAGACGTTGCAGCGGAAGTCCCGCGCGAGCTTGTCATGCGCCTGCTGCCCGAACGTCTTGGTGAACTGGAGCGCCGGGTTGTTGTTGCCGCGCCAGTCGCCGTTCTTCTTCTTGAGCCGCTTGAGCCGGCCTTCCTGCTTGTCCATCTCGTCGCGCAGCGCCGCGATCGCGTCGCGGTTCTTGGCCTTCACGCCGAGCTTTTGCTGCGTGGCGCGCAGTGCGGGTAGACGGTCGAGCACGGCATCGATCTTCTGTTCCGAACGGCTGATCACTTCGGCCGTCTTCTGCTCGACGATGCTGACCTCCGGCGCCTCGTTCGCCTCGAACTCGACGCCGCACCACGCGTCCCACACCTCCTGCATGCCCGCGCAGTCGAGCGTGTAGATTCCGCGCGCGTCGGCCTCCCATGCGTTCACGAGATCGGTGAAGTCCTTGACGTCGCTCTGCGCCTTACCGCCCAGCTCGCTAAGAAACCTCTCGACCGCCGGGTTCCGCGTGCCCTTCGCAAGGTCGTCACACCTGGAGTGGACCTCCTTGGTCTTGTTGTCCCAGTACTCGTAGATCTTGTCCGCGGTCTCCTTCGTCTGCCGCTTCAGCGGCGACCAGCGGTCGTCGCGCGCGTCGAAGCTGGCAACGGTGGAGACCAAGCCGCGCATCGTCGACCGTCCGACCTCCATGCCTGCGATCGCCCTGGCGTACTTCTCGCCTTCCTCTTCGGCGAGCTTCGGTCCGTCGAGGAGCCCATCGGGATCCTTGTCGTCGACGAACTTCTTGAGCGCCGCGACGAGCTTCTGTGTGCTTGCCTCGCACTTGCCCGGCGCCGCATCGAGCACGAATTGCGTCTCCTTGAGCCCGACCAGCGCGGTCGCCACCGGTGCGAAGTTCCGGATGTAATCCGGCCACTGGGACGTGATGCTGATGGCCTTCTTGTCGCTTCCCTTCACGTTATCGAGATCTCGAACGAGGCGCTCGACCTCCGAGATGGCGCTGCGCGCATCGTTCACCTTGCCTGCCGAGGAGTCGCCGACCACATCCTTGATCGCGGACTCCGCGCGCTTCAGCTTGTCGTCGAGCTGCGCGTAGATCGCGTCCTTGCCCTGCGCCGTGCTCGAGAGCTCTCGGATCACGCGCTCTACCACCGGATGGCGATCTCGCTGGCGCAAATCCTTGCACGCTTGATCGACGAGGCTGAGGTCTCGCATCCACAGCTCGAGCGAGGTTTTTACCGCGTCCTGCAGCGCATCCTTGACGTACGACCACTTGTCGTCAGATGCGCTGAAGTTGCGCGCATCGCTCGCCCACCGGTTCATCTCGTCTTTCTTGCGCTCGGCATCGCGCCACCACTCTTCCGCCTTGCTCCCCATGTCGAGCGCCAGGCGACGAAACTCCTCGATGCGAGTGCCGTCCTTCTCGGACGAGAACTTCTGCGCCTGTTCCTGCAGCTGCCGATCGAGGTCCTGGCACTTGCGCGGGACGTCGACGAGCGACTGCTGGTACCGCTTCATCTCCAGAACCGGCCGGGTCGCGCGCTCGAAGTCCTCCACGTAGCGCGGGTAGCGCGAGACATAGTTGCCCGCCTTCGAGTCGCTCCCCTTCACGCGGTCGAGCTCGGACAGCTTCGACGGAAGCTGCTGCACCTTGCTGCGCGCCGAGTCGACGTATCCACTGGAGCCCGAGCCGGCATACTTCAGCTCAGATGCTGCGCTACCGAGGAGATCATCGATCTGGCGAATCAGGTTGTCGCGATCCGAGCTCTCGTCTGCCGACACCAGGCCGGCGACGAACACCGAGATCAGCACGGTTGCCGCGGCGAACGCGGTCTTCCTACGTTTCCCCATCTCATCCCTCCTTCAGAACGCGTCGCCCATCGACGGCTTCGGTGTCGGTGTCGGTGTCGGCGTCGCCGGTGGCAGTGGTTGCCCCGGCGTGAGCGGGGACGCGGGCGGCTTTGGTAGATCCGGCGCCTTCCCGACGTAGAACAGCTTGTCCGAGGCCGTGTCGGTCCGGGTCATACGTTCCGGGTACGACTTGCACACGATGTTCGGCTTGCAGCTCGGATCGTCGCTATCGGTCAGCTTGACCTCCTTGGTGACAAAGCCGAGCTGCTTCAAGGTCGCCCGGGCCTTGTCGACGTGCTGGCCGACGAGATCGGGCATCAGAAACCACCGGCGTCCACCGCCGAGATCGCCGCCGTACGGATTCTCGGTTTGCACCCGAATCGATACCGGTATCCGGCCGCCCTGCTGGCGTCCCGCTGGAGGATGCTGATGGCAGACGCGACCGAGCTCGACGATCTGCTTCTCGACGACGCTGCCGCAGATCGAGTGGTCGTCGATGCTCGGTGCTCGAAACCCTGCGCGCGCGAGTGTGGCCTCGGCCTCCGCACGCGTCATGAACATCACGTTTGGCACCGTCAGGTTCTCGCTCGTGGCCGCGCTCGGCCCCGACGAGCTTGACGTCGACGGCGAGCTCGACGAACCGCCTGCGCTGGTGATGCTACCCGCGAACTTGCATCCGACGACTCCGAATAAGAGAACGAAGCACGCCCCGACCTTGGTCATGGCGGGAACCTATCCCAGCGCCGCGATCGCCGGTCCTTTGCACGGTGCAGCAATTCGCTGCCGGGGGCGAGCCCCCCTGGAGCCGAAGCATCGTCATCGGTGCGTGCCTGGGAACGCTCGAGTTGCAGGGAACGATTCACGTGGGCAACCTCACGGGATCGCTTGTGACCTCTAGATCTAGGGAACGATTCGCCGGTCGCCCGAAAACAAAATCGCCGCGTAACTCTACGCGGCGACTTCGTTTCCTGGTGGAGCCTAGGGGGATCGAACCCCTGACCTCTAGAGTGCGATTATGGAGGCGCTCAACGATCCCGCGGCCTTGCGGCGCCATTCGTTCCCGGCCGAGGGTTCGCTCGTCGAGGACTCTGGGGAACGATTGGCGCATCGCCGAAGCCTCGTCGCACTTCCGCGAACGCGGTAGCATCGTTCAATGGCAACTTCCGCCTCGAAGGTACTCGCGCAAGCCCTCGAGTTGACGCCGGCCGAACGCTT
>JAYUVX010000455.1:0-8746 GCA_043753855.1 Myxococcales bacterium | reverse complement strand
GCCCTCGCAGAGGTGCTGCGGGTGCACCCCGGCGTGGTCCCTGCGAGCGGATCGAGGTCGGCTCGATCGTGATCGATGCGACGTCGCTCGAGATCACGTGCGCGGGATTCCGGTGATGCTGACGACGATCGAGCTCTCGCTGCTGCAGGCGCTCACTCGCGCGTGGGCCTCGGGCTGACGCTCGTCAAGCGGATCACCGAGACGCACGGCGATGCGATCAGCGCCACCAGCCAGCTCGGCATCGGTCCGCAGCTGCGCGTCACGATCCCGGCCGCGGCAGGCTAGAGCGTCATCCCGGCGCGGTCACAGGCAGCTGCAGCAGGCCTGCTCGGCGCGCTTGCAGGTATCGGTACCCTTCGCGCACTTCTCGTTCGCCCATGCATCAGCGTCCCCGAGCTGCTTGGCGATCGAACAGATCTTGCCGGCGTTGCTGCAGATCGAATCGGAGAGCGTGCAGGTGTCCTGGCAGGTATCGCTCGGCCCCGGCTTGCACGTGGGGTCACGTTGCACCTTCGGTGTCACCCCCATCGACGTCGCAGTGTCCGCAGCACCCGCACAGCCAAGCCCGACGCCGGAGCAGACAGGTGCCGGCGCCGGAGGCTGGTTGCGCTTGCCGAGCTCGGCATCGATCGCCGCATCGAGCCGCGCGATCTCGAGCCGCTCGGGCGTCGCACCTGCGCCGGGCTCGCTGGCTGCGCCCGCCATCGGTGCCGACGTGGCCTGGTGCGAGCTCCCCGCCGCACACGCGATCAGCGCGGCGGCACACACGCCGGCGACGAGGCCCGGAACGACGTCGCGCTTCATCACGGCTCCTTGTCGGAACAGCCGCAGCAGCGCTGCTTGGCCTCGCGGCACGACGCCTTCGAGCTCGTGCACTTGCCCTGCGCGAAGTCATCCTGCTTGCCGAGCTCGTCGGCCAGGCCGCAGATCGCCTCGGCGTTATCGCAGATCGCATCGGCGAGGCTGCAGATGTCGTTGCAGGTCGCGGGTACTTTGTGATTATCCGGGCAGACGCGCTTGGCATCCATGACGGTCTTTGGCGGCTGCGAAATCAGCATCGGCGAGGGATCGAGATCCATGCCCGCCTCGTGGCGGAACCCCCGGATCTGCGTCCACAGCGCGGTGATCTGGTTCTGCTTCTGGATCCGGATCTCCGACGTCGACGGACCCTTTGCGGGGCCGGGACACCCCGCCAACAGCACGATCGCGCCGAGCAGCGCGGCCCTCACCGCTCCTCCACCAGCTGCTTCTGCAGCTTCTCGTTGATCTGGATCGAGCGGTCATACGACGTGATCGCCGCGCGCCGCTCCATGGTGGCCTTGGCCTTGCCGGCCTCGCCCTCGGCATCCGCCGCCGCCGCGCGCGCCTCGTGGATCTCGCCCTGCACGGTGTGCAGGTTCGCCACGAAGAAGCTCTCGCGCTGGCTCTGCGCCAGGCCTTCGTCGACCGTCCTCATCGATTCCTCGAGCTGGTTCTGGCTGACCAGCAGCTTGGCGAGCAGCGCGCGCGCATCGAGCCGCACGTCATCGGCCTCGGGCGCACCGTTCGGGAACCGCAGTGACAGGATCTGCCGGACCGACGCCGTTGCAGCCACCAGGTTGCCATCGCCCATGTAGACCTTGGCCTTGCGGTGAAAATTCTTCGCCTGGGCCAGAGCGACCATCAGCTGTTCGTCGATGACATCGGTCGGGTCGGCGACCTTGGTCTGTGACGGAGGGCTCGCGTCACGCTCGTTGCTCGAGCAGGCGACCATCGTGATCGAGATCGCACTGACGAGCAGCGACACGATCGCGATCGACTTCCACGGGAACTTCATGGCTTGCCTCCACGCGCACTCAAGCGCCGCTCGCGGAACCCATCGAGGCGATCCGCGAAGATGTAGTCGATTCGAGCGCTGGCATCGCCCGCCTGCTCGCGCGCGATCGGTCCGATCAGCGGATCGGTGGGCCGCGACGTCCAGCTCACCGGTAGCCTGATGGCCGCTGCGGTGGACGGGTAAACGACCTTGGTGACCGGCGCGCGCAGCCACAACACGAGCACGGCGGCCCCTGCGATCGCCGTGGTCACCGCGGTGATCGCCCAGGGCAGCCATTTGCGATCGCGTGCGCGGGAGATCGGCGTCACCGATCCACTCATGCTCGAGGCCACACTGCCGACTGCCTGGCGCAGCGCATCCTCGATCAGCGAGCGCGCCTTGGCAGGTGCGAGCTCCATCGTGCCGTTCGCCGCGCGGATCACGGTGGCGACCTCGACCAGCGCGCGGTCATCGGCCGACATCGCGGCCGGCATGTTGCCGCCAAGCGTCTTGTCGATGATCGCGGCGAACGTCCTGGCGTGCGCCCGCTCCGAGGGCGTGGCCTCGGCATCGGGCTCGGGGATCGGGGCGTTCAGGATGTCGTCGTCAGTGGGCATCAACCGTCTCCTGCTCGCCGAAGTGCTTGCGGAACGCGCGAACCGCTCTGAACAGCAACACGTCGAAGGTCCCGATCGTCACCCCGAGCCGCTTCGCGCAGTCCTCGCGCGACAGCTCCTGGATCAAACGTAGCTCGATCGCGGTGCGATACCTCTCCGCAAGTTGCTGCATGGTCTCGTCGATTCGATCGCGGTGGGCGCGGCGCTCCTCGTCCGCCATCAACTGAGCGTCGGCGTGACTATCCGGATCGCTCTCGCGCCTGACCTCGTGAACCAGCGCGTCGACCAGGCGGCGAGAGCGCTTGGACTGCCGATGGACGTCGAACACCTTGTTGATCGCGATCTGCCGCAGCCACGGATAGATCGACTTCCCCTGCCACGTGAACCGCTGGATCTTCTCGACCGCGGTCGCCAGCGTGTCGCGGAGGACCTCTTCGGCGGACACGGTGTCGCCCAGACGCGGCAAGATCACCGTGCCGTAAAGCGGCTGCGCATAGCGTTCGAGGATCGGTCTCATGGCGTCGAGGTTGCCCTGCTGGGCCTTCTCCACGAGCCTTTGCTCTGCTTCGAGCTCGACTGCGGTGGCGGGTTCGGAGGCCACGGACACCTGATCAACGCGAGTGAGGACCGGAGCTTACACGCCGGCCGTCGTACCGGACCTCGACCAGCTCCAGGCCATGCGCCGGCGCGGTCAGCCCCGCCTGGGTCCGATCCTTCGATGTAATGATCTCGGCCACCTGGACAGCCGATTTACGCTCGGTTCCGACGTCGACCAGGGTCCCGACCAGGATCCGGACCATGTTGCGGAGGAACGCGTTGCCGCGGACGTCGATCGCCAGGAGGTCCTCGAACGCCTCGAGCACCTCCACCGACTCGATCGTGCGGACCGTGGTCTTGGCGCTACAGCCGGCCGCCCGAAACGCAGCGAAGTCGTGCTCGCCGCACAGCCCCGCCGCGCCGAGCCGCATCGCGTCGATGTCGAGCGCCGCCGGATGATGCCACGCGCGATCGCGCCAGCGCGGCGAACGATTCGCTCCGCGATGGAGGAGATAGCGATAGTGCTTGCCGGTGGCGCTGAACCGCGGGTGAAAATCCGCCTCGACCTCGGCCGCATCGCGGATCGCGATCGAATCGGGGAGCAGTGAGTTGAGGCCGCGCCGGATGCCATGCAGCGGGATCGTTCGCTCGGTGCGAAAGCTCGCGACCTGACCGCGCGCATGAACACCCGCATCCGTACGCGAGGCCCCGGCGACCCGGGTCTCGTGGGTGAGCAGCTTCGCGAGCGCCTCCTCGAGGTGCTGCTGGACGGTGGGCGCGTTGGCTTGCCGCTGCCACCCCGAGAGCTGTGTGCCGTCGTACTCCACGACGAGCCGGATGTGCCGCACGCGCGCGTTTGTAGCACCGCCGGGTCGCCGCCGTGCGTGGATGACGCACCTGCGGCCGGATTCGCACGAGCCCGCAGGCGCCGGCTACGATGGGGTGAGCCGGCGACGCGCGGTGCGTGAGTCGCGTGCGGCGGTGCATTGCATCCCCGTTCTGCAGTTCGAAGGGTCAAAAACCCCACTCGACGCCGAGCGCCGTCGTGTTCTGACCGTGGCGCGCCTCGTCGTCACCGGTGAGCAGCGCACCGTCGTAGCGCAGGTACGCCGAGGCCCACGGCGCGGGCGGCAGGTGCAGGCGGAGGCTGATCGATCCCGCGGGTCCGGTGCCATCGCCGCCAACGTGCAGGCCGAGGCCGAGGCCGAGCTCGAGGTAGTTCACGAGGCCGAGCCGCGCGTAGGTCGCCAGCACGTGGCCCTGACCGTGGAACCCGTCCACGAGCCACAGCGCACCCTCGACCCCCAACAGCGACCGACCTCGCCCGAGCTCGAACCGCAGGTTGGTCGCGATCAGCGCGCGGTGGGGCTGGTCCTGGATCACGAGGCCGGCGCCGAGGCCGAACGAGGCGCGGAACCCGCGGCCGAGCACGCTGCGCCGACCGACCGTCAACGATCCCGCGGCCGATCCGGTGATCGAGACCGATTCCGCAATCGGAGCTGCGTCGAGCACGGCGACAGTGCTCCTCGGAGCGTCGCCGGCCTCGTTGCGCGCGGCGTCTGCTCCGGCGGAGCTCGGTGCATCGTCGGCGTTCTCGGTCCTCGCCAGCTGCTTCTTGCTGACGAGCGCCTCGGCGCTGGCGCCGCCGAACTCGGCCGACGTCTCGTGCTTGACCTCGTCCCATTGCATGCCCGACGGCGCCGACACCGGAACCGCCACGCTGTGCTTGGTTCCGCCCTTCACGATCACCTCGCTGCCCACGGCGACCAACGAGGTGTACGGCGACACCAGGCCAAACTCGAGCGCGTGCTGGGTGACCACGGCTCGGGCCGCACGGCCGAGCACCAGCTCGTCGAGCTCGAGCCGCGCCCAGCGTCGCGCCAGCGGACCCGCGCCCGTCGTTGCACCCCAGGCGGCCCCGGGCTGTATGGTCTCGATCGCGAACAGCTCGCCGCGCGCACGCACGTTCGCGGTCTGGACCTTGCTCACGCGCGCGAGCACCAGCATCGCTTGCCCGGCGCCGAGCCGCGGCAAGATCGCGGGGACCACCTCGCTCGCCGTCAGCGTCCCCCAGTTCACCGTCAGCACCGGCGGTGGGCTCGCGAGGTCGAGCACGGTGCCCTTCGCGATCCCACCGAGGTCATCCGCTGGCAGCAGGAACCGCACGGTGCCGCCTGTGATCGCCGCGAGCTGCGTCAACAGCGCGCGTGCAGGTGCCGGCCCCACAGCGATCACGTGGATCGGCACGCCGAGCTGCTTCCCCGCGGCGAGCACGCTCGCGTCGTCGGCGACCAGGCCATCACTGACGAGGACGATCGCGGCGCCTTCGGGCCGGGCGGCCGTCAGCACCGCGGTCAGATCCAGCGGGGCACCGTGCCGGGTCCACGCCTGCTCGATGCCCTTTAGCGCCGCGGCCGGTGAGCTCCATGGCAGGTTGTCGCTGCCGATTGCCGCGACCTTGTCAGCTGGCGTCAACGCAGCGAACAAGGCGCGCACGAACGGCTGCGCCACCACGTTAGCATCGCCGCGCATCGTCGCCGCGCGATCGAGGATCAGCAGCACGCGCGTGGCGCCCTTGCGAGCCGGGGCCGGAGGTGCCTGAACGACCACCGCAGCGAAGCCACCGCGTCCATCGGCCTCGACCCATCCGGCGGACGGCACGCTCGCTTTCCAGCGCACGATGGCATCGTGGTCGGAGTGCGGATCGGTGAACGCGACGTCGGGGCCGCTGGCAGCTGCCAGCTCGTGTGTCGGGCTCGTCACATCGGTGACCGCCTCCGCGAAGTGGATCGCGACGTGCGTGGCACCGCCGGCCTGCGGTCCGGTCCCGGGTGTCACCCGCGACGCATCCGGCGCGCGATCGGTATCCGGAGCGCGCCCGGTCCCGGTCGTCGGGCGGCCACTCACCGTCCCGGGCACGAACCGCGGCGCCACGACCATCGGGAGCGCGAGCTGCCAGGTCCCATCCGCGTATCGAGCGAGCGCGTCGTAGCGCAGCACGATCTCGACCGTGCCGTGCGGTGGGATCGCGGCGACCGTCTGGGTGAACACATCGGGCCGCTCCTGATCGAGCATTGCCGCGGCGACACCCGCGCTGACCGCCGCCTCGTAGCGGTGCTGCGCATCCTCGCGCTTCTCGATCGCCGCCTTGATCGTGCGGGTGCCGGTGCGGATCGACATCGCGGTGACCGCCGCATCGATCGGCAGCGGAAAGATGTAGGTCGCCTCGATCGCCTGATCGCCGCGGTTGAGGAACTTCTGGGTGACGACCGTTTCGACCAGCGGGCCGCGGATCGTCACCTCGAGCTTGCTCTCGAGCATCGGCAGCGGCACCGGCGTCGCGGGGGTCGTCGGATACATCCCCATCGCGCGCCCCGTGCCGCTCGCGCGCGCACCACCGGCGCCGACCACCATGCCGAGCACGAGGACCCAGGCTGCCAGCGCGCGCACCATGCCGTGTGACCTTACACGCACCGCCCGGCGGATCGATCTGTCGTTGCCAAGCTGCGGCCGAGCGCCTATGCTCGACTTCATCGTGTCTGTCACCGCGCGCCTCACGACGACGACCACCACCACCGCCTCTCGCGGGTCGGTGGTCGCGCGCGCAGCCTGACAGCCTGCAACCACGACCCGCCGCCCGCCACCTGGCCGGGCGTTGTGTGTCGCGTGCGCATCGTCCGTCCTCTGGCCCTGACCAATGGAGACGACGATGCCTGCTTCCCACCACCATCACTCTCAACATTCGATCGCGGCGCTCCCGGCCGATGATCACCGCGCTCTGATCGGACGCCTCGACCTGTGTCACTTCCAGGACGAAGCGCCCGCGATGGTGTTCTGGCACCCGCGCGGCTGGACCCTCTACAAGCTCCTCGAGGAGGCCGCGCGCGCCCGCGTACGCGACGCGGGATATCAGGAAGTCCGCACACCGCAGCTGATGCGCCGCACGATCTGGGAGTGCAGTGGGCACTGGGGCAAGTTCGAGCACGCCATGTTCGCGGTCGGCGCCGGTGCCGACGAGGCCGCGCTGAAACCGGTGAGCTGTCCCGGCCACATCCAGCTCGTGCAGCGCGCGGCGCCGTCGTGGCGAGACCTCCCGCTGCGGCTCGCGGAGTTCGGGCTGTGCCACCGCGATGAGCCGAGCGGGACCGTGCACGGCCTGATGCGGCTGCGGCAGTTCACCCAGGACGACGGCCACATCTTCTGCACCGCGGATCAAGTCGCTGGCGAGCTCGAGGCGTTCTGCAAAGATCTGGTCGCGTTCTATCGCAACTTCGGGTTGCCCGACGCGGCGGTGTCGGTGGCACTCTCGCTGCGTCCCGACAACCGACTCGGCGACGACGCGTCGTGGGATCGCGCCGAGCAGCAGCTCGCGGACGTCGTGAGCAAGCTCGGCCTGCCGTGCGCGATCCAGCCGGGTGCTGGCGCGATCTATGGCCCGAAGCTGGAGTTCTTGATCAGCGATCGCCGCGGGCGCTCGTGGCAGTGCGGCACCATCCAGCTCGACTTCGTGATGCCGCAACGGTTCGACGTTCGCTACGTCGATGCCGGCGGCGAGCGCCGTCACGTGGTCATGCTGCACCGCGCGCTGTACGGATCGGTCGAGCGCTTCCTCGGCATCCTGCTCGAGCAGCACGGTGCCGCGCTGCCCGCGTGGATCGCACCCGAGCAGGTCGCGATCCTTCCGATCGGCGAGCTGCATGACGATCGCGCCGTCGAAGTGCACGCATGGTTACGCCAGCGCGGGGTACGGAGCCGCATCGATCGCGATGGCACCCTCGCCCGGCGCGTCGCGATCGCACAGCACGACGGGGTGCCGCTCGTCGTGGTGATCGGCGATCGCGAGCACCGCGATGGGACGCTCGCGATCCGTGATCGCGAACGGCAATGGATCGCACCGGTGGCGGAGGCGATCGCCGTGATCGTGGAGCGCTGTCAGCTCGCGGCGGCGCTGGAGAACGGCGTGCGGTGATTGAGCCGCAGCGGGATCGAGCGAGGGATCGAGCGAGGGGGGCGCCGCGCGGGCAACGTACGTGCGGGAGCTGCGAGCTTCGGCCGGACGTCGCGCTCGATCGTGCCTGCGATCAGGCCGATCGCGAACAGCAGATCGTCGGTGCGGACGTGTGCCGGATCGCCGGAGATCCGCTTGCGGGCGAAGCTGCGGACGCGCTCGATCGTGGCGAGCTCTGCCGGGTAGGAGCGAGCGAGGTCGCCCGCGAGGTCGAGCGCCCATTCGAGTGCCTCTGCAAATGCCTGGAACAGCGGGGTCCAATCCTTTGGACCGGGAGTCGGGTGATTCAAGGCGGAATGATAGCGGGTGGGTCTGACATTCCCGCGATTGGCGGGCGTCGTGGAGAACGCACCACACGGCGCCGATATTCGTGTCTCCAGTTTTGTGTCAGCGAGACCACGGGCTCGCCAACTGGGCGCGAACACCGCCGCTGTGATCGGCATCGGCGCTGCACATGCGTCGAGTCGATGTCGATCTCCCGCTGGTTTCCGGATCCCTCCGCCCGGCTCACGCGCCGCCAAGTGGTGCTGTCATACACGATCGCCGCCGCCACGCTCGTCGGCCTGATCGGCTCGCTGCTCGGTTAGGCCGAGGCAATCGAGATCAAGTTCGTCGGCGTGAATACGGCCGGACCACTCGCGCGCGATGCGATGACGCTGCCGCCGCGACCATCGACGCGATCGAGGTGCGTGTGCGCGCGCTCCGGTTTGTCCCGTCCACCAACTGCACACGGATCACGGATTACGTGGTACAGGGCCCCGTTCCGATCCCGGTCGACAGCTGGTACAA
>JAYUVX010000454.1:0-8763 GCA_043753855.1 Myxococcales bacterium | reverse complement strand
TCACGCTATGCCGACGGCGAGATCCCGAACCCGCTGCCATCGAAGCGCCCGGTGCTGCGGCTGGTCAAGTGATCGGAATTGCTCCCGTCGAGGGCGTCACGAAAGAGCCACACCCAATGGAGATGGCCTATTGCTTCGATGCGGGCCGGGGTGAAGAGGATCGCTGCTCACCGTCAGAGCAGATCTGCGATTTGCAGCGAAATGCTGCAGCATCCACAGGCGATGGGGCCGCCCTTGGTGACTGCATCGCGCTGTACTAGCTGCGTTGGTACAAGACATCGCCCGGAACGGCTCGCCTGCTCCTACGGGCGTTCGTGGCAAGTCAATCACCGTCGAAGTCCAGGTCGAGCACCTTGTTCCGCGAGCGCACACCTTGGCCGATGCGCGGCCAGCGACGAGATCAGCCACGAACGAATTGTTGCTAAATCGATAACGCGAGCATTGTGCTGCACACGCGGAAGATCCGATAGGCCGGTCTCCGCGACGAACGCGAACCACGCTTGTGATCAGCGTCGCGGTACAGCCCCTTGGTACTGGTCAAACGGCACCGGTCTCCGCTGGCGGGCCCGGCGGATGCGGTGGTTCAGCGAAGCCGGCACCGAGACGCCGACAAAGCCGCCGCCAATCGACACGGCCGAGGCGAAGCCGCCTCGCGAGCAACCGGCCTCGTGCAGCGGAAAGCCTACGAAGGTCGCCATGTCGCCATCGCGAAGCTCGCCGAGTGAAGTCGGACACCCCCCCTCATAGCTACCTGCGCAACGACCTTCCGGTCGAACACCCTGATCGATGGCGCAACAGACAGATCTCCGCCTTCGTCACTCGCCGACCAAATCGCGGCGGGCTAGGAATTCTCGAAGATCGATGGATACTGCTCGCCCACAAACGTCACGATCCCCGATCGCGGGAAGAGGTGGTCCAACAGGAACGTGTCGGCGGCGTCGAAGGCGATCCCTCCGAACGCGCCTTGGATGCCGCCGGCGAGGAAGCCCACACCTGTGGTGGCGACAAAGCGCAGGACGCGACCAGGTGTGCCGTGGAGCTTGTTCACAATGCGTGCGCGCCAGCTGTTTGTCCGTTCGCGCAATTCGTCGGCATCGAATGCGTCCGCGCGAGTCAGGAACGTCCGGAATTCACGGCACTCCGCCGTTTCTCGGACTCGGAGAAACGCATCGACGTTGATCCCGCGTTCTTGGATCTCAGTACCGAAGTCGGGGAGATCCGCGACCTGAAGGACTCGTGCGAACTGATCAACCAGTTCGTTTGGATTTTCGGCGCGAAGAAGGTGCTTGGCATGAACTTCGAGCAATGCTGACGAATCAATGTCTAGCGCAATGATCGCCTTGTCGCGCGCCATTGCGCCCAACTCCTCGTGGAGTTTTGCGACGGAGAGGCAAGCGTGCCGCATGACGTTGTCGATCACGCTCGGATCGCCCGATACGAATCTTGCGTCGAATCGGAGGTTTCCGTCGACCTGTTCGCAACGCATCGAACCCGCTGGAATGGACAAACCCTTGCCGTACTTCTTCACGGCCATCTCAAGCGACATGCTGAAGACGTCGGAGTTCGACACTGCTTCCGCAAACGCTTTCTTGGCCGCGGCGGGGGCAAAACCGTTGTGAGCAGGATCGGTGGTGAGCCGTCGCCTTGCAACGAGACGCTTCAGACTCCTGTTCACCGGACGACGGAGGCCGAGGGGACTGAAAGCCTCGTCCATCATTCGGCTCAGCTCGGCCTCAGGGTCCGGCGGATGCATGTGAATCAGATGAAGGACGGTGCCACGGGTCGTCGCGCCGGTGTGCTCGATGCCCGCTCGGATTCTCACCCCGGCTGCATCGAGCAAGTGGATGGTTTCTTCGCCTCCGATCAGCCGCACCAACTTCGCGACATCTGCCAGACGCATCGATCGAAGGATGACGTTCTCGAAGAGTAGGAGATGCAGAAAGAGCGGGGCGACATCGATCGCCAAGCCCCCGAACTCTTCGCTCGGCGTGTTCGTATGCAGTGGCAATAGGACTCGGTCGCGTGCGTCCATCGGTTCCCTCTATCGTCGCTAGATGGGACCGCGGTGATCGAGGTCCACTACAACCTGCGCCGCGATCAACTCGGCCATTGCCTCGCCGAACTCGGCGGTGATGGTTTCGCGGATGTACTTCGCGCCCTCCAACGACAGGCTCCCGTCGCCATTGCGTTGCGCCCGCTGAACGATCGCGACAATCCGCAGCATCGTGGGACCGGCGAGGCCTGGAGGAAGCGTCAACTTCGGCGGGCCATCCGACACCTACCGATGCTTGCACGTTGGTGTGACGTGGCGGGAGACGCGAGTGAGACGCGGGCGGCGCGTCGGTCTAAGTGCCCGTTAGCGCGGCTTGTACTTCTTCATCTTGTCGACGCGTCGCCCACTCTACGTGAACATCGTTGATCTTCTGAAACGCGCAGAACGTAGACAACGATCTTTTCTCCTCGACGAGAGAGCCGCGCGGGGAGACGCGAGTGCGGAACATGTCCGCCCTAGATGCCTGCCGGATCGGGAGTCCAAGCCAACTCGACGCCACTGCCCTGATCCCAACCCGGACCGGAGAGCAGGACGGTGACGCTGCTTCGCGGCCCCGCCATCTTGATCACGTTCGCGTGAGCGATGAAATGCTCCGCCCAGGTCCCCGCCTTATTGGGGATGTTCATCATCACGAGACCGAAGGAGAGCGCGTTGAGAAAGATCGTCCCTCCAGCAGGTTGGTCACCGCTGCCGTCGTTGTAGAAGACGGGTCCGAAGGCGACGTGAGTTCGCAACTTCTCTGGGGCACGCCCCACGAAGTCCATGCTGCCGAAGCCTGCGCCCGGCGGCAGCGTCTTTCGACCCATGAGGACCTCCAGCCACCATGGCGGGACGGTGCTCACGATCTTGTTGCCGTCGAGCATCGCATTCCCCGACACCAGAAGGCCCGCAAGCAGCTTGATGGTCCAGCGCTCCAGGTCCGGTCCGCTGAACATGTAGATCTGGTCGCGTTTTCCTTTTGGCGTTCGAAGTTGCTCTGGCATCGCCATCAAGCACTGGAAGAATCGTAGCGCGCAGGTGTCGAGGGGCGAGAGACCCTCGTTGTGACGCTCGCACAGGATCTTGCTCGCGATCGCATTCGGTGGGAGCGGCTTCGGAGCGTCCAACCACGGGAACCCCTCGACCCAGACGCCGCGCGAGCCTCCCTCGAAGTCGAGGATTTCGAGAATCGACTCGCTGAGGTAGTGCTCGCGGTTGAGGTGCTCGCTGCAGTTGTCGTCCACCGGCGAGAGGTAGCAGCCCGGGTGCGCGTAGTTCGTTCGCGCGCCCGGCGGATCGACCTTCGCCATCTTGGGTCGAAGAAGACCGCCGACTAGGCAGCAACGTTCGAGTCGCTTGCCCGACTTGCACGGGCAGAATTCGCGACGCCCAAGCTGGTGTCTAACGTCGTCGACTACGCCCATCCTATCCACGGTACGCGGAGGGCCTGACAGAGGCGCTGTGTTTGTGCAGCCTACCGCCGCCGCTTCTTCGTCTTTGCACCGCGCTGCTTCCGCGACTTACTGCTAGACGGCTTCCGTGCTGGTGCCTCCTTGGGGGGAGTCGCCTTCGTCGATGGTGCCGCGGCGGCGGCGGGCTGAAGTTCCGCTGTGCCGCGCAGTTTCCTAACCGCGCCACGAACGCGCTTAACGGCATCTACAATACCAACCACGACGCTCGGGATTCCCGCGATGGCGATGAGGTCCATCACCGGCCCCTTGCCGCGCTTCCCCGTGTTCATCTTCCAGGGGTCTCGTATCGTCCCGCGCGGAAGTGGCACGGGTTGGACCGGTCCCTTGCGGCGCTTCGGCGCTGACTTCGGCGGCTTCTTCTTCTTGCGCTCCGGGATGGGCTTCGGCGCGGGGATAGCGCTCGGCGCAGGCGGCCTCTTCTTGGGCGGTGTACCAGCCAATCGGCCCCTTTGAATTCGCATCCGAGCAGCCTACCGCGGCGGAGCATGCGTCGGCCCGTCGGTCATCCGGTCACTTTATCAGACGGGCGGATCATCGTCGGGCGGAATTTGCGCCGCCTGCATCTCGGCTTGCATTGCGCAGGACACACGTCCACGCCTCGGCGACCGCGCCACTAACTCTCGCGCTGGTACGATGAGCTCGCATGGATCGACGTGAGCGCGAGGGCCGCGTTCGGATGCTGCTCGACGGCATGTCGCGCCGGCCGCTGTACAAGCTCGCTCGTCGCGTCGAGGCAGCCGCCCACGCCGACATCCTCAAGGACGAGCTGATCGACCTGCTCGTCGACGTGTCGCCATCGGCGCTGTGCAACGGCCTCGCCGGTGGCGTGAGCGCCCCGGACCTCCGCCAGCTCTGCGAGCGGCTCGGGTACTCCACTGCTGGCGGTTCGCTGCAGCTCGCCACGCGGCTATGCGAAGCCGTCGAGAGGGCCGACGCTCGGATCACGCGATGGCGCCAGTTCGAGGAGGCGCGTTCGTTCGCACGCGCACTCCAGCTGAACAGCCAAACGGAGTGGTTCGCGTTCGCGCGTGGCCGCATGCCGGCCAAAGGCGAGTTGCCGGAAGACATCCCGCGCAAGCCGGCGTCCGCGTACGCGGATTGCTGGTTATCGTGGGGCGATTTCCTTGGGACCCGAAACCCGTCTCGTCGCGATGTACGTTACCGGCCATTCGCCAAGGCACGTGCCTACGCACAAGCGCTCGGGCTCGCGAACGCGGCGGAGTGGCGGAAGTTCGTCACCACGCGCGCCGGCAACCAGCGCGTCTGTCCCGCCGATATCCCGTCGATGCCCTCGCGGGTTTACGCGACGACGGGCTGGGTGAGCTTCGGCGATTGGCTCGGAACCGGTCGTGTTCACGGATCAAGAGTCGCGTACCGCAGCTATCGAGCGGCGAGCGCATTCGTGCGGGCGCTCGGCATCACGACCGAGCCCGAGTGGCGCGCGTACTGCCGGGGCGAGATCCATCAGCAGACCCCGCGCCCGCTGGAGATTCCGTCGAACCCCAACCGCAGCTACCGTGGTCGCGGGTGGGTGAGCTGGGGCAAGTTCTTCGGAACCAACTCCGTGGCGTTGTACGACCGCACCTTCCGGTCATTCCGCTCTGCGAGGGCGTATGTCCGCAAGCTCCGGATCGCCGACACGAAGGCTTGGCGAGCGTGGTGCGCAGCCGGCAAGCGACCCGCCGATATTCCCGGCGCTCCTGAGACCTACTATGCCGACGACGGATGGACGAGCTGGGGCGACTTCCTTGGCAACGGCAACGTTCACCGTGGGCGCGTCGTCTACCGATCGCTACGCGAGACGCAGGATCTCGTGCGTGGGCTCGACCTTCGGTCGCGGGCGGAGTTCACAGAGGCGTGCCGCGATGGTCGGCTTCCCGCGGACGTCCGCGTGACGGTCGACCGCATGGCCGGATGGCGTGGTTGGCCGAGCTTTCTCGGAACGCGGCGTGGACGATGATGGAAGATCGCCGGGGTTGCGCCCGAGGCCATCGCGTACGCGAACCTGATCGCGTAGCTGATGGCCGTCCTTCATCTGGAGTATGGTGAGCCGTGTCTGTTGTGCAGGATGTCGAGCTCGCCGAGGCGGCGCTCCAGCGCTATCTCGGCGCGACCAACGATGCGCAGCGAGAGACGACCTATCCCGAGATCTGGAGCCGGCTCGACGCAGCGCTCGCCGGGGCTCGCACCGAGGGCAAGGACACATCGCGGATCGATGCGATCCGCAGCAAGCTGGGCGATGCGGCGATCCACCGGCCTCCTCCACCTAACGATTCGGCGATCGAGGCCGCGAGCCAGGCGTTCGCATGGTTTCGTTCTCAGTACGCGGCGCTGCACCTCGGCACCGCGTCTCCCATCCCGGTTCTCGGCCCCAGTAAGCTCCAGAAGACCCTGATCTCTGGCGTCGGCCGCGTGGTCATCATCATCTGCGCGATCGTTGCCATGATTGCGATCATCGCGATGCGCTCGCGCTGACGGCACCGGTCGGAACGGTCGGCTGACGAGGCGATTCGTCGATCCGTCCACGGCACCCAGGTCGGTCCGAGGAACACTCTCTCGAACGACGACCGCGAGCCGTCCGTCGCCCACGGTTACGGCTTACAGGCCGCGCGATTCCCGAGGGCGCACGACTTCGCCAGAAACGCCGTCGCATCGTCGAGCTTGCCTTCGTGCTGCGCGATCGTGGCGGCGATCGAACATCCGGCCGGTTCGTCCACCGCACATGCCTTCGCAGCGAGCTCGCGCGCACGCACCACGTCACGCGCGGCGCCTAGCCCGGTGTCGAGAGCCTTCGCCAGAAGCGCGCAGCCAATCGGGGATTCGAGATCACAGGCGCGCTTCGCTAACTCGACGCCTCGCGCGGCGTCGATCGGCACGCCCTTCGCCTCGCCCGCGAGCCCGCCGTTGAAGTACTGATAGGAAAGCGCTGCGCACCCGGGCCCGTCGCCGGCGTCACAGCCGCGCTGCAACCAGCGCTGCGCTTCGAGAGCATTCTGAAGCACCCCCGACTCGGTGAGCCCGACGAGAGTGCAGCCCGTCGCGACTCCACGCTCGCAAGCCGAGGCAGCGAGCTCGCGGGTACGCTGCGGATCGCGGGTGACGCCATGATCCCCGAACAGCATCGCGCGTCCGTAGATGACACACGCGCTCGGCTCGCCCGCATCACAGGCTCCACGCGCGAGCTGGACAGCCTTCAGTGCGTCTCGTTGCACACCAGTCCCGTTGTCGTAGGCCGACGCGAGAGTCGAGCAGGCGGGCACGATCGCGGCCTCGCACGCTGAGGTCAGCAAGGCGATCGCCTTTTGCGAATCGCCATGATTCGTCCCGAGATTCAGTGCGCCGAGGCCGCCACAGCCGAGCTTGCTGCCGTGGTCGCACGCCTCGGTGAAGAGGCGCCGTGCTTCGGCGTCCTCGCCGCGCTTCGCCTGCGTCCACAGCGCAAAGGCGCGCTCGGCCGTCCCATCCCACTTGGAGATCGAGGCAGTGGGCGCCGCTGATCCCCGCGTCTTGGCAGCCTTCGTCTGCTCCGACGATTCGCGACAAGCGGATGTTGCGACCGACAGAGCGAGCAACACGCGAATCCTCATCGACTCGTCCGCGCTACTTGCATGGCGACCAAGCGGGGGCGGCTTCCGCGAAGAAGTCGCTCATCGTCATGCGGAGTGGCCCGGTGCCGTCGTCGTTGATCCGATAGATCTCGAAGTTGTTGTCACGCTTCGACACGATCGCGAGCTGCTTGCCGTCGGGAGACCAGCTTCCGTCTCGGTCCGCGGCCACGATGCCCATCGTCAGGTTGAGCAACCCGCTCCGATCCGCGTTGATCCGGTAGACATCCGTGTCGTCGTCGATGGTCGGGGCGCCGTTGAACGTGAGCCGTTGCCCGTCCGGCGACCAGATCGCTCGTGAGTTGACCTGCAGCGAGGGTGCGAGCGCCTGTTGATTCGTCCCGTCTGCGTTCATGACGAACGCCGCGGTACCAAACCCGCCACGCAGTCCATCGAACGCGATCTTCGAGCCATCGGGCGACCAGCGAGGACCCGCGTCCGAGAAGCTACTGTTGGAGATGTTCACCGAGCTCGTACCATCGCGATTCGCGACGTAGATCTGGAATCGCGTGACCTTGTAGCTCCCGTAGGCGAGCTTGCTGCTATCAGGCGACCACGACGCGCTTTCGGCCTTGACGTCGACGAGCATCGGGTTCCGGCCGTCGGCCTCCATCACGAACAGATCGGAGCCCGAAACGCCGCTGTAGTTCCGTTCCGTGATGAACGCGATGTACTTCCCGTCCGGCGACCACACGGGACCGTAGTCGTCACCGGCGGCACCCGCCGTCAGGTTGGCGACGCCCGTGCCGTCGGCGTTCATCGAGAAGATGTCCTTGGCGCCGCCGACGGTGCGCTCGAACAAGATCCGCTTCCCGTCGGGCGACCACACCGGATTTTCTTCGGTCATGCCCGTGGCGCGTGTATCGAGGCCGGTTCCGTCCGGCTTCACGACGTACAGGCCATCGGTGCGATGGAACGCGATCAGAGGCGTGCAGGCCTCGACGCCTCCGTCACCCATGTCCGCGCCTACGCACTGCCCACCGACACCGTCCCCAACGTCGAAGTCCGAGTAGCGGAGGCCGCCCGGGCACATCGAATCCGGGTACGCACACCAACGATCGGTTGGTCCCGCGAGACACGTCCCACCCGGAGCGAGATCGCAGTTGCTGCTATCACCGCACGGGACGTTCTGACGGTTCGGGCATCCGGCAAGGGCGATCAGCGCGATGGGGGCCAGGGAGCGCATGCTTCGACCGACGGCATCGTCGCCGAAACCCGACGCAGAGCCAAGCATCGACGCTCGGCTCTCGTGCATTGGTCACCCACTGTGCAAATGGGGCCCGCCCATGCAAAGTTGCTGACCTGGCGATGGGGTTCATTGGATGATGCAGCCGTTGGCCCACGAAGTAGCCGCATTCGAGTGCAGTGCCGGTCGGCGGTCGAGGTCACACGGTCCGGTCCGCTGTGCATTGCGATTCATGAGCCGGTGGTTTGCCGCAGCGTGTGTGCTCGCCGTCGTACTCGTGTCGACGACGGCGCACGCCGACGACCCCTCGATGGCGAAGCCAACAATGGCTGCCGCGCGTGAACGACTCGTGGCGGGCAACAAGCGTACGCGCTGCGTAGACCCCGTTCTGGCGTGATCGATCGGGCGGGCGCATCGTGCGGAGCGATGAGCGACACCAAGATCAAATGGCGACGGAGGGTGGCGAGT
>JAYUVX010000453.1:0-8776 GCA_043753855.1 Myxococcales bacterium | reverse complement strand
GGAACGGCTGCTGCCACAGGTACAGCGAGTAGCTGAGGGTACCGAGCCACACGAGCGGCGCGGTCTCCAGCACGCGGCCGACGATCGAGGTCGGTCGCGCGACGCAGCGGTGGACCGCGAGCGCGATCGTGATCGTGTTGAACGACTGTGCCAGCCCGATCAGCTTGGGATCACCGATCGGGCCCCAGTGCGGGAGCACGAGCCACATCGCGAACAGCCCGTTGATCGGGACGAGCCAGAACCAGCGGGCCGACAGGAAGGCCATGTAGCGCGGGCTCGCCTCGAGGCGCTCGCGCCAGAGAGCGAGCAGGCAGCCGATCGCGAGGCCGTCGAACACGAACGGGAAGGCGTGGTCGGCGGCGTCGTCGATCCACGGGATCCAGATCTGCGCTGCGACCCGGAAGATCGGCGCGAGGATGACCGCGGCGATCGCGATGCGATCGACCCTGGCGAACCCGACGAGCACGACGGTCGCCGGCCAGACGAGATAGAACTGCTCCTCGACCGCGAGCGACCACAGGTGGCCAACCCACCACGTCGCTGGCGTGTGGAAGTTCATCGTGTACGTCGCGGCCCACAAGAGCTCCCGGCCTGGCAACGTGATGACGTCGGTCGCCGCGAGGATCGCCATGATCCCGACGAACGCGAAGAACGCCGGGAAGATCCGGTAGACGCGGCGCACGAAGAACGCGCGCAGCGATATCGTTCCGGTCTTCGCGTGCTCGCGTGCGAGCAGTGTGGTGATCAGGAAGCCCGAGAGAACGAAGAAGATCCGGACGCCGATCTCGCCGAACTTCTCGATCGGCCGGCTCTCCGGGACGTCCCCGGTACCGAGCGTATGGGCGATCAGGACCAATCCGATCGCCACCGCGCGAAGGCCGTCGAGGGTCGGGATCCGACCCGGCGAGTCCTTCGCCACGCCGCGTGACTACGCCTGGCCTGCGGCCTTGGCGACTTCTTCGGCGAAGTTGTCCTTCTTCTTCTCGAGACCCTCACCGAGCTCGAAGCGCGTGAACCGGCGGATCTTGATGTTCTCGCCGATCTTCGCGATCAGCTCCTGCTGGAGCTGCTCGATCGTCTTGTCCGGGTTCTTCACGAATGGCTGGTCGAGGAGACAGATCTCCTTGAGCCACTTCGAGAGCTGACCGTCCACCATCTTCTGGACGACCGCCTCGGGCTTGCCGCTCTCGGCCGCCTTGGCCACGAGCACCGTCTTCTCGCGCGCCACGACGTCCTCGGCGACCTCGTCCTTGCGGACGAACATCGGGTTCATCGCCGCGATCTGCAGCGCGACGTCCTTCGTGAACGCAACGAAGTCCTCGTTGCGCGCGACGAAGTCGGTCTCGCAGTTGATCTCGACGAGCACGCCGATCTTGCCGCCGCCATGGATGTACGACACGACCGCGCCTTCGGTGGCCTCGCGGCCGGCCTTCTTGGCCGCCTTCGAGAGGCCCTTGGCACGCAGATAGTCGATCGCCTTGTCCATGTCTCCGGAGACCTCCACGAGCGCCTTCTTGCAGTCGCTCATGCCAGCGCCGGTGCGCTCGCGAAGATCCTTGATGAGAGTCGCGGTGACTTCCGCCATGATTACGACTCCGCGTCCGGGGAGGCCGAGGCCTCCGGGTTGAACATGCTGCCGCCGGTCGACATCTCGACGCGCGGGCCGTCGCCGCCCGACGAGACGTGGATGACGCGCTCGCCCTCGTCCTGGCGCTCCTGGCCACGAGTCCGAGCGTTCTCCTTGTAGATCTTGTTGCCGAGCACCGCGGCATCCGCGATGCGGCTCGCGAACAGCTTGATCGCTCGGATCGCGTCGTCGTTACCCGGGATCACGTAGTCGATCTTGTCGGGATCGCAGTTGGTGTCCGTGATCGCGACGATCGGGATCTCGAGCTTGCGGGCCTCGTCGATCGCGATGTGCTCCTTGTGGGGATCGATGACGAACAGCATGCCGGGGAGCTTGCTCATCGTCTTGATGCCGCCGAGCGACTTCAGGAGCTTCTCGCGGTCGCGGCGGATCATCACCTGCTCGCGCTTGGTCAGCGCGAACAGCGTGCCGTCCTCCTCCATCTTCTCGAGGCCGCGGAGGCGCTCGAGCGAGCCCTTCACGGTCTTGAAGTTGGTGAGCGTGCCACCCAGCCAGCGCTGGGTGACGTAGTGCTGACCAGAGCGGCCGGCCTCCTCGACGATCACGTCCTGCGCCTGCTTCTTGGTGCCGACGAACATGATGGTGTCGCCCTTGGCGGTCGTATCGACGACCGCCTGGAACGCCTGACGGAACAGCTTGACCGTGTGCTGCAGGTCAATGATGTGGATGCCGTTGCGGGCGCCGAAGATGAACTGCTTCATCTTGGGGTTCCACCGACCCGTGTTGTGACCGAAGTGAACGCCCGCTTCGAGGAGCGCGCGCATGCTGATGGGGTTTTGCCCCGTCGCCTCTGCCATCGTTTCCATGTCAATCCTTGCGTTGGTAGCCACCTGCACCGTCGTCGCCATCGGAAACCCCCGGTGGGGGCCACGCCCGAGAAGCTCGGATGCAGTGAGTAGTTCCTCGAGAATCGAGGAGGCGCCGGTCTAGCACGCCCGGATCACCGCCGGCAAGCTCCTCGCGAGGGCGTTGATCGTCAAGGATTCGGAGCAGTTAGAACCAGCTTGGTGCCGCTCAGGCACGCCAGCTGGCGTCCGACCACGATGCACGACGTCTGGGCCTCGTCGTGGGGCAGCTCGAACACCAGGTTCGACGCGTCGAGGGCGTAGGCATGGGACGCGCGGATCGCATAGGCGCGGCCGGTCGGCCCGACGATCAGGGTGGCGGCGGCCGCCGCCGGCCCGAGGTCGAGGGCAGCGAAGTCGAACACCTTGGCGTGCTTGTCGAGATCGATGATCCGCACCCGCTTCTTGCCGGTGCGCGTGATCGTCAGCATCGCGAGCCAGGTACCGTTGTCGGAGATCGCCATGATCGGCGCCGGCTCTTTGTTGCCGAAGCACTGCGGCGGGCGAGGCTTCCCGGCGTCCAGCGGGATCTCGGCGACGCATGGCTCGACGGCTCCGTACGGGATCCGCACGTACGCGTGATCCGCCGAGACCCGCCAGCGCTCGATCGAGGTCACGTTCGTCGCCGCGGCCAGCTTGGTGCGGGCACGGGTCGAGAGGTCCACCGCATAGATGCCGTCGGTCATCGCGTAGAGTGCGCGCTTGCCGTCGGGCGCCACCCACGGGGTTCCGAGGTCCGGTGGCCACGCGACCGCGGTATCGCCCTGGACCACCAACCAGCGGAGTTCGCGATACGCAGCGATCACGCGGCGATCGGTGCTGGTGACGATCGGCGCACCCACGGCGGCCGGGTAGTCGACGATCAGATCCGCCGCGGCCCGTAGTTCGGCGACCAGCGCGGTGTCCACCGCGAGTGGCGGGTCATCGCCCACGCCCGGCAGCCTGGTGAGCTCAAGCAGCGGCAGCGACTTCTCGAGTGCGCCGGTGGTGGCCGAGAGCACGCGGAGCTGGATGCCCATGGTGTTCGCGGGCGCGGCAACGTTCGCGATCAGCACGTGCGCTTGATCGACCGATGCACCGAGCAGGGAGAACGAGGTCAGCAGCGCATCGGAGTCCGGTGCATCGGGCGGCAAGCGGGCGGGTGGCGGCGGTGGCGGCGCGGGTGGCGGCGCGAGTTGTGGTGGTGGCGGCGCTGGCTCGTTCGATGGGCTCGAGCACGCCGCGAGCAGCAGCAACCACGCGACGCGCGACATCGGCGCGAGCATGCCATGCGCAGAAGCGTTACGGTCCGCGCATGCGACCTCTCGCCGTGATCGCCGCGCTCGTTGCTTGCTCCGTTGCTTGCTCCTCGCCATCGACCCGCGCGGTTCCCAGGCCGCCGCCGCAGCCGCCAGCCACGATCGCGCCTGTGATGCCGGTCCCCGATCCGGGTCCGCCGGGCTTGCGGCTGCCGGGCGATGTGAAGCCATCGCTGTACCGGCTCGATCTCACGATCATCCCCGAGGACAAGACCGCGCGCGGCAAGATCACGATCGACGCCCAGGTGACGAAGCCCAGCTGGGTGGTGTGGCTCGACGCGACCGGGCTGACGATCGGCAACGCCACGGTGGGCGGCCGCGCGGCGCGCGTGATCCCGGGCGGCGAGGACTACATCGGGCTGGCGACCGGCGCCGAGCTGCCGGTGGGTCCGACGGTGATCTCCGTCGAGTGGACGGCGCCGATCGATCACGAGAAGTCGCGTGGCATCTACGCCGAGAAGGAAGCCGCCGAGACCTACGCGTACTCGTTCTTCGAGCCGATCGACGCGCGCCGCGCGTTCCCGTGCTTCGACGAGCCCAGCTACAAGGTGCCGTGGCAGCTGACGTTCCACGTCAAAGCGGACCACGTCGCGCTCGCCAATGCGCCAGTGGTCTCCGAGGCACCCGAGCCCAACGGCATGAAGAAGGTCGTGCTCGCCGAGTCCAGGCCGCTGCCGAGCTACCTCGTGGCATTCGTCGTCGGGCCGTTCGAGATCGTCGATGGCGGCACCGCGGGCCGCGCGAAGACGCCGATCCGCTTCATCATCCCTAAAGGCCGCGGCGCCGAGCTCGGCTACGCGAAGCAGATCACGCCGCGCGTGGTCACCGCGCTCGAGGACTACTTCGACATGCCGTACCCGTACGTCAAGCTCGATGTCGCGGTGGTGCCGCGGTTCTGGGGAACCATGGAGCACCCCGGCATCGTGGCGATGGGCCAGCCGCTGACCCTGATCCGCCCCGACCAGGCGACGCGCGGCCGCAAGGAGCGCTACACGAACATCCTCGCGCACGAGCTCGCGCACTACTGGTTCGGCGACTACGTGACGCTCGCGTGGTGGGACGACACCTGGCTCAACGAGGCGCTCGGCGAGTGGATGGATCTGATCATCACCGATGCGGCCGAGCCCGGCTGGAAGGTGCTCGATCAACGCGTCGGCCGTGCGCTCGGAGCGATGGAGGCCGACGAGACGCTGTCGACCAAGTCGATCCGTCAACCGGTGACGACGCGCGAGCAGATCGAGTCATCGTTCGACGGCGCGATCACCTACCTCAAGGGCTCGACAGTGCTGCGGATGTTCGAGCTCTCGATCGGCGCCGACAAGTGGCGCAGCTTCATCCGGGGTTACCTGGCGGCGCACGCGTGGGGCAACGCGACCGCCGACGATCTGTTCGCCGCGGTTCGCCAGCAGCTCGGCGCCGACGTCGAGGCCGGCCTCCGCGGCTTCATCGAGCAACCCGGCGTGCCGCGGATCAGCGCGACGGTGTCGTGCGCCGGAACGCCGAAGCTCGCGGTTCACCAGCAGCGCTCGCTCCCCGCTGGCGTCACCGATCCGGTCAACCGGCTGTGGAGCGTGCCCGTGTGCGTGCGCTACGGCGATGCGAAGACCGCGCATCGCTCGTGCACCACGTTGTCGGCCGCGGAGGGCGAGCTCGCGCTCGAGGGCGCCTGCCCGACCTGGACGGTCCTCAATGCCGAGGGCACCGGCTACTATCGCTCCGTCGTCGATCCGAAGCTCGCGACCCAGCTGCTGACGCCCGGCTCGGCGATCGCCCGGGTCGCGAAGCTGACGGCGGCGGAGAAGATGATGCTAGTCGCCGACGTGCGCGCGGCCGTGGAGCGCGCGGAGGTCTCGATCGACAAGGCCCTCGTGCTCGCGCCGCTGCTGGTCCGCGATCCCGACGAACGGATCGCGCAGACCGCATTCACCGCGAGCGAGCTGCGCACGGACGGCCTCGATGACGCGCTGTTCGCGAAGTTCGTCCGCTTCGAGGTCGCCACCTACAAGCCGCTCGCGACGAAGCTGGGCTGGACTCGGGGCGCCAATGACAGCGACGACCGCCACGAGCTGCGCGAGGCCGCGCTGGCCACGGCGTACCACGACCCTGCGCTCGCCAAGCAGGCCACCAGGCTCGCCCTCGCGTGGCTCGACGATCGCAAGGCGGTCGAGGACGACCTCGTCGGCGTGGTGCTGGACGCTGCGACTCACCACGGCGACGCCGCGCTGTTCGATCGCCTGCTCGCCGCCACGAAGGCACCGCGCGATCGCACCGAGAAGCGGCGCCTGCTCGGCTCGCTCGGCGGCTTCAGCGATCCGGCGATCGCCGCACGCGCCCTGGCGCTGATCCTGGCGACGGACTTCGACCTGCGCGACTCGCTCGCCATCCTCTATGGCGTGATCAACGGCCGCGAGACCCGCGCGCTCGGCCTCGCGTTCGTCGAAGCGCACCTCGACCAGCTGCTCGCACGCCAGCGTGACGACGAGTCGTCGGGGCTGCTCGAGTACCTCGCCGGCGTCGGCTGTGATCAGGCCACCTACGATCAGGTCAACGCGCTCGTCCCGGCGCGGGCCAAGAAGATCGGCGGCGCGGAGATCGCCGTGACCCGGGCGCTCGAGACGAGCCGGCAGTGCATCGCGAACAGCCAGCGCCAGCTCCCCGCGCTGAAGGCCTTCCTCAAGTAGCTGCGCCGCGTCTGCCCGCGCCGACGTCGACCTGGCGTCAGTTGTGCCAGCCGCGTGAGAAGTTCTCGGCGGCATCGAGCCCGATGATAGGCTCCCGCAACGATGGGGACCCTCGCTGGCCATGTTGTGGCGTTCGTGTTCATGGGTACGCTTGCTGCGTGTGCGTCGTCGACGCGCGCCGGCGAGGAGGTGGACGCCGCCACCGGAGAACCGCAGGATGCGCCAGCGGTCTCGATCGACGCGCCGCCCGATGCGATGCTGAAGGGTTTCGGCGAGCCGTGCACCGATACCGCTCAGTGCGATAGCCACCTGTGCATCGCGGCCGGGAGCGGCGGGGTGTGCAGCAAGCTATGCGGCATGTGCCCCGATGGCTGGGGCTGCTTCGGCGTCCTCGGTGCGCTGGATCCGGGACAGGTCGCGTTCGTCTGCGTGCCGGTCTCGAATCAGCTGTGCAGCCCGTGCCAGACTGACTCCGAGTGCACGTTGATCGGCATGGACAAGTGCCTGACCGAAAACACCGGGCGGAAGTACTGCGGCCGCGATTGCACGACGGTCTCGTGCCCGACCGGGTACGACTGCTCGACCGAAACGATCGGCAGCGCCACGTTCAAGGAGTGCGTGCCGCACTCCGGTGCATGCGACTGCAACACCGCGATGCAGGCCGGCACCACGGATGCGTGCTCGATCTCGACGACGTTCGCGACGACGTGCGCCGGCACCCGCACCTGCGCAGGCGTGGGCGGCTGGGGCGCATGCACGCCGCCATCGCCGACCGATGAACCAGACGCGACGTACATGGATCAGAACTGCGACGGCATCGACGGCGACATCACGAAGGGCATCTTCGTCGCCGGCGGTGGCGCGAACACCGGTACCTGCGGCCTGACCAAGATGACGCCGTGCCAGACGATCTCGTTCGGGATCGTTCGCGGCGTGCAGAGCGGTCGCCCGAACGTCTACGTGCAGGCCGGCACCTACAACGAGGTGGTCGTGCTGGTCAACGGCGTCAACGTGTGGGGCGGCTACGACTTCAACTGGCAGCGCGGCCCGTACTCGAACAACGCGAACCGCGTGACCGTGACCGGCGGCCAGGACACCACCACCGGCGGCGATGGGGAGTACCTGACGGTGCGCGCTCACGACCTGATCGTTCCGGTCACGATGGCGGATCTCGTGCTGCAGGGACCGGCGGCGCAGGGCCTGGGCGGCGCGAGCGGGCGCGATGGTCGCTCGAGCTACGTCGTGCATGCGAAGGCCGCCATGGTGACGTTGTCGCGCGTGCAGATCATCGCCGGCTCGGGTGCACCGGGCGGCACCGGCAGCGCCGGCACGGATGCTGCGATCCCCGATGCGCAGGGCTTCATGGTCGGCGACACCGGTGGCAACGGCGACCAGTTCACGACCGTCTGCAATAGCTCCTCGCGCGGCGGCGGCGGTGGTGCGGCGAGCAACTCCTGCTCGTCCTCTCCGTCGACGCGCGCGATGAACGGCGGCAGCGGCGGCCGCGGCGGAACGATGGATACGGACTGCAGCGTGTTCTCGTCGAACTTCAACGCCCGCGCTGGCGACGACGGGACGAACGCGGGGTTCGTGTCTGGCTCGTTCGGCGTGCACGGCAACGGCGGCTCGGGTGGCAATTCCTGTGGTCTCACGTCGAGCGGCAATCCCGGCACGATCGCGAACGGCGGAGCGGGCGGCGGTGGATCCAACGGCTACCTCGGCGGCGCTAACAGCTCGTACTGGTACGGCAGCAGCGGCGCGGGCGGGAGCACCGGTCACAACGGCAGCGGTGGTGGCGGCGGGGGCGGAGGCGGCGGATGCGATAACGGCACGGATGCGTATGGCGCCGGCGGCGGCGGTGGCGGCGCGGGTGGCTGTGCCGCACGCGGCGGCGGCGGTGGTGGAGGCGGTGGCGGTGGCGCGTTCGGTGTGGTTGCGGTCGGAACGTCCACGGTGACTGTCGAGAGCTGCTCGCTGACTCGCGGCGTGGGTGGCAATGGGGGCGCTGGCGGTAGCGGTGGCCGTGGTCAATCGGGTGGCGCCGGTGGCCCCGGCGGGTCGTTCCACCCCGACTCCGCAACTCCCGGCAACGGCGGAGTGGGGGCGCACGGCGGTCACGGCGGCGGTGGCGGTGGCGGCAGCGGTGGTCGATCCGTGGGCATCCTCGACACGAGTGACTCGTCGGTGATCGGGACCTGCTCCCAATCGGCCGGTGCCGGCGGTGGTGGCGGTGGTGGCGGCGTGTCAGCGCCGAACGCCCCGCTCGCGGAGCGCGATGGCACTGACGGCGGTGGTGGCGCAGCC
>JAYUVX010000452.1:0-26134 GCA_043753855.1 Myxococcales bacterium | reverse complement strand
GTGGCTCGTGCGCTGGGCGCTCGAGGCGCCGCGTCGCTGGCTCGGCAAGCGCAGCACGATCGGTCAGGATGTCGCGGGTGGCGCTGATGGGCTCTCGTACCTGCGCCACCTCGTGCGCGGAAATCGGATCCGGCGCGGCGCGGGGTTCGACGAGGCCACGCCCGAAGCACCGCCTGTCCTGATCATCCACGGCTTCCTCGGGACGCGTGGCTCGATGTACATGCTCGAGCGCCGGCTCGTGCAGGACGGCTTCGTGTGCGTCTCGTTCAACCTCGGCACATTCAACTCGCGCGACATCCGCCGCTCCGCGTTTCTGATCCATCGCAAGATCGAGCGGATCCTGGCGCAGACGCCTTCGCAGCGGATCGACATCATCGGTCACTCGATGGGCGGGCTGATCGGCCTCTACTACGTGAAGAAGCTCGGCGGCCACGCGCGGGTTCGCAAGTTGATCATGATGGGCACGCCGGTCCGCGGTACCTGGGCAGCGCTCGCGGGCGTGCTGACGCTCGGGCTGTGGTCGACCTCGTCCTGGCAGCTACTTCCCCGGAGTCGGTTCCTCGACGAGCTCGCGCAGGGGCCGATGCCGCCGGGCGTCGATGTCCACACCATCGCTGCGGCCCGGGACTGGGTCGTCCCGCTGCCCACCACACGGCTGGCAGGGGCCAGCGCGGTGACCGTGCCCCTGGGCCACTCCAGCCTGGTGGTCTCCGAAGAGGTCTACCGGCGGGTCGTCAACACACTCCGCCCGGCGCGGCCGGAGTACTCCGGCGATGATGCTTCCGAGACAGACTGAACCCACTTGCAGTGATGTCCAGGCGATTCACGGGCGTTTGCTTGCGCCGTCGTGGACTTGGGAACTAGAATTTTCGAGTCGTTGCACCGGCTGTTCGCCCTTCGGCGACTCCGTGCGCCAAGTCCATGAGTGACCGTCCCCGCTTCGCGCTCCGCTTCATCTCGGGCAAGTACCAGGGAGGCGAGTTCCCGCTTCGGATGAACCGCGAGATCATCATCGGCCGGTCGAGCGATCTCGACATGGTGCTGGTAGAGGACATGGTCTCGCGTCGTCACGCGAAGATCAGCTCGACCGATGCCGAGGTCTACATCCAGGACATGGGGTCGACCAACGGCACGTTCGTCAACGGCGAGAAGATCGCGGGACGCGCGCTGCTCCACGAGGGCGATCGCATCCTGGTTGGCACGTCGATCATCAAGGTGGTCGCGGTCGAAGGTGCGCTCGCATCCACGACGGAGGCGGAGGCACGCCGCAAGCTCGAGGCCGGCGCGCAGCAGCGTCAGGCCACGCAGGGCCGGCCGATGTCGGGCGTGATCGAGGAGATTCCGCTCCCCGATCTGCTGCAGCTGCTGTCGACCAGCCGCAAGAGCGGCGTGCTCACCGTGAACAACGGCGTGTCGCTCGGCAAGATCTACCTGCGCAAGGGCGCGATCTACTTCGCGACGATCAACGACGACTTCGCGGTCAGTCCGCAGAAGGCGATCTACCGGATGCTGACCTGGCTCACCGGCACGTTCGAGCTCGAGCCGAGTGTCGAGATGCAGGTGATGGAGGAGATCCAGGAGTCGACCGAGGGTCTGCTCATGGAGGGCGTCCGCCAGCTCGACGAGTTCCGCAACATGCAGAAGAACCTGCCGCCGCTCGGGTCGCCGCTGGCGGTGCCGACGCCGCTCGCGGGCAAGCTGCGCGACCTATCGCCGAGCGAGCTCGATACGTTCCAGCTCGTGCTCGATCACGGTCAGCTGCAGAAGGTTCTCGACAACTTCCCGGGCACCGACCTCGACGCCGCGCAGAACATCATCTCGTTGATGAAGCGCGAGTTTGTCGTCGTTCCGTAGCTACGCGAAGCTCGCGCTCCGCTGGCTGCTGACCGTGTTCATGGTCGGCGCCGGGGCGAACCACTTCCTCCACCCGCCTCCGTACCTCGGGATGATGCCCGCCGAGCTGCCCCACGACTGGCACCTGCCGCTGGTCTACATCTCCGGCGTCTTCGAGATCCTCGGGGGCCTCGGCCTGATCCTGCCCGCCACACGACGCGCGGCGGCGTGGGGTCTGATCGCGTTGCTGCTCGCGGTGTTCCCGGCCAACGTCAACATGGCGGTCAACCACCTCCCGCTCGGCGACTCCGCGGTGCCGCAGTGGGCGCTGTGGGCACGCTTGCCGCTCCAGCTCTTGCTGATCGCGTGGGCCTGGTGGTTCACGCGACCGGCTCCACCCGATGGCGGTACACTCGGCTGAGTGTTCTGCCGCAGCCGCACCTGCCCGCGAAATGTCTCCACCGAGATGATCTCGACGGAGCTGCGGTTGCGAACACCCTATCGCGGGATCGAGACCGGCAAGGAGACGCTGCGGATCCGCGTCAACGTCGAGCCTCGTCGCGGTGAGCCGTTCGCCGTCGTGATCGATGTCGATGATCTCGCGATCGAGGTCCACGAGGGCGATGCGGGCTTCGTGCTCGGCGCCGGCGCGATCGATGCGCTGTTCGTGGTCGAGCGTCAGCCGCGGATCGGATTTATGACCTGGTTCGGCGTGTTCGCCCGCCGCCGTGGACGCGCGGATTCCCTGGTGCTCGAGACTCCCGAGAGCCGCGTCGCGCGCTTCGTCGAGCGCCAGATCGAGGACTGGCTGGGGCTCGACGACGAGCCGGTTCGCGGCGAACTGCGCATCGACTGATCCCACCTGCTCGTGGCGTGGTACGAACGGAGCGTGACCGCGACGCCGCTCCGCGAAGCTTCGTCGGTGATCCTGCTGCGCCGCTCGAAGCCGAGGGGCTTCGAGGTGCTCCTGCTCCGTCGCAACCAGCGCGCGTCGTTCATGGCATCCGCGTTCGTGTTCCCGGGTGGCGCCGCTGAGGCCGAGGAAGACGCGCGCACGTGTGCTGCCCGCGAGCTGTTCGAGGAGTCCGGCGTGCTGCTCGCGAAGGACACTGGCGGCGAGAACGAGACGCTCGCGGATGGCCACAGGTTCTCGGTGGCGGGTCTGCGCACGAAGGCCCTCGACGGCATGGATGCCACCGCGGTGCTCGCGGCCTCCGGGCTTGGCTGGTGGACCGATGTGCTGTTGCCGTGGTCGCATTGGATGACGCCCTCGATCGAGACCAAGCGGTTCAGCGCGCGGTTCTTCGTGTGCGAGCTGCCGAGCGGTCAGGTGCCGAGCTTCGATGCGGTCGAGACCGTCGAACAGACCTGGGTCACGCCAGAGGACGCGATCGCACGCGCCGGTGAGCTGGCGCTGCCGCCACCGCAGGTCCGCACGATGTGGGAGCTCGCCGAGCATTCAAGCGTCGAGCGCGTGCTCGCCGCGTCGATGCTGCGTGCCGAGCAGCCGCACCCCATCATGCCGCGGCTGCGCACGGTGCAGCCCGGCGACCGACTACCGACGCTGCTCTTGCCGTGGGATCCGGAGTATGTTGACGGCGGCACGGGAGACTCGGCACCGCTGAACTATCTGCCCGCATGGGCGCGCGGCCCGAGCCGCTTCGTCCTGGAGGACCGTACGTGGAAGCACATCAGCGCACCCGGTTCGACGACCGCGGGCTGATCATCACCGCGCCGGGCCGCGAGGATCGGCGGCTCCCGTTCTACGCCGGCGCGATGCACTACTGGCGCGTCGATCCGCGTCGGTGGGCTGCCTGCTTGAGCGCGATCCGCGGCCTCGGGCTCACCTGCGTCGAGACCTACGTTCCGTGGCGGGTGCACGAGCCCACCGAGGGCAGCTATGACTGGCGCGGCCACAACGACCTCGGCAGGTTCCTCGAGCTCGCGCGCGAGGCCGGGCTCGCGGTCGTGCTCCGGCCGGGACCGCACGTCAACGCCGAGCTCACCGCATTCGGATTTCCCGATCACGTCATCGCCGATCCGGCGATCCAGGCACGCACCGCCCATGGCACGCCGGCGTGGATGCCGTCGCCGCCGCGTGCCTGGCCGATTCCGTCATATGCGAGCACGGCGTTCCATGCGCGCGTGAAGGCCTGGTACGCCGAGGTCGCGCGGATCGCCACGCCGCACCTCGCACCCGATGGACCGGTGGTCGCGATCGGCGTCGACAACGAGGCGCAGCTGTTCTTCCGGCTCGGTGCTTACGATCTCGACTACCACCCGGATGCGGTGACCTGGTGGCACGAGGCGTCGGCGCTCGAGGGCACGCCGCCGCGCGCGTGGGATCCCAGCCACGCGGTGCGCTGCATCTCGTGGGTGCGGTTCAAGGAGCAGTACCTGTCGCGTGCGCTCGGTCTGCTGTCGCGCGCGCTCGACGAGGTCGGGTTTGCGGGACTCGCGCGGTTTCACAACCTCCCGCCCGGCGCGCTCGGCCTCTCGGATCTGCGCGGGCTCCAGCACGCGATCGGCGGCCCGGTCGGCTTCGATGCGTACACGCCGCGCGCCGACTTCCTCGCGCTGCGGCGCAACGCGCTCCAGGTCGCGAGCGTTGCGACGCCGGTGCCGATCGCGTTCGAGGTCGGCATTGGCTTCTTCCCGTGGTTCCCGCCGCTCGACGATCGGGACGATCCCACACGCGAGCGCGACCACCTGCTGACGTTGCTCGCCGGTGGGATGCGCGGGTTCAACCTGTTCATGGCGGTCGAGCGCGATCGTTACTACGGCGCGGCGATCAGCAAGGATGGCATTGCGGAGCCTCATGCGAAGTGGATCCCGCAGCTGCTCTCGACGCTCGCCGAGATCGACTGGCCATCGCTGCGGCGCACCACGCCGATCGCGCTGGTCGAGACGCGTGCGGATGCGCGCTTCGGGATCGCCAGCTGCGTGGCGGATCCGTTCACGCCCGTGCTCGCCGATCTGCTCGGCCTCGGCCCGGCGTCAGGCGCGGAGCTCGGCACCGATCCCGCGGCGATCGCGGCACGCCGCTGGCACACCGCGATCTGCTCCGCACTCGAGCTCGCACAGGTGCCCTACGCGATCGTCGACGAGGCCAGCACCGAGGACGAGCTCGCCCGATATCGCGCCGTGATCGTGCCGACCACCCATCGTCTCGACCGTGGCCTTGCCTCGCGCCTGCGTGCGCTCGCGGAGCACAAGCGAGCGGTGGTGGTGATCGGCCCGGGCACGCCTACGCGTGACGAGCTCGATCAGCCGTACGCCGAGCCGTTGCCGCGCCGGATCGGAACTATCCGGGCAGGCTCGCTCGACGATCTACCAGGTCTCGCCGCGGACCTCGCCGGGCTCGCCGGAGAGCTGCCCGAAACCTGGCAGGTAGAGCGTCCGGACTCGGTGCGCGCGTTCGCCTACGCGGATGCGACGGGCACCACGCGAGCGGTGTTCCTGCTCAACGACGCCGCGAAGCCGGTGACTGCGGTGGTGCTGACCGACGAGCGGTCCGAGCTGCGGGATCCGTTCACCGGCGAGAGGTTTCACGTGACCGGAGGCAAGGTCAGCGTGCCGGTTGCTGGCGTGCGCTTGCTGGTGTGATCAGCGGCGCGGCTTGTCTTCGGGGGCGGCAACTCCGAACCGGGGGGCGCCGTCGGTGCCATCGGTCGCAGCGGTCTCGTACTCGACGGCACGGTGAATCGCGGCAGCGTCGGTAGCGCGTTCCGCGGCAGCGTCGGCGGCGCGATCCGCGGCATTATCGGCATCCACGGCCTCGTCGACGGCGCGCGTGACGTCTGCCTTGTCGGTCATGTCGGTCGCGCGGTGCACGTTCAGCAGCTGCGCGGGCAAGATCGGGATGTTGCCACTCAGCGTCAGGCCTCGCTTCTCGGTATCCTTGATCTTGGCGGCCAGCTCGCTCGCGATCACGCCGGCATCGGCGGCCGTCGAATTCTCGGTGAGCTGCTCGTAGATGGTCTCGGCCTTCTCGTCGCGGATGCGCGTCTTGTCATCCTGGGGGGCCTCGCCCGGAAGCTCGACGCGTAGCTCGCGGACGACCATCTGCACGCCGGCCGCGATCGGCAGCGCGATCAAGGCACCGAGGATCCCCATCAGCGTGCCACCGATCAACAGGGCGACGATGACGATCGCAGGCGAGAGCCGGAGCACGCGGCCATACACCTTGGGAACCAGGATGCGACTCTCGAACTCCTGGTAGAGAAACATCAGCACGGTGACCAGGAGGATCGAGGTCGATCCGTGCGGGATCACCGCGATGATCGCCGGTGCGCTCGCGATGTAGCCGCCGACGAACGGGATGATGTCGGTTATGCCGGCGAACAGCGCCAGCGCGAGTGCGTTGTCGACCCCGTACACGCTGAGCAGCACGAACACGAACACGAAGATGAACACCGAGGTGATCAGCTGACCGCGCATGTAGCCGCCGACGATCACCTTCAGCTCGAGGAGGATGCGGGCGAGCTTGATGTGGTAGTGGCGCGGAATGACCGCGTAGAGCAGGCCCTTCGAGCGCACCGGGTCGGCGAGCAGGTAGATCGATAGGAACATCGTGGAGATGCCGTAACCGAGCATGGTCAGCAGCTCTTGCGAGTACCCGAGCATCTGGTTGCCGGCGTTCATCATGAGATCGTTGAGCGGCACCGCCTTCACCGATTGTGCGATCGGCTTGGCCCACCGGTACGGGCGCAGCCATTCGAGGATCGCATCGCGGCCCTTCGGGGCGTTCTCGATCATCGTCAGCAGCTGCGAGATCAAGGGCGGAACGGTGAGCAGCATGATCGCGATGATCGCGACGATCACGACGACGAACACCAGGACGAGCGCGCGGCCGCGCCGGATCCCGCGAGTCTCCAGCCAGCCAACCAGGGGATCCAGGGTGCCAACCAGGACCAGCGCGACCGTCAGGACGATCAGAACTTTCGAGATCTGAAATGCGATCCAGACCCCGGCGACGGCCAGCAGCACGTACACGATCGTCTTCGCGGAGATGTCGATCCTGAGCGCCGGCCGCTCGGGCTTGTCTTGGTTCACGCCACGACTATGCGTCAGATCCGCGGGCGCGACGGGCGGCTCGACTCATCTTCCCCGGTTCTCACGGGGCGCATCGGGCGCACGAGCCGGTTCGCCACAGTGACCAGCTCCGCTGGATCGCACGGCTTGGTGAGGAACGCCGCACAACCGATCCGCGCCGAGAGCTCGGGCGCAGCAGGGGAGCTGGAGATCAGCACGACGGGCGGCGGATCAGTCAGCGCCGCGATCCGCCGCGCGAGCTCGATGATGCCGCGCGGATCGTAGGCATCGATCACCACCGCATCGATGGCCCCTGCGCAGATCACCGGCAGCACCTCCCGGGGCAGCAACGCGGTCCGTACCGAGTGCCCGGCCTTGCTTAACGCTGCCACCCATTGCCCACAGACGACCGGATCGGCTTCTACGAGGAGAATACTTCCCACCCAAAAAGAGTAACTTAGAACACTAGTTTTTTGACAGGGAGAAAGCCCGCCAGACCGTCAGGATTTTACGTCGGTCGGGGGCGTCGACTTTCGCTTGGCCCGTTCATGCCCCTCGGCCCAGCCGATCTCCTTGGTCAGCTGCATGGCGTCGGTGAACCGATTTGGCATGACCACCGCGGACTTGGCCGGCGTGTCATTGAGCAGCAGCTCGGCGGTGGCACGGCGATCTCCCAGGGTGCGCATCTCGTTGATCGCGGCTGCCCGGTAGCGCTCGGCCTTGCCCTGCAGGCCTGCCTTGTCGCACAGGCTCGCGAGCAACTGCTGGACGCGGGCAGCACCGAGCCGGGAGCGAACCCGCTGGGCGTGGAACAGCGCGGCTTCGGCCAGCCGCAACGCCCGGTACGAATCGCCGGCGTTGTCGATCATCTGCGCCTGCGCGCGGAGGATCCGCCAGAACGGCTCGGGTGCGTCGATCGCGGTGAAGCCCTCGCCGAGCGTTGCGAGATCGATGCACTCGACTAGCTCGTGGAGCGCCATCTCCGGATCTCCAGCACGCAGCAGGGACGTCGAGAGATCGAGGTACAGCTCGCACACGAGGTTCATGTCCCCGGTCGCGATCGCACGGCCAACGCCGCGGCGGAGCCCGGAGACCGCGCCATCGACATCACCTTCGCTGAGCGCGATCGAGGCCCCGGCGCGATCGATCATCGCAACCAGCATCGGGGCACCCGACCAGTCGCGTGCTTCGGCGAGCACACCGCGGGCGAGTGCGGTCTCGCCGCGCGTACGCAGGACGTCGGCGAGCTTCACGGAGAGCAGCACGAACTGCGCCTCGGCTGTTCCATCATCGTCGCCCACCAGCACGGCCTGGCGCACCGCGACCATCGCGCGATGGAAGAACTGACCAGCGCCGACCTCGTCGAGCTGCTCCGAGGCGTGATCACCGGCGCGGCGCAGCAGCGTGATCGCTTCCTTCGCGTGGCCGGCGAGATCGTGGTGGTGGCCGAGCAGCGCGATATCGGGAGACAGCGCCTCCACCGCGGTCGCGGCCTGCGCGTGCAGCGAGCGGCGAACGTCGGCCGGCGTCGCGTCGTAGACGATGTCGCGGACGAGACGGCTGGTGAACGTCAGCTCGCCCGACGGATCATGGCCGAGCAAACCACTGCGCTCGGCATCCGCCATCGCGGGCTCGAGCTCGTCGGCTGGCAACATCGAGCGGAGCAGATCGAGCTGTGGCTCGATGCCGAGCACGGCGGCAGCCTGCACCACATCGCGCGTGGACTTCTTGAGCATCGACAGCCGCGCCGAGATCAAGTCGGGGAGCGAGATCTTGGTGTCCTCGGCCTTGCCGCCCTCGATCAGGTAGCGAACGACGTGCTCGACGTGGCCCGGGTACGCGCGCGTGGTCTCGAACAGCTGCTGCACGGCTGGCAGCCTCTTGACGTCGGCGTCGGTGAGATGCTGGACGATCGCTTCGAGGTCCTTCGTCTCGAGCGCGCCGATCTCGAGGCGCGGCACGCTGGACGGCCACTGAGATCCGAACAGCGTCGTCGCCGTCATAATGATCGGCGGCAGCGTCAGCTCGTTGAGCTCGGTGGTCCGGCGGAGGATCTCGAGGCTCGGGTGATCGAACCGGTCGATGTCCTCGCACACCACGGTGACCGGACCGGCGAGTGCGGCCCGCTCGAGTGCGCGCATCGAGGACCACACCATCTCACGACGGCGAACCGGCGGCTCGAGCTCGAGCAGGCTGGTCGGGTGGCCGAACAGCTGGGCGATGCCAGGGATATCACGCTCGTTGAGGCCGAGCTGCATCACCGCGTCGCGCAGCTCGATCTCGCTGGACACTGGCGGCAACTGCAACACCGCGGCGAGCAGCGAGCGGACCGGATAGAACGGCGCGGCGAGCCCGCTCGGATCCGGACCGATCTGGTAGATCGTGCGCCCGTCGTTCGCGAGCTCCTGGTACGCGTGGCGGAGCAGAGCGCTTCGCCCCGCACCCTCGAAGCCGGTGACCAGGAGACCGGTGGACTTGCCCGAGGTCTGGGCCGGGTTGGCGCGCATGTGCTCGAGCAAGGTGCGCAGCTCGTCTCTGCGGCCGGTGAACGGCAGCGGCAGCACGTTGGTGGCGGGCGCCGACGGGATCTCGAACGTCTTCGAGACGCGGATGCGCGGCGCACCGCACTCCGGGCAGAACTTGAAGCTCGGCGGGCACGAGGTGCCACAGCCCAGGCACGTGTCGGTCTTCGGCGCGCGCGTGCGTGCCTGCAGTGCGCAGAGCGCCGTGCGCATGTCGGCCGCGGAGGCGAAGCGTTCGGCGGGGTGCTTCGCGAGGGCGCGCGCGACGATCGCGTCGAGCTCCTTCGGCACCGACTCGCGGCGGTTCGAGAGCGACGGAATGATCGCCTTCAGGTGATTGGCGAGGATCTCCGTCGTCGAGCCCGCGAAGAACGGGGTCTTGTAGGCGAGCAGCTCGTACAGGATGATACCGACCGCGTAGATATCGGACGCGAAGCTCGGCGCCGCGCCGCTGATCACTTCCGGAGCCATGTACTCCGGCGTGCCGCTGATCGAGCGATCCTCGTTGTCGCGCGCACCGGTCACCAGGCGGGCAATGCCGAAGTCGACGATCTTGACCACGTCGATGCCGGCGCGCCGCTGGTCGAGGATGATGTTGTCGGCCTTGAGGTCGGCGTGGATCACGCCGGCGAGGTGCGCCTCCTCGATCCCGGCGAGTGATTGCATCGTGATGTCGATGACGCGATCGACGGCGAGCGGGTTCTCGTTGACCAGGAGCTGGGTCAACGTCGGACCCTTGACGTACTCCATCGACAGGTAGAGCAAGCCATCGCTCGACTGCCCGTAGTCGATGATCGAGACGCAGTTCGGGTGGTTCAGCCGCGAGGCGCTCATCGCCTCGTCGCGGAACCGTTTGATCATCCGCGAGTCAGCGGACAGGTCCTCGTTGAGGATCTTGACCGCGACGGTGCGGCCGAGCGCCATCTGGTCCGCCTTGAAGACCGCTCCGCTGCCGCCGATGCCAATGCACGCGGTGAGCTTGAACTTGTCGCCGAGGACCCGGCCGACCAGCTTGAGCGATTTGGCGACTTGTTCTTGCACGCTGGTCATCCCGAAACGCCCGCCTCAGTCTCCACCAAGCGGCTCGAGCGTTTGTCTCACGGACCTGGTGGGGGAAGGGGTCAAGTTTGTCACCGATACATGCGGTCACGCACGCTCGAGGATCACCGCGATCCCCTGACCAACCCCGATGCACATCGACGCGAGCCCATTCCGGTAAGACGCGGTCTGAAGCTCGATCATCAGGGTCAACGCGAGCCTCGCACCAGAAGCGCCAAGAGGGTGGCCCCACGCGATCGCACCGCCGTTCACGTTGACGCGGTCTGGATCGAGCCCGATCTGATCGATGCACGGCACCGCCTGCGCCGCAAATGCCTCATTCAACTCGGCAATATCGATCTGCTGCGCGGTCAAGCCAGCCTTGCTCAGCGCCTTGCGCGAGGCCGGGACCGGGCCGATCCCCATGGTGCTGGGTTCCACTCCCGCCGCCGCGCCCGTGACGTACCGCGCCTTGGGAGTGAGTCCGAGCTCCTTGATCGCGGCCTCGCTGGCCAGCAGCAGAGCGGTCGAACCATCGTTAAGGCCCGAGGCATTGCCCGCCGTGACGGTTCCAGTCGGGGCCTTGGTGAACGCCGGCTTGAGCTTCGCGAGCTGCTCCAGCGTGGTCTCCGGCCGTGGGTGCTCGTCCGCCGACACCCGGATCTCGGCGCCGGTCTTCTTGTCGACGCCGGTGAGGATCGACGTCAGCTCGCGGCCGATCCGACCGGACGCGATCGCCTTTCCGGCGCGCTGCTGCGAGGTCCACGCGAACCGGTCCTGCGCCTCGCGGGTGACGCCGTATTTCTCGGCGACGCGCTCGGCGGTCTCGCCCATGGCGAGCGTGCCATGCATCGCCTCCATCCGAGGATTCACGAACCGCCAGCCGAGCGTGGTGTCGAACAGCGTCTGGTTGCCGCGCTGGAACGCGTCGGTCGACTTGGCCATCACCATTGGCGCGCGCGACATTTGCTCGACGCCGCCGGCGATCACGAGGTCGGCCTCGCCGGTGGCGATCAGCCTCGCCGCATCGGCCACCGCCTGCAGACCGGAGCCGCACAGCCGGTTGACGGTGACGCCGGGGACCGACACCGGGAGCCCGGCGAGCAGTGCCGACATCCTGGCGACATTGCGGTTGTCCTCGCCGGCCTGGTTGGCGCATCCGAAGATCACGTCGTCGATCCGATCGGCGGGAATGCCGGTCTTGGCGACCAGCGCGGCGATCACCTGCCCGCCGAGATCATCGGCGCGCACGCCACCGAGACCACCGCCGTACCGGCCAAAGGGGGAGCGAAGACCGTCGATGAGATAAGCGGGTCGCATCGCCGGACCATAGCCGAAAACTGGCGCACCGGATCCAGCGGCGCCTAGGGTCAAACCATCATGATCCACGCCGCCTCCCACCTGCAGCGGGCCGAGCAGGACGTCAGCTGGCTCGCGATCCGCCAGCCGGCCGTGATGCGATTACTCGAGGCCGAGCTCACGACCGATGACAGCGATGCGTTCGCCGCGGGCCTCGAGCTCGCGTGCCGCGTCCTCGGGGGCCGCACGCCGGTCGGCGACATGCGGCTCGATCATCACTCGCTGTCCGCCGGGATGGCCGCGGTGCGCGCGGGCAAGTGCGATCGCGCGATGGTGCGCTCGATCCGCGATCAGATTGCCGAGCTCAACGTGGTGCTGATGCCGCACGAATCCGATGCGGTCGCGACCGTGATCGCCGCCGTGATCTGGGCGGTGTTCGACATGAGCGTCCGCGAGCTCGACGACACGCTGGTGGCCTGATCGTACTCCGGGACCATGCTGATCGACGAGCTCCGCCGCCGGCTCGCGAACCCCGGGGCGGCGAGCTTCCAGCCGATGGGCGAGGGCCTGCAGCTGATCACCGTGGAGGATCTGCGCGCGGCGCTCGCGGCTCATGACGCGGCGATCCCGCCGGCGCTCGACCTTCGCGACCACGACACGCGGGTCGAGGCGTTCGGGCGAGCCTTTGTCACGGCCGTGACAGGATCGCGCACCGCCTACCAGGTGGCGTCGGAGTGGGTTCGTACGCGGTTTGCGAGCCGGTAGCCCCGACCTGGCCGAACGGGCAAGATCGCGAGGTTGACGAAGGGACGACAGGTCACTACGGTTCACCTATGCTCGTCAAGACCAAGCTGCTCGCCGCTGCACTCGGCTTCGCCTTCCTCGGCGCAGGGGCGGGGTGCGAATCGCGCGACGAAGGTGTCGACCGCTGGGCGACGACCGAGAACACGAACGTCAAGATCGACTGGGACAAGGTCAACGAGGCCTACAAGCAGGCCAACGGACCGGAGGACCTCGAGAAGCGGATCAACGAGATCTACGAGGGCGACGAGGTGATCAGCATCGCGGTCCACGATCAGGACGACAAGACGCAGGTGATCACCGGCTTCTTCGACAAGAACTCCAACGGCACGGTCGAAGATCCCGAGAAGATCTTCACGATCAAGCGCGAGCCGACCGGTGAGGGCACAGCCCAGGTTCAGACCACCGGGTACGGCCCATACTACGGCTATCACTCGCCGTTCATGAGCATCGCCACCGGCATGCTGATGGGATCGATGCTCTCGAACATGTTCATGCCGAACTACATGCCGATGTACTCGCGTCCGTACGTGACGCCGTCGACGCGCGTGACCGACCTCTCGAGTCATCGTACGAGCTATCGCAACGCGAACCCCGAGCGGTTCGGTCCGCAGTCGAAGAGCGGGCGCGCATATGGCGGCAAGCCCTCGACCAGCCGGCCGTCGTTCCGCCCGGGTGGTGGTGGTGTGCGTCGCGGTGGCGGTGGATTCGGTCTCGCTCGCTCCGGCCGCTCGGTTCGCCCCGAGCGGCTGACCGCGTAGCAGTGAAGATCGCCGACCTGCCGTTTCACGAGCGGCCCGTGCGCGAGCTGCTGCACCTCGAGGTCGATCGCGATCTCCCGAGCCACGACTATGCCGGCTTTGGCTGGGCGCGGATGGAGCGGGTGTGGCTCGCGGTGGGCGAACAGCCGGGGCGCCTCGTCGAGGATGCGCTCGTGCTCGCGCTACACTCGGCCGACGACGGCGAGGTGTTCGCGGACGATGTCGAGCTCGAGCTCGAGCTGCCCGATCGTCCGGTCAGCGTGCTCGCCTCGGCGTTCTTGGCGCGCTGGCTGCCCGTGCTGCCGGAGGCCTCCGCGATCGTGCTCGCGCTGTGCAATCCGCACCGGGCGAGGCTGCTGCGCCCCACGGAGGCGAGGACTCCACTGCACTACGGGCTCGGCGATGTGGAGAGCTGGCGAGAAGGCGAGGATCGGATCATCCTCACCGCGGAGTCCTGGTGCACCATCCGAACGTGACCACGCCGATCAGTCCGGAGCAGATGCAGTCGTTCGCATCGCTCTATCTGCTGAAGAAGCTCGATCTATCACCGGAGGATGGTGGCCTCGAGATCCCGGTGGTGCTGCCGTCGGAGCTGTCGCCGCTCGACGAGACGCTGCAGCAGCTGGCGGTCGAGGATCTGATCGTGATCAACGCAAAGAGCAATCGCTACGAGCTCACCAAGCAGGGCATCGCCTACCTCGGCACGGTGATCGACGAGGCGCAGGCGCTGGTCGATGAATTCGACGAGCTCGAGATCGAGGAAGCGATCGCCGAGCTCGCTGCTCGCAAGCTCGACGTCTACCGCGCGCGCTTTCTGTGGGGCTGGTACGAGGGTGAGTTCGACGACCTCGTACTGTTCCAGGAGCGTCGCGGTGCAGCACCGGTCGAGCGATTCTGGGCGTTCTATCTGATGAGCGATGCATTCTGGCAGGAGCTCGCCCGCGACCTCGCATGATAGCGTGAGTGTGTGAACTTCTCCTTCGCGTCGGTGGTGCTCAGCTACTTGCTGGTGGGCGGTGGGATGTTCTCGGCGATGCTGGTCGCGGTCATCGCGAAGATCCAGACACCGATCCCGCTCTATCTCCTGATGGGTGCCGGCGCGTTCGTCGGCGGCTTCTTCGCCGCGCGAGCGAGCCGCGGGTCGACGGTCACCGAGACCGCGCTCGGTGCGGTCGCCGTGGTCGCCACCGTGGTCGGGCTCGCGGCGGGCACCGAGGTCGGACGGTTCGTCTGGCATGTCGCCCAGGACGAGACCCTGAAGTTCGTCGGGATCGTCGGTGGCGCATCGACGGTTGGTTCGATCGCCGGGGCCTTCCTCTCGGAGAGGCTGCTCGGCGAGTCGACCCGGTCCGCGGCCCCGTGGGTTGTGTACACCGCGCTCGCGTCGTTCGGTGCGTGCCTGCTCTCGACGGTGTTCGCGACCGTGCTGATCGCCGGCGGCACCGCATACAGCGAGCGCACGAACGACTCGATCGGCACCATGCTGCTCGCCGGGATGGCGATCGGTTGCGTGATCGCGGGGATCTCGGTCGGTGCCTCGGCGCGGGTGCGCCCACTCGCGGCGGCCTTTGTCGGCGCGGCGATCGGCACCGCGGCGTTCGCGTACATGATCGCGCAGAGCTCGCGTGACGGGCTCGGCAGCGATGGGCTCGCGATCATCGGCGTGTTCGCCGTCAGCGGCGCGATCGTGACCCTGGTCGGCGCCGCGCTCGGCTGGGTCACCCTCGGCAAGAAGCACGCGGCTGCGGGCTAGCGTTGCTTCGGCGTCCTGGCGGCAGCTCGCTTCGCGGGCCTGGCGTTCGCGGGCGGCGCGGCGGCTTTCCGCTGCTTCACGGACTTCGGCTGCTTCGTCGGCAACGTCAGCGCGTGATCGAACGCCTTGCGCAACCAGCGGCGCAGCTCGTCGGTCTCCTCCATGACGCTCTCCGGCAGCTGGATCGAGTGCTTCGAGACTCGCCCATCGCCCATCGGGGCGAACATCTCGGCGCCCTCGAGCGCGAGCGCGCTCGGCCGTTCCGGCAGCGTCGATACCCGCGGATCCTTTGGCAGTGCAGCCCGGAACAGCGGATGGTGCTCCGGCGGAATCTTCACCCAGGCCATCGCCCGAGCGTATCGCTATCCGTAGGCCGCGCGGCAGCTCGCCACCGCGGAGGCCAGATCGTCAGCGAGCGGGCACTCGACCACGAGCAAGCCACCCTCGGGATGCGGGACGGTCAGCTTGATCGCGTGCAGTGCGAGCCGATGCAGGTGGTGCTCGGTGCGGAACAGCCGGTTGTGCTCGCCCTTGCCGTAGCGAACGTCACCGATCAGCGGACACGACAGGTGCTTGAGGTGACGGCGGATCTGGTGCAGCCGGCCTGTGTGTGGCCGCGCCTCGACGAGTGCGTAGCGACCGAACGTCTCCTTGCGCCAGATCTCCGTGCGTGCCTCCACGCGGTCCTCGCCCGGCGCCTTGGGGATCGGGTGATCGAGCAGCACGTGCTCCTCGGGATGACCGCGGGTGATCGCGAGGTAGCGCTTGTCGGCCTCGCCTCCCATCCAGGCATCTGTGAACGCGCGCGCGGCTTGCTTGTCGAGCGCGAACAGCACGATGCCCGAGGCTCCGCGATCAAGGCGATGGATCGGATAGACGTACGCGTTGACCTCGTCGCGCACGCGCTGGAGCAGGGCATCATCGCTGTCGTCCCAGCCGCGATGCGTGGACAGCCCGCTCGGCTTGTTCACCGCGACGCAGCGCGCGTCCCGGTGCAGGATCACAGGTGCTGCCGGAAGAAGTCGATCTGCACGCGCTCGCGCGCGAGATTGAGCTTGGGGTCGGGGACCATGTGCGTCGCCGACAGCGTGATCACCTCGGCGCGCTTGCCCGCGATGTAGAGCTCCTCGATCAGCGCGAGAGTGTTGGCGAAGTGGACGTTGTCGTCGGTGATTCCGTGAATGATCAACAACGGGCGCTCGAGCTTGGCGGCATGCGTCAACACGCTGCTCGCCGCATACCCGGCGGGGTTCTGCGCCGGCGTCTTCATGTAGCGCTCGGTGTACGCGGTGTCGTACAGCGCCCAGTCGGTCACCGGAGCACCGGCCACGGCGGCCTTGAACACCTCGGGGTGGAGCAGCACGGCGAGCGCCGAGAAGTATCCGCCGAACGACCAGCCCGACACGCCGACACGCGCGAGATCGAGCTCGGGCTGCTTCGCAGCCATGGCGTGCAGTGCGCCGATCTGATCGGCGAGAGGAACCGTGATCAGGTCCTTCAGGATCGCGCGCTCCCACGCGCGACCGCGTGCCGGTGTGCCGCGGTTGTCGCTGCGCACGACGATGAATCCGGCGTCCGCGTACCACTGGTCCATCACGTACGAATCGCGGGTGTCGAGCACGGTCAGCGCGTGCGGGCCGCCGTAGACCTTCAGCAGCACCGGATACCGGCGCTTCGGATCGAAGTCGCGCGGCCGCGTGATCGAGACATTGTGCAAGCGACCTTCGAGCTGGACGGTCTCGAGCACGGTGGTTGGCACCAGCGACGGCTGCTCTGCCACGCTCGGGAGCTCGTGGCTGCCGCGGGATGACAGCGCGACAACCTTGCGTCCGCCCGCCGAGAGCTGGGTGTCGATCACGATCACGCCATGCTTCACGCGGATGACGTTGGCCACGCCGTCGTCGTGATCGATCCGCTGCGGTGCGCTGCCGTCGAGCGGGATCCGCCACACCTGCTGGCGCGTCTGCACCGGCGTCACGATGACGATCGCCGATGTCTCGTCCACGCCGACGAGCTGGTGCAGGCCGAGCTCGGGCTGGGTGAGCTGGGCGACGAGCTTGCCGTCGCGGTCGCGGTGCTCGAGCACCCAGGCACCGGGCCGCTCGGTCAGCCACAGAAACCCCGAGCCATCGAGCAGCCATCGCGGCGTCCCGACGTTGACGTTGATCCATGCGTCGTCGTGCTCGGTGAGCAGCGTGCGGGTCTGCCGCGTCTCGGGATCGAACGCGAGCACGGTGACGTTCTCCTGATCGCGATCGAGCACGAGTGCGGTCAGCGGCGCGTGCTCCGACCAGCTCACCGCGGCGAGATACTCGACGTCGGCACCCCACGCGACCACTGCATCGGACTGCGCCGCGGGCGACGTGCGCGCGATCGCGCTCACGCCGAGCGAGATCTTCGCGTTCGCGGTGCCGGCGCGCGGATACTTGAACGGCACCGGCGCGCGGTCGGGATGCCGGACGTCGGAGACGTAGAGCGTGTCCACCGGTCGCAGATCGGTGCGCTGGAACGCGATCTGGGAGCTGTCGGGCGACCACCAGTAGCCGCGCGTGCGGCCGAGCTCCTCCTGTGCCGCGAAGTCCGCCACGCCATCCTCGTGACCCTCGGGCGGAGCCGTCAGCGGGCGCGCTGTTCCGGTGCCGGTGACGATCCACAGCGCGCGGTCGCGCACGAAGGCGATGTGCCTGCCATCGGGAGACAGGTGCGGGTCGTACGCGGGGCCCTGCGGATCGATCACCGTGCGAGCACCCGTCGCGCGATCGATCCGGACGAACAGGCCACCGATCGGAACCATCACGGTCGTCCCATCTTCGGAGACATCGATATCGACGACGCCGCGCGTGGCCGTCCGCGTGCGCTCGCGACGGGCCTTCTCCTCGTTCGACAGCTTGTCTTCACTCGACCCCAACAGGTCGGCTGCGGTCGCCAGCGTGCGCACTGCGCCGGTCGGGGACAGCTCGAACAGGTCCGCCGCGAAGTCGCGCGCGGTGGTCCGCCGGTAGAGCACCGAACCCTCTGGTGTCACCGCGAGTGCGGTCGGGACGCCGAGGCGCCAGTTGTAGGTCGCGGCCGCGTCGGCCAGGAGCTTGTCGTCGAGGGCGGGCCAGGTCGTGGACGTCATGGAGCTCTTTGGGCTGTGGCAGGCGGCGACCAGCGCGAGGGCGAGGGCACGCATCTGGCGCAGCTTAGGGCGATTAGTTGCCCCCGCCACCGGTGGTTGGGACCATTCTTTTCATGTTGATCACCGAACGTCGGCGTCGCCGCGCAAATACGGCCGTTCAAGCGCTCAGGTACCAGCTCGCGCAGTGCTGCGAGGATGGGCGGATCGAGGCCATGGTGGTCGCGGATGGAGATGGTCTGCCGCTCGCCTCGTCGGGGGACACGTACGCGTGCGACGAGGTGGCGGCCCGGATGGTGCTCGTGGGGCAGCGCATCCAGGCGTTCTCCGGCACGCTGCTCGGTGCGGGCAACGCCTGGCAGGTCCAGATGATGAAGGTGCAGATCGATGGCTCCGAGCTTCTCGTGTGCGCCGTGGGTGGCACGGCGGAGTCCCGCAACCGGCAGATTACCCGGGGCGCCGAAGGTGCGCTCCGGATCCTCGCCGCCTGATCCGCGCTACGGTTGCCGGATGCGCAACCTGCTCGCCGTTGTCCTGCTCGCCGCACTGATCCCCGCGGGCGCGTGCTCGTCTTCGAAGACTACGCCCGTGCATCAGGTCTCTGCCGACGAGGCCAAGACCCTGCTGATCGATCGCAACTGGCTCGACACGTATCCGGAGACCGAGCGCGACAAGCTCCACGTCTATCGCTTCGTGCCGAGCATGGGCGGGGGCGTGTACCAGGACCGGACCCTGTTCAAGGGCACGTTCGAGCTGTTCTCGTTCACGTCGACCGGCGAGACCATCACGTTCACGCTGCACGAGACCCACGACGAGGTCACGAGTGGCTACACGATCGAGAAGGTCGATGGCCCGGAGCCGTTCGACCTCAAGCTGATGATCCCCGACGATCCGCGCGGGCCGAAGGTCTACTTCGGAATCAAGAGCGAGACCGATGTGGATGGTCACCTGCTCGAGCAGCGGCTCGGCTCACGCGCGCGGTAGGTCCGCGTAGAACATCAAGCCCTCGGGATCGCGCGCGTGCAGAGACCGGTTTGCGTGCGCGCTTACCCCCGACGGCGCCGACGCGCGATGGCCGCGATCACGCCCAGCCCGAGCAGCAGCGGGCCGGATGGATCGGTGCCGGCGGAGCAGCAACCGCCCTCGTCGTCGCGGCACGCCGGCGAGCAACCATCGTCACTGGCGGTGTTGCCATCGTCGCAGTCCTCACCGGAGTCGAGGATCCCGTCGCCACACACCGGGTGCTTGCCGATGCCGACGAGGCAGACATCGTCGAGAGTCCAGCCACCGAGCTCGCGGCTCATGTCGCTCTTGATCGACCAGCTCGCTTGCACGGTATCAGCGGCGAACGCAGTCACATCGACGTCCTGGAATCGCCACTCGTGATCGACGTGATCGAGGCCGCCGTCGGTGGTGCTCGCATTGGCCCACACGCCGGTGCCGTTCACGCCGATCGTCGCCTGATCGTACCGCCCGTCCTCGATGGTGAGCCACCGCCAGTACTGCAGGTGGACCTCGTCGTACATCGAGGTCGGCACGGCCGGCATCGTCACCGAGGTCGTGGTGCCACCCGGATAGCGCCCGTTGCCGGTGATCTCGGTTCCGAGCACGTTGCTGCCGGTGTGGGCCACGATCGGATCCCCACTGACCGAGATCGGTGCGGGCGTAGCCCACTGCCAGGTCGAGCCCGAAGCCGCCCACTTCGGAGCGGCATCCATGCGCTCGCACCAGATCTCCGCCGGCGTGCCGGTGAACAGCTGGTACTCGGGGTCCGCCGGATTGTCGGGATAGGTGACGCGCTGGCCGTCGTCGAGCGTGGCGACGATCTTGTAGTAGACGACGCGGTTCTCGGGGAGCGCCGGCAACCCACCGACCCACGTGGTGCCGCTCGGCGTGAGCTCGACCGTGCCGGCGACGCCGCTGCCATCGCGATACCGGAGCTGGACCTGGGTCACCCGCGGTGGCGGGCACGCGGTCCCCGTCGGGGTGGTCGTCGGGACCCGGAACGTGGTGCCATCGAATTCTGGACGCCCGACCTGGGTGGTCATGAACGACGAGCCGGCGAGGCCATGCCTGCCGAACGCGGACTCGAGGAGGCAGAAGTGGGGCGTGCCATTGCCGAGGTTGCCATCGTCGTCGTCGGCGATCTGCGCGGCGAGGAACGAGCCGGGCACGTCGGGCGAGCGTTGCAGCACGCCGGCGAAGATCGCGTCGGTCTGCGCGAGCCCCGCCGCATCGCCGAGCTTCGCGATCAGCGCGGTGCGCAGGTCCCACAGCGCGCCACCGATGATCAGGCCGGTGACATGCGGATCTGCGCTCTTGTCGCGCGGCCACACCGCTTCCTGACCGTCGGGGTCGAGGTCGCGCACCGGGCTGTCGGTGAACTGGAAGCCGCGGCCGAGTGCATGATCTCCGACGACGGTCGCGGCGAAGAAATCCGATAGACCCTCGCTGAGCGCCGCGTTGAACGCGCCGGCGCCGGCGATGATCGATTGCTTGTGGACCGAGTGCCCGAGCTCGTGGGTCACCACATCGGCGAGCCGTCCGGTGTTCTCGCACAACGGGCTCGCGCGGAAGAAATGGATATCGTCGCCGGTCGAGTACGCGTTGCACACGTCATCCTCGTTGACCGTCACCGACAGGGACTGATCGAGCCACGCCGCGATCGATGGCATCAGCGCGCGCGCGCGCACCTTTCCGATCGTGACGTTCACGAAGGCCGACAGCTGCGCATCGCCGTACTCGTTGGCGGCGAGGCTCCACCGCACCGGAGCGCCGGGCTGCGCGGTGAGCGACGCGGTCGCGAGCCCACCGGCGCCGTTGCTGATCGTGATCCGCGGACCGACGAGCCCGGGCACCACGATCGCCGCGCCGGTGCCCGTCCAGCTGAAGCTGCCGTCGACCGCCGTCGTGATCGAGCTGCCGTCCGCGCTGATGTTCGCCTGGCTCACCACAGCGTCATGGCGCGGACCGACCGGGTAGCGCACGCCGACGTCGTAGGTCAGCGTGCTGGTAGCGAATCGCAGCTGCGAGCTGCGCAGCAACGGCTGGCCATCGAGCCCGATATAAACATCCCATCGACCGGGCCGACCGAGCGCCTCGATCTCGAGCTTGTCGGCAACGCGAAGCTCAAGCGCTCCCTGCGCGTTGATGAGCGGTAGTACCACGCGTGGCCCGATCGCTTGCGTCACCACCTTGTCGCCGAGCCACTCCTCCGCGCGCTGGGTGGTGACCGCGCGGGTTCGCGCCGGTACGTCGATGGACATGCTGGGCAGCAGCTGCGAGGTCGCCGCGAACACGCGATCGTGCTGGATCATCACGGCGAGCTGCCCGCCGATCACCGGTGCTCCGCGCCACCTCTGCTGGAATGTCACCGTGCGCACCCCGCGATCGAGCTGATTTGCGGCGAGCACGAGGTCATCGATCCGCACGCCTGGAGCGAGCAGCGCGGCCTGCGCGAACACGAAGCTCCGCGCGGCCTGCTCGGCGCGCGTCGGATCCGTCACCGCACCGGGGGCGGCGACATAGCCTCCCCACAGCTCGGCGACCACGCTGGTGTCGCGGTCGCGCGTGCCCTGCCAGCCCGCCGGGAGACCCCGGGCCTGGCTGAGCCTGCGCTCGCCGCGCGGCTGGTGACCGGGCTGGCCGATCTCGGGAGGTTCGCGATCCGGGCGAGCAACCCACGCCCGGGCCGTCCCGCTGACGAGCAGGAGGACCGCGGCGAGCCACCGGGTGCGCATCACGCCAACGATGGCACGATCGCCAGCACCGGGAGGCCGGTTTCTCCTCGCCGCGGTGATCGCGACCACACTGGATCGCGAAACCCGCGCACTCGAGACGACTCAGGCGCGCGCGACGGGCGCGCCCTTCTTCTTCGGAGCAGGCGGCGGCGCCTTCTTCGACGACTTCACGGTCTTCGCGCTCATCGCCGACGACTTCGCGCTGGTCGGCTTGCCCTGACCGTGAGCGGTGCCGTTCGCGTGACCATTGGTCTTGCCGTTCACGTGGCCGTTGGCGGCCTTGACGGGCTTCGCGGCGACCGGAGCCTTGGCTGCCTTCGCGGCGACCGGAGCTTCTTTGACGCTCTCCTTGACGCTCTCCTTGACGATCTCCTTGACGATCTCCTTCGCCTTCACGGCGACCGGAGCGGGCGCGGCGACGGCCTTGCCCGCCCTGATGCCGGCAGCCGCGCGGAGCTTGTCGACGAGCGGCGTCTGCTCCCACGTGAAGTGCGCGTTCTCGCGTCCGAAGTGGCCGTAGGCGGCGGTGTCACGGAAGATCGGACGGCGCAGATCGAGCTCGGTGATCAGCATGCCCGGGCGCGCATCGAACGTCTTCAGCACGGCCTTGGTCAGCACCTCGTCGGTGAGACCCTGCGTGGCGGTGCCGAACGTATCGACCAGCATCGAGACCGGCTCGGCGACGCCGATCGCGTACGCGAACTGCACCTCGCAGCGGCGGGCGAGGCCCGCAGCGACGATGTGCTTCGCGATGTAGCGCGCGTAGTACGCGGCCGAGCGATCGACCTTGCTCGGATCCTTGCCCGAGAACGCGCCGCCACCGTGGCGGGCGTAGCCGCCGTAGGTGTCGACGATGATCTTGCGGCCGGTGAGGCCGGTGTCGCCCTGCGGGCCACCGATGACGAAGCGGCCCGTCGGGTTGACGTGGATCTTGGTCTTCTTGGTGATCAGGTTCGCGGGGACGATCGGCTTGATCACGAGCTCGGTGATCGCGTCGACGATGTCCTTGTGCTGGACCTCGGGGCCGTGCTGCGTGGAGACGACGATCGCCTCGACGCCGGTGGGCTCGCCGTCCTGGTAGCGGATCGAGACCTGGGTCTTGCCATCGGGGCGGAGCCAGCTGATCCCGTTGACCTGCGACTTGCGGACCTCGGCGAGCTTCAGCGCGAGCTGATGCGCCATCTGGATCGGCAGCGGCATCAGCTCCTTGGTCTCGTCGCACGCGTAACCGAACATCAGGCCCTGATCGCCTGCGCCCTGCTTGGACGGGTCACCGCGATCGACGCCCTGCGCGATGTCCGGAGACTGCTGATCGACCGCGACCATCACGGCACAGGTCGCGGCATCGAAGCCGATGTCTGACGACGTGAAGCCGATGTCGTGAACCGTCTTGCGAACGATCTTCTGGAAGTCGAGCTGCGCGCACGTGGTGATCTCACCGGCGACCAGCACGAAGCCGGTCTTCGCGACGGTCTCGCAGGCGACACGGCTGTGCGGATCAACTTCTAGACACGCATCGAGGATGGCGTCGGAGACCTGATCACACAGCTTGTCGGGGTGACCTTCGGTGACGGATTCAGAGGAGAACAGGTAGCTGGCCATAGAGGTGGCGGGACTATTCAGTGATGGCCCGGCGCTGTCAACACGGATAACAGGTACGATATAGCGGATGCGATCTGTGCTGGTTGCGCTGGTCCTCGTCGTCGGCTGCGGCGGCGCCAAGCCGGTGCCCAAGCGCCTGGTGGTCGAGGGCGATCTGGGCTCGTGGAAGTACCGGCGATTTCAGGGACCGCTGCTCGATGTCGAGGTGTGGATCGATGGCAACAAGGGCGAGGCCTACAGCGCCAGCTACATCACCAGCGATGCCGAGAAACGCGGTCGCATCGATGACAAGGATCTCGTCAACGTGACCGTGACGAGCTACGAAAAACCCGATGGCGTGGTCCGCGAGACGGTGCGGCTGGTCCGGCGGCTCGCGCAGGAGAAGGGCTATCAGGTGGACGAGGAGAAGATCGGCGGCGTGCGCACGCTCACGATCAAGGGTCCCGGTGAGACCTGGGCGATCTGGCCATCCAAGACCCATGTGGTGAAGGTCGGAGGGCAGGGCCGCACCTCGGTGCCGGGCGCCGTGGTCGGCAGCTACGGTGACCGCTATCCCTCGAAGCTGCCGGGCGGCGCGCTCGAAGGGCCGTTGCCTCCCGGTCCCGAGGACAAGCCGAAGAAGGCCGACGAGAAGGGGCCGTACAACCCCGATGCCCCGGCGCCGAACCTCGACCACTACGATCCAAACAAGGTGAAGGTCCCCGAAAAAAAGGTCGACACCACCGAAGCCCCACCGACATCCAAGCTCGGCCCCAAGAAGCCGAAGAAGAAGTAACGATGCTGAGACTCGTGCACGGCGGAACCCCCGAAGCAGCCGCACTGCTGGATCGAACCACGCGGATGGCGGGCTCGATCGATGATCAAGTTTCCGCGATCCTCGCGGACGTCCGCACCCGCCGCGATGCCGCGGTCGCCGACTACACGCGGCGGTTCGACAAGCGCGAGCCGACCGGCGGCAGTTACGAGCTGTCGCGGGCGCGCTGGGATAAGCTCGCCGCCGCCGTGGATCCCGAGGTGCGCGCCGCCCTCGAGCTCGGCGTCGAACGGATCCGCGCCTTCCACGCGCGGCAGATCGATCCCGAGGTCGATGTGACGCTCGATGGCGTGCGCCTCGAGCTCCGTGTCACGCCGCTCGCACGCGTTGGCCTCTACGTGCCAGGTGGGACCGCGCGGTACCCGTCGAGCGTGTTAATGACGGCGATCCCCGCGAAGGTCGCCGGCGTGCCCGAGGTGATCATGGTGACGCCGGGTGCCTCACCGGAGGCGATGCTCGCCGCGAAGCTCGCCGGTGTCGATCGCGTGTTCGAGCTGGGTGGCGCCCAGGCCGTCGCGGCCCTCGCGTATGGCACCGAGACCGTGCCGCGCGTCGACAAGATCGTCGGCCCGGGCAACGCGTGGGTCGCCTCGGCGAAGCGCCAGGTCTACGGCGAGGTGGACATCGATTCGATCGCCGGCCCCTCCGAGGTCCTGATCATTGCGGATGCGGGCGCGAACCCCGCGTGGGTCGCCGCCGACCTGATCGCACAGGCGGAGCACGACACCGAGGCGCGCGCGGTGCTGGTGACCACGGCACCCGCGCTCCCCGCCGCGGTGAACGCGGAGCTCGCACGCCAGCTCGCGGATCTTCCGCGCAGGCAGATCGCCGAGACCGCGCTGCGCGAGCATGGCGCCGCGGTGGTCGTCAGCTCGATCGAGGCGGCGATCGCCTACGCCAATGCGTTCGCGCCCGAGCACCTCGAGCTCCAGATCGCGGATGCGCGGGGGGCTGCCCTCCGATGCACGACCTCCGGCGCGATCTTCGTCGGTGCGTACTCCTCGGAGGCCGCCGGCGATTACCTAGCAGGAGCGAACCACGTGCTGCCCACCGGAGGCGCCGCTCGCTACGCCTCGCCGCTCGGCGTCCACGACTTCCGCAAGCGCACCTCGATCGTCGAGTACAGCGCCGCCGCGGCCGCCGCCCACGCGGCTCCGATCGCCGCGCTCGCCGCCTGCGAGGGCCTCGATGGCCACGGCCGCTCGGCCCTGATGCGAGGAAACATGCGAGGAAAACCGTGACCGAAACTCGGCCTCACGGTCCGGCTGTCCAAGCTTGGTTTCGGCGCCTCGCAGGTGCCGGATACCGATGGTGGTTTCGGACCCCGACCGGGGGTCATGACGTTTGCAACCCGGACGTGCCGGACCGTGGCTGACGACGGGCTCGGTCCGCTCGCGGCGCGCGTGCCGGTGGCGTTGCGCGGCAGTACCGCGTATCACGTGCCGAAGCCGCCGCGGTTGATCGCGAAGCTCGATGCCAACGAGCTGCCGTTCGGGCTCCCGGCGGAGCTGCGCGCGAGGCTCGGAGCCGCGCTCTCCGAGGTGGCGCTCGAGCGCTATCCAGATCCGCAGGCCGCGAAGCTGCGCGGCATCCTCGCCCGCCAGCTCGGCGTGACCGGTGAGCAGCTAGTGTTCGGCAATGGCTCCGACGAGCTGATCGCGATGCTGTGCAACGCGTTCGCGGGGCCGATCGTGTTCCCGTCGCCGAGCTTCGTCTACTACCAGCTGGCGGCGATCGCGCGCGGGCTGCCGGCGATCGAGGTGCCGCTGACCGCGGACTTCGAGCTCGACGAGGCCGCCGTCGAGGCGGCGATCGCGGA
>JAYUVX010000451.1:0-2869 GCA_043753855.1 Myxococcales bacterium | reverse complement strand
AAGACCGCTCGGCATGTCGTGCAACTCCGAGCGCTCGCAACGAGCGATCGATGGGGCGACGCCATGGCGCTCACGCTGCGACCGCTACGAAAGTCGGTACGCGTCGCGGTGTGATCAGGGTGAGAGTCACACCCGTCGTGAACGGTAACGCCTTTGTCCATCATTACGCGTTGATGAATCCACAAGACGCTGCGCCCGCGAACAGCGACCACGTGTCGCTGAATGTCGATCCGAAGTTCGCGAGCTCGGCAAGCGGTGACTATCACCTGCGCTTTGGAAGTGCGGCCATCGATACGGCGGACCCTACCGCCCTCACTGCCGACGACTTCGATGGCCACGTCCGCCCCGTAGGTGCCGCGAGCGACCTCGGCGCGTTCGAGTACACACCGTAGCTGGGACAGCTGTCTGAACGGTCTGAACGGACACGGGCTGTAGTCCGGACACTCCGGGCACGGGCACGGACGTGTGCCATTTCTCGCACTGCGCGCGCGAACCTCGCTGAAGCGAAGGCACGCAAGAAGCCCAGTGCGTTAGCAGCGCCCGCGCCCGCTCGGATCTGTGCGTGGGGCGACCCGAGTCGACGGACGAAGGGTCGTTCCTACCGCGACTGCTCCGTTTCGGCCTACACGAAGAACGCGTCGGTCTGTAGTCGCGGCTGAATCTCGCGGAGCAACTTGATCTCGGCGAGGGTTGCCTTCGCCAGGAATCCGAGTCGAAGACCAGCATGATCCCGCGCGAGGCCTCACGCGCCACGAGTTCTTTGGTGATCGCGGCCTCCCGAAAGCTCCGCGGTGCTTACCAGCTACTGCGAGGTCAGGGCTTGGAGTGAGGGCGCGGGAGAGATCACGGCGCCGAACGAGATCATCACGTTCGCCATCGCGCGAGCTCGCAGAACGATAAACCCACGAGAGCCGCCGCCACCACCGCCATTTTGGGTCGCGGCCCCAACATCGGACGGCGAGCCGTTCTCGCTTGGAGACGCCGTCCCGTCGGCCTCGTAACCGCCGTCACCCGCGGTCGTGTTGGGAATATCGCCGCCCGCGGCGCGCGTCGTCGAGCGCTGGCCCGGCTCGCCCATGTAATGCCCAAACTGCGGAAGTCCGCCCAGGTTCGTGTACCACGATTGCCCGGCCGCGCCTCCCGCCCCGTTCGCGACCGCGAGCGCACCCGCGGAGACGTTGATCGTGGGTGCTTCGATGACCACCGTACCGCCGGCGCCGCCGCCGCCCGCCGTGTTGCTACCCGTTTGGAGGCTTGGCCCGGAGCCGCCACCACCATTGACGTTGATCGCGGCTGAGGCGGCCAGCGTCACGCGCGTCAACGAGACCAAGTGAAGCCCGCCGCCTCCCCTGCCGCCGGCTGCCAGGATCGTGCTGCCCAGCATGGTATTCCCACCCGCGCTGCCGTTCCGCAGGATGTTGCCGAGCGTGAACGCCGCGCCGCCGGCACCACCAACCACGTCCGCGTTGCTATCGCACATCGTGCATTTGCCGCCGCTGCCACCCGCACGGACACCGCCAGCTCCGCCGGGGCCGGCTGCGGTATACTTGCCGCTCGCGTTCGTGCTGACCTTGTTCGAGTTGGTGCCGGGCGACGGCCCCGGCGCCGAGCTCCCGAACCCGATCCCTCCCCTGATGTCGATGGGACCGGTGCTCTGCAGTGAGAGAACGTGGCCCGGCGTCGCGCTGTTCACGATGTTCAGCCCGAACGTGTCGGGAATCGTGATCGCGCCGTACTTCACGATGCAGATCGGCGGCCCACCCACCGACGCCTGCGAGACCTGCGCGAGCTGAGCCGCGGGAACCGTCGTGGTGACGGTGCCGATCGTCAGCTTCACGTCGAGGGCTGCGCAGTTGGTGATGTCCAGCGTGGCATTATCCGTGAGCGTGAGGTCGGGCAACGCCCCCGACGGCGCCGGAACTCCGAACGCGGGGACGAGCGCCTGGCAACGCGCGGGCCCCGTGGTGGAGCAGCCAAGGGCGCAGGTCGTCGCGCTCGCGACCGTGCCGCCCGCGTTGCACACGACCAGTGAATCGTCCGCGCAGGTGGTGGTGTTCGGGGTGCACGTGTTGCAAACGCCGCTCTGGCACCCCGCCGCGCCGCAGTCCCGCATCGTCCCCGGTTGACCACCGGCGGTGCACGTGACGGCAGTCGTGTTCGCGCAATATCTGGTGTTCGGCATGCACGTGTTGCACGCGCTCGCCTGGCAGCCGAACTGGCATGCCATCGGATTCGAGATGCCGCCGCTGGCGCTGCACCTCACGAGATCGTCACCGCTACAGAACGTAGAATTCGCAGCACACGCGTTGCAGCGATCGGTCGAGCACCCGTACTGACAATCCTGGACCTTGGTAAGCTGAACGCCGGCGCCGTCGCACATGAACAGCGCGTCGCTGGCACCGCACGAGTTGGCGTTAGCAGTACAAACGCTTCCCGAGTCGGGCATCGCGTCCACCCGAATGGGCGCATCGGGGATGTCGTGCACCTCGCCGCACCCCGACAACAACATGACGACAGCGCCCAGATTGCGTAAGATCTGCATAGATGACTCCACTGCTGTAGACTGCATTCGACGAAAGTGGCCAACCCTACACTAGGCCGACGTTCGGGCGCCAGATCGAAACCGTCGCGCACAAGGCTGCTACCCGCAGACGCTCACGCTCCTCGGGTTCGCTGGCTGGACGACTCCTGGCCGCCAGTCTCGAGCGCGCTTGCGGATCCGGCACGCGCCCGTATTGTTCATGACAAGCCTCGTCGTACGTATCCGAACCCTGATGGATCCCCTCGTTTTGGCGGCGTAGGTGATCGAAACCGCTCCGGATTATTTCTCGACCAGGGTGGAATTTCGGGTCTCCCGTGTCGGTTCCAA
>JAYUVX010000450.1:0-67084 GCA_043753855.1 Myxococcales bacterium | reverse complement strand
TCACATCCGAGGCCAGCCGCCCGACCAGCTCGCCGCTGCGTCGCTCGTGAAACCACGCCAGCGGCAGCGTCATGATCCGGTCGAACACCAGCGCGCGCAGATCCGTCACCACGCGCTCGCCGAGCCAGCTCGTGCTGTAGTGCCGCAGCCACACCAGGAACGCGTTCACCACGAACACGCCGACCAGGAACAGCACGATCATGTCGAGGTCGTGCGTGGTCGTCTGCCCCATTCCGATGTCGACCGCCTCGCGCGCCGCCCACGGATAGATCAGCGTGATCCCCGAGGCCGCGAACAACGTGGCGACCGCGAGGAAGAACCGGGCCCGGTGCGGCCGGATCAGGGGCACCAGCCGCCACAGCACGGCCAGCCTGCGGCGATCGCCGCGCTCACTACCCTCGGGTGGTTCGGCCTCAGTGTACGGGTCGCTCACGTCGTAGCTGGATAGCGTGGGACGTGCGTCGCGGCCAGCGCGGCCAGCTACTTCTTCGGCGCAGGTGCCGGCGCCGCCGCGGCTTCCGCGGTGGGCAGCAGCACGGCCTGGTAGTACGCCTTGGCGTCGACGTAGCGCTTCGCGGCCGCCTGCACGTTCGCGCTGGTCATCCGCGCGAGCACCTTGCTCGGGTCCATGACGATCGTCGGATCCTCCTTGAACCGGTACGAAGCCGACAGCCAATCGATCCAGAAGCCGTTGGTCTTCATCGAGGTCTCGCGCTCGCGGAGGTAGGTCTGCTTGACCTTATCGAGGTAGTCGGCGCCGATGCCCTTGGTCGAGATCGCGGCGAGCTCGTCGAACGCCGCCTTGATCAGCTTGTCGACCGCATCGGGCGCGCAGCCGAACTGGAGCGAGAACGTGCGCTCCTGGTGCGGAGAGCGCGACAGGTAGCCGCCGGCACCGACGCCGTACACGCCGCCCATGTCCTCGCGCAGGATCTCGCGCAGGCGGATCGAGCTGACGGAGCTGAGGATGAACATGTCGCGCTCCTTGTCACGGTTCCACGTCTCGTCGCCCATGAACGCGACGGAGACGTTGGCCTTGGGCTCGGCGCCGATGTTCCAGGTCTTCTTGACCACACCGCCGACGCGGCGGATCCCGAGATCGTTCTCCTTCTCCCTGCGGCCCTTCGCCGGGAGGCTCGCGAGGTAGGTCTCGACGAGCGGGCGGATCTTGTCGGCATCGAACTGCCCGACGATCGTGAACGTGAAGTCGGTCGCGTCACCGAACCGGTTCTTGTAGAACGCGAGCGCCTTGTCGGCATCGACCTTGTTGACGTCCTCGGCGGTCGGCGGCTTGCGGCGCGCGTTGCCCTTGAACAGGACGTCCTGCGACTGGAGCGCGAACTGGACCTCGGGCACGCGCAGCCGGTTGGTCAGCTGCTCCGCGGTGGTGGTCTTCCACACGCCGAACGCCTGGTCGTCCTTCCGCGGCGCGGTCATCCGCAGGTAGATCAGCTGGAACAGGGTCTCGACGTCCTTCATCGAGGCGTTGCCATCGACCGACTCGGTGGTCTCGCCGATCGAGGCGGCGACCGCCACGCGCTTGCCGGTGAGCGCCTTGCCGAGCGCCTCGTCGTCGAGCTCGCCCACACCGCCGATGCCTGCGACATCATCCGCGAACCGCGCGTGTGGCCACTCCTTTGCCGAAGCCGTTGCCAGGCCACCTGGCGAATCGCCCGAGATCGCGATCGCATCGGACTCGAAGTCAGTCGGCTTGAGGACCACGGTGACGCCGTTGGACAGCGTCCACTCGGTGACGCCGATCGAATCGATCGACTTCTCCTTGGTGATCTTGCCGGCCTTCGGCTGCTTGCCCGACGCGATCAGCGTGGTGTTGACCGCCTTGTCCTCCCACGGCTCGATGTTGGTCTTCTCGACCTCGGCGATGATGTCGAGGACGCGCTTCTCGGTCGGTAGTGCCGAGGCTTTGATCGACCCTTCCGGGCCTGCGATCACGATCACGCGGTTCTCGGCGCCGCCGAAGCTCTGCGCCAGCGTGTTGAGCTCGGCGACCGTGATCTGCGGCAGGTACTGGAGGGTGAAGTCGCGCTCGGCGGCACGGCCGATCATGAACTCGCCCTCGAAGAAGTTGCGGGTGATCTCCGCGGTGTAGTCGCTCGAGCTCGAGGTCTCCTCGGCATCGGCGTTCTGCTGGTACGCGCGCGCGATGTTGGTGCGTGCGCGGTCGAGCTCGGTCTGCGTGAAGCCGTGCTTCTCGACGCGCAGCACTTCGGTGAACAGCGCGCGCAGCGTGTCCTCCTCCTTGCCGCCCTTGGCCTGCGCCTGGCGCGAGAACTGATCGATCTCGCGGGTATCACTCTGCACGCCGACCTGCGCCCCGGCGAACGGAGCATCGGGACGGCGCGCGATCGACGCTAGCCGCTCGTTAATGATCTCACCGTAGAGCTGCTCGGCGACGATCCGGCGGAAGTCCTTGTGCGACGACTCGGAACGGTGCGCGAACATGTTGGTCACGCCGACGATCGAAAACGGCAGCTCCTTGTCGGTGACGACTGCCACTCGCGTGCCATCGGCCTTCGGCACCTCACCGTGAATCCGGGCGCGCGGCTTCTCGGCGCGGGGCAGATCGCCGAACCGCGCCGTCAGCTCCTTCTCGATCGCGGCCGGATCGATGTCACCGACCACGACGACCGCCATCAGATCCGGGCGGTACCAGTCCTTGTAGAACCGGTAGAGCGAGTCGCGCGGCGCCTTCTTGAGGAGGTCCGGATCGCCGATCGTGTCGCGCTCCGCGTAGCGCGAGCCCTTGTAGATCACCTTCTCGGTCTTGCGGCGCAGCCGCTCGAACGCACCGCGGCCGAGCCGCCACTCCTCGAGCACCACGCCGCGCTCCTTCTCAACCTCGGCCTTGTCGTAGCTGACGTTGCCGGCCCAGTCGCGCAGGATGTCGAGGCCCTTGCCCACGAACTCCGGCTTGTCGGTCGGGACCTCGAGCTGATAGACGGTCTCGTCGAAGTTCGTGTACGCGTTGAGGTCCGCACCGAACCGCATGCCGATCTTCTCGAGGTAGTTGACGATCTCGGCCTTCGGGAACCGCTTGGTGCCGTTGAACGCCATGTGCTCGTCGAAGTGCGCGAGCCCCTTCTGATCGTCGTCCTCGAGGATCGAGCCGGCGTTGACCGCGAGCCACAAGAACGCGCGGTTCTCCGGCTTGCCGTGCTTGAGGATGTAATAGGTGAGCCCGTTCGGCAGCACACCCTTCTTGACCTTGGGCCACAGCGGCAGTACCGGATCGGCGCCGGTCGCCGGGGCGCCACCGCCGGCCGGTGTGGCGCCGGTCGCGGTGCTCGAACCGGTTGCCGCGCCGCTGGTCTGGGTGCTCGTGCTCGGCTTCGAACCACCGCACGCGACGAGCGCCGCGAAGGCCAGGGTCACTAGACGTCGACTGATCATGGGCGGGACAGTGCCACGCACGACCGCTCCGATCGACCCGAATGATCAGCGCTTCGCGGGTGCGGCCAGCTGCGACACCACATCGAACAGCGACGCCAGCTCGTCCTCCTTGTTCGCCGCATCGCGACGCCCGAGCTCGATCAGCTCCGCCGCGAAGTTGCCATCGAACAGCAGGTACGACAGCAGATCGCTCTCGTGGCGCGCTTCGCCATCCGCGAGCCGCTGGATCAGCTTGCGCGCGAACAGGCCGCTCACCCTCATCCGCCCCGCCGCCACGAACTGCGCCGCGAGCGCACCGATGTCCTCCGACGGACGGATGTGCACCGCCTGGATCCGCCGCAACGGCGCACCGCGCAGCCGCATCAGCTCGTGATTCATCATCTGCTCGAACTTGTCGCCGAACGAATTGTGGCCCGCCTCGAGGATCATGTTGATCCGCTGCATCCGCTGGAGGTCGTACTCTGTGTGATCGAGCAGCAGCGCGTTGAGCGCCTTGCCCGCGAGGAATAGCGGCTTGGGATAGGCCTCGGTCCGCTCGCGCTGGATCGCCTGGGGCTCCGGTGCCACGTGGCGCAGCGAGATCAGGAGCAGCCGATCGGCCCCGAGCCGGATCGCGGGTGACATCGGCGTGTTCTGCCGCAGGCCGCCATCGGTGAAGTACTCCTCGCCGATCTTCACTGCGGGGAACAGCATCGGGATCGCGGCGGATGCGAGGACGTGACGCGGACCTATCCGCGCGGCGCGATGCCGCACGAACGGATCGTGGCTCCACTCGCGCGGCACCGGCTCGCCGCTCGACAGGAACACCACCGTATGCCCGGTGCCGACATGCGTTGCCGACACGCTGATCGCGTGGAGGTGCCCCTCGCGCAGGCTGCGGTCGATGCCGCGCCACGGGATGGTCCGGATCACGAACCGCTCGAGCCCGCTGGTATCGAGCAGGCCGCCGTAGCGAAAGCTCCCGGGCGGCGGCGGCGGCGGATCACCACCGAGCAGCATCTTGGTGGCTCGCAGCACATCGCGCGCACGCAGGCTGATCAGCTCCTCGATCTGCAGTGAGCGCCACGCGGCGTTGACCTGCTCGGCCTGGGAATCCGGGTCGGTCATCGTCGCGGCGAGGAACGCCGCGTTGATCGCGCCGACCGACGTGCCGCTGACGATATCGATCGGCACGTGCCGCCCGAGCCGCTTCGCGAGATCGGTGCGGAGGTAATGAATGATTCCGGCTTCGTACGCCCCGCGTGACCCGCCTCCCGACAGCACGATGCCGATCCGAGCTCGCTGCGACGTGGACGCTTGCACCGATCCCATTGTAACTGCAACCGAACCCGACTGTGGTTGTCCAACCACCATGAAGCTGCTCGCAGCTGCGGCCGCCCTGTGCACCGCCACCTCCGTCGCGAACGCCGAGACGTCGCTCACCGAGGATAACGAGAGCTCCTGCTCCGCGCCGACCGTGCAGCTGTTCGAGGCGTCGTGTGACGTCGATGTCGAGCTGCGCGGCCTGCTCGCGGTCGTCGAGGTGCGGCAGCGGATCGTCAACCCAGGCCCGCTCGCGGTGGCCGCGACGTACGAGTTCGATCTTCCGCGTGGCGCCACGATCACCGGCTTCACGTTGCGCGGCGATGGCAGCACCGAGACGGCGATCCCGATCGCGGGCGCGTTCCGCACCGTCGATGCCGCGTCGCGCGCGATGCTCGACGCGGAGACGGCGCTGCTGACCGCGCTCGACGCGGACGCGGGTGCGCAGTACCGGATCCGGCTGCAGCCGATCGTGGCGAATCACGAGGTGTGGCTCACCACGCGCTACTCGACGCTCGGCGAGCTCCGCGGCAGCGCACTGCGCGTCGTCCTCCCCGGCCGGACCGGCAAGGTCGTCACGTCGCGGTCCTCGGCCGCATTCGTCCTCGATGCGAACGAAGTCATGATCGACGGGAACCTCGCGTTCGCGGGCCGCGATCCGGTGGTGAGGACCCAGACGCAGCCACTCGCGGCGGGCTGGTTCGCCTCGCTGATCGATGCGATCCAGGGCGGCGTGCCGATCAAGCTGCGCTATCCGAGCTCAACGACGCCGCTGGGCGACCTGCGGCCCGGTGCGCAGTAGCCACCGAGCCGGGGGGCCAGGGAGCTTGCCTGCCGAAGCGCCGGCACCTCCGCATGCGCGGTGCGTCACGCCGCGTACTTGCGCAGCTTCTCGACCAGCGTGGTGCGGTTGAGGCCGAGCAGCGCCGCGGCCTCGGTGCGATTGCCACCAGCCTTCGCGAGCGCCCGGTCGATCAGCTCGCGCTCGACATTCTCGAGGGCGGCGCGGAGGTCGAGCGTGTCGATGCTCTGCGCCGTCACGGCGGGAGCCGGGAGCGCGGCGCAGGGTTCGGTGCCGCGCGCGAACTTCACCTTCTGGCCGGGGATCGAGAGGTCGGCGGCGGTGAGCAGCGGGCGGCGAGCGAGCAGCACGGCGCGCTCGATCAGGTGCGAGAGCTCGCGCACGTTGCCCGGCCATGCATATGCGGCGAGCGCCGCTCTGGCGGTGTCATCGAGGCCGGAGACGTCGCGGCCGATCCGGTGCGCCACGCGCGCGACGGCCAGCTCGGCGATCTGGAGGATGTCCTCGGCGCGCTCGCGAAGGGCCGGCAGCATCACCGGCACGACCGCGAGGCGGAAGTAGAGGTCGGCGCGGAACGTGCCGTCGGCGACCATCTGCTCGAGGTTGCGGTGCGTGGCCGCGATGATGCGAACGTCGACCGGAACCTCGAGGTCGGAGCCGACCGGGCACACGGTGCGCTCTTCGAGCACGCGCAGCAGCTTGGCCTGTGCCGACAGCGGCAGGTCGCCGATCTCGTCGAGGAAGATCGTGCCCTCGTTCGCTGCCATGAAGCGTCCCGGGCGCGCGGTGTTCGCGCCCGTGAACGCGCCCTTGATGTGACCGAACAGCTCGGTCTCGAGCAGCGTCTCGGGGATCGCAGCGCAGTTGACCGGGATGAACGCGCGGCCGCGGCGCGCCGAGGCGCGATGCGCAGCGCGCGCGAACAGCTCCTTGCCGGTTCCGGTCTCGCCCTGGAGCAGGATGTTGCAGTCGGTGTTCGCGACGTACTGGATGGTCTCGAGCGCTTCGACCATCGATGCAGACTCGCCCACGATGTCCGCCGCGTACTGCGAACGCCAGGTGCTCAGAATGGAAGGCTGCATCGACGCACGTTCATTGCGAACGCGATGCCACTGCGGTGAGGTTAGCCGTGGGTTATGTTACCGAACGTGGTCGCTGTGATCTGTCGCGGGTAGCGAGACCCACATGCGCTCGATCGAGTGCGTGATCCTACCCACGGGGGTATCGAGATACCCCCTGGGTCACGACCGGCCGGGAAGGCGTACCGCGAACGCCGAGCCGTTATCGCGGGGCTCGTACGTGATCGAGCCGCCGTGCGCTTCGCAGGCGAGCCGACAGAAGTAGAGGCCGAACCCGCGCTTGCCGTTCGAGCCCTTCGCGTACTTCGCGAACAGCCGATCTCGCAGGGCTTCGGGGACCGATGGGCCGCTGTTGAACACCGACAGCTCGATGCCGGGGCCGTCGAGCAGGTCGGAGATCCGGCCGCGGATCTCGATCACGCCGCCCTTGTTGCAGTAGCGGAGCGCGTTGCCGACCAGGTTGTGCATCACGCGCTCGATCAGCGCGCCGTCCAAGTTCCCGACCAGTGCCGGATCACACTCGATCTCGAACCTCACCGTGCTGGTGCCGACGGCGTGGACATCGACCACCTCGTGGATCAGCGCGCGCACGTTCGTCGGTTCGACCTTCGGCTTGACCGCGGCATCCTCGAACCGCGCGATGTCGACGAAATTCGCGACGAGGCCCGACATCCGGCGCATCGCACGCACGGTGGCGACCAGCGCCTTGGATTCCTCGTCGCCCATGCTGACCACCTCCTGGAGGTAGGTCATGTTGCCGAGCGCGACCGCGAGGCCGTTGTTGAGATCGTGGGCGAGCATCGCCGCGGCCTCCGAGCCATAGGCGAGCAGGCGATCGTTGCGCTCGACGTTGAGGCGGGCCTCGACGAACGCCTGCTGCGTGCGCGCAGCCGCGACCATCCGCCGTCGCAGCTCACCGACCTGCGCGGGCTTGCTCATCACGTCATCGGCGCCGGCATCGAAGCACTCCGCGCGCGTGGCCTCGTCATCCTGACCCGAGAGCACGGCGATCCAGATCGCCGGCCCGTGTAGGTCCTTGAGCTTGCGCACGACCTCGAGGCCGGGCGTCGGCATGTTGTAGTCGATGATCACGAGGTCGGGCGGGGTCTGCTCCGCCACGATCAGCGCGGGGGCACCGTCCTCGGCGCTGAACACGTGGAACCCGCTGCGCATCATCGCGTTGGTGATGGCGCGCCGAACGCGCGGATCATCATCGACGACCAGCATGCGCACTCCCGGCGGGGCCTGAGCGCCAAACTCTCCGACGGGTAGCGGGACCAACACGCTGACCTGCTCGTGCGAGCAACGTGCCATCACGCGGCCGAGCAAGCACGCGGAGTTGCGCGGCGCGCGGCGGCTACCGATCGTCAAGGCTGCCGACGCTGCTCAGCGCGTGGGGCGGAACAGCACGCGGATCCGCCGCGCATCCTTGCTCGCGATCCGCCCCACCACGGTGGCATTCCGGCGCAGCACGAGCTCGTCGCCTTCGACACCGCTCCACAGTCCGTTCGCGCCCGGGCTCGGGTGGGTACCGGCGACCAGCAGTTTCTCGCAGTCATAGATCGCCCAGCGCGCTGGCTCCGGCTCGTCCACAGCGTCCGCCGGCCCGAACCGCACCACGAACTGTGGCGGGTTGACCGACAGCCAGTTCTCTCCGAGCACGACCTCGCCATCCTCTGGCAGCACCTCGGGCATGCTCGGGTTGACTCCGGGAGGCTGGCAGCGCAACCCGGTTGGCGTCCGCAGCTTGTAGCCCTTCGGCGGCGGCACATCGGCCCAGTTCGCGGTGGACGGCTCGATCATCGCCCGCACGATCTTGGTCGCGACAGGCCACAGCTGGACGCTCACCCATCCGGCGCAGGAACGATCGGGACCCGAGGTCCACGGACACTGCGTCCACCACACCTCGCCGTGAGCGACCATGAGGTCGATGCGCTCGTACGCCTTGTCACCCGCCGTGGACTGGCCATCCTCGGGCTTCGGGATCTGCGAGTGAAGATCCGGAATCGCGAGCTCGGTGATGCCATTGCGCGTCACGAGCTTCACGTGCTTCGCGTCGCCGATCGAGGCGGTGACGAACAGGTGATCACTATCGGACCACGCGCCGTGGTTCGGCTCGTCGTCGTGCGCCAGCGGGTCACTGATCGCCGTGCTTCCGATCCGTTCGACCCCGGTCGGGGTGACGCGCCAGGTTCCGAGCGTCCCGTCGGGATCGAGCGACACGAAGTCCGCGTCCGCGAACCCGGCGGCCGTGGGACCGCTCCGCTCCGTCGCGATCGTGGTGTCGGGCTTCGCGGGATGACACCCGAGCAGCGCCACCAGCCCGACGAGCCACCTCGTCACGAGGCCGGCCGATCCGGGATCCACACCGTGAAGCTCGTCCCGCGACCGACGCCGGGGCTCGCGACCTGGACCGATCCGCCGTGACGCTGGACGAGGTGCTGGACGAGCGCGAGGCCGATGCCGAGGCCGGCGTGCGCACGCGTGCTCGAACCATCCGCGCGCGAGAATGGCTCGAGCACCTGGGCGAGCCGCTCCGGTGCGACGCCGGGTCCGGTATCCCGCACCTCGAGCTCCATCGCACCGGTCGGGAACGCGAGCGACACCGAGACGCTCCCACCAGAGGGCGTGAACTTGATCGCGTTGCCGATCAGCTTGGAGGTGATCTGCTCGAGCCTTCGCGGATCGACGACGATCGATCCGTTCGCGACGCGGGCCTCGAGCTTCACCTGCTTGAGCCGCGCAGCATCGCGGGCGGCCTCGACCGCGGCGCCGACGATCGCTCCGGCATCCGAAGGCCGGACCACCACCGCCAGCTCGGCCGAGCGCGAGAGCGCGATATCGAGGAGATCGTCGACGACCTGCGATTCGGACCGCACGCTCTCGATGATCGTCTCGATCGCGCGGGTTCGCTGCGGATCGTCATGTTCGAGGGTGCGCAGCGCCTGCGCCCACAACATGATCGCGCTCAGCGGCGTGCGGAGCTCGTGCGACACGGCGTCGAGGAACGAGTCCCGCTCGCGGAGCGCCCGTTCGCGCTCGGTGACATCGGCGATGCCGACGAGGATCAACGGCGGCCCTTCCGGTTGCACGATCCGGTTCGCGCTGATCCGGAGGATCCGTGTACCCGCGTCACTCAGGTGATCGACCGCGAGCTCCTCGAACCCATGGCCCCCGGCGACTACTTCCTGCAGCCGCGTGCGGAGCGCCGGCGGGCGCCACTCGCCCAGATCCAGCAGCGGGCGCCCGAGGATCGCGGCCTCGGTGGTCGCGAACGCGGTGCTGAACGCCCGGTTGGCCGATTGGACCCTCAGCTGGTCGTCGAGAACCACGATCGGGGTGGGTACGGTCTCGACGACCGCCGTGCGAAAGTCGCGGGCCGCACGCAGCGCCGTGATCTCGATGAACGAGAGGACCGCGCCGCTGATCTTGCGGTCCGTCGTGCAATACGGCCGGATCTGCATGCGATAGCAGCTGGTGCCGTCGACGTGGAGCACCTCCGACTCGTGCATCGCGAGCGTTTCGATGACCGTCTCGATCGCCTCGTCGAGCCGAGGCGCGACGATGTTCGGCTGGAGATCTCCGATCGGACGCCCGAGGTCACCCGGGATCAGGTTCAACACGTTGCGCGCACGCGGCGTGAACCGGCGAACGCGCCGCTCGGTGTCGACGATGATCATCGCGATCTCGATGCTCGCGAGCACGTTGATCAGATCGTCATTCGCCTCGCGCAGCTGCTCGTTGCCACCCTGCAGCTCCTCGTTGACGGTCTCGAGCTCCTCGTTGGTCGACTGCAGCTCCTCCTTGGCCGTCTGGATCTCCTCGTTGCTCGACTGCAGCTCCTCGTTCGTGGACTGCAGCTCCTCGTTCGCGACCCCGAGCTCCTCGCTGGTTAGCAGGTGTTGCGTGACGACCGAGCGCAGGTACTCCTTCGTCGCGGCGAGCTCCTGTCGCAGCCGGGCGACCTCGGTGCTCCGCTTGGTGGTGTCCTTGCTGGTGCTGGTGCTGGTGCTGGTGCGGCGAGCGGTGGCCGCGACGAGCGGCGCCGCCTCGAAGACGACCAAGAAGTAGGGCTTGGCGTCGCTCGCACCGCGGACCGGCACGACCTCGAGGTGAAACGTGTGATCGCGCCGATGGTCGCGGACGACGATGTCCTCCTTGCGGACGGTGGCGTCGAGCCGTTGCGCACGCCGCAGCGCGAGCGGGAGCTCGGTGGCCAGACCATCGCGCGCCATCCGCAACAGATTGAGCTGGGGCTGGCCAGGCGGTGGCTCGAGATACGGACCGGTGTGGCCACGGAACTGGAGGACATCGAAGTTCTCGTCGACCAGCACGCACGGCGGGGCGTAGCGGGCGAGCAGCACGTGGTCGACGTCGCGCTGGACATCGAGCGCCGAGCGAATGGTCGCCGCTTGCTGCCACGGCAACCGCCCGAGCTGGCCCGCACCCGGAAACGTCAGGCTCGCCCTTACCCCCGGCGCGCGCGCATAGATCCGCGCTTCTAAATCGATGACCGTGAACAGGTTGTCGAAGTCCCCGACGGACTCCGCGCGCCCGAGCAAGAGGAAGCCCGGCTGGTTCAGCGCGTAGTGCATGATCGGGATCACGCGCTGCTGGAGTGGCGCGCCGAGATAGATCAGGAGATTTCGGCAGCTGACCAGATCGAGCTTCGAGAACGGTGGATCGGTAACGAGGTCGTGACGCGCGAATACGCAGCGCTCGCGAATCTCCTGCTTGATCCGGTAACCGCCCTCGTCGCGACGAAAGAACCGCTCGAGGCGCGCCGCGCTCACGTGCGAGGCGATCGAGGACGGATAGCGCCCGAGCCGAGCCGCCTCGATCGACTTCTCGCTGAGATCGGTCCCGAACAGCTGCAGCGGCCGGCGATCGCCGAGCTTCTCGAGCAGCAACATCGCGAGCGAGTACACCTCCTCGCCGGTGGAACAGCCCGGCACCCACACCCGCAGCGGGGCATCCTCCGGCCGGCCGCGCAGCGCCTCGGAGAACACCTCGATCAGCCGGTCGAGGATCTTGGGATCGCGGAAGAACTCGGTGACGTGGATCAGCAGGTCTTCGTAGACCGCATCGGTCTCCGCCGGATGGTCCACGAGGAACGCGCTGTACTCGTCGAGCGATCCGAGCTGATGCTTCGACACCCTGCGGGCGAGCCGGCGCTCGATCGTGGTGCGCTTGTAGCTCGTGAAGTCGATCCCGCTCGCCTCGCGCAGCTGCTCGAGGACGCGGGTCAGCGCCGGCGAGGCTGCGGCAGCCGCGCCCCCGACGCGCGCGGGGAGCCGATGGAGGTCTCCGAGGTACTTTCCGATCTTCGCGGGCGTAAGCACCAGCTCGGTGACGCGGGAGGCGATCGCGCTGCGTGGCATCGCATCGAACTGGGCGGTCGCGGGCTCCTGCGCGAACGTGACGCCTCCGGCGGCGTGGATCGCGCGCAGGCCCTCGGTGCCGTCGTGGCCGGTCCCCGAGAGCACCACGCCGATCGCCTGCGCGCCGAGAGCTAACGCGAGCGAGCGAAACAGATCATCGATCGGCAGACGCGGCCGAGATCCCGGGACCGTGCGCAGGGTCAACGCCCCGCGGTTCATCACGGCCGACGTGCGTGGCGGGACGACGAACACGGTGTTCGGGACGATCCGCTGCGCCGACTTGGCGTCGAGCACTGGCATCCTGGTGGCGCCCGCGAGCAGGCTGGCGAGCTGGCCCGTCTGGGAGGGCGGCAGGTGCTGCAGCACCACGAACGCGAGCCCGGTATCCACCGGCAGCGTCGAGAGCAGCAGCTTGAGCGCCTCGAGGCCACCTGCCGAGGCGCCGATCCCCACGACGCGCTGAGGCACCGCCGTCGGCTTCACCCCCTTCGCCATTGGTAGCAACCTACCACGTGGATCAGCTGGGAACCGGGTACTCGCGGGTCGCCAGCAGCGAGAGCAGGCTTGCCACCAGGTGGTCGAAGTCGATCGGCTTCGCGAGGTGCTGGTCGAAGCCGGCGGAGATCGCGCGCACGGCATCGGCTTCCATCGCGTGTGCCGTGAGTGCGATCGCGGGCAGCACGCTCCCGGTGGCGCGGAGCGAGCGCGCGAAGCTGTACCCGTCCTCGCCGGGCATCGCGATGTCACACACGATCACCGACGGCGCGTGCGCGGCGATCTCCGTGCGCGCGGCCTCCGCGGAGCTCGCGATGTCGACCTTCGCGCCCGCGCGGGACAGCAGGAGCTCGAGCGCGTCGCGCACCCGCGGGTCGTCATCAACGACGAGCACGCGCACACCCCGGAGGGACAGCGCGGGCGCCACGGTTCGCGTGGGTGAGCTGGTGCGCGGCGCGGCGGCGGGCAGCGAGATCGTGAACCGCGTGCCGCAACCCGTTCCCGCGCTGGTGGCGGTCACCGTCCCCTCGTGGAGCTCGACCAGCTGCTTGACGATCGCGAGTCCGAGCCCGAGGCCCTTGCGGTCGCGCGTCAGCGCATCGTCGGTCTGGCTGAACGCTTCGAACATGTACGGCAGGAACTCGGCAGCCACGCCACGGCCTGTGTCCGTGACCTCGAGCGAGATCCGCCGCCCTCTGCGAGCGAGATCGACCGAGATCCGTCCGCCTTCCGGCGTGAAGTTGATCGCGTTCGACAGCAGATTGTCGAGGACCTGGCGCAGCCGCGCCGCATCCCCCTGGACGTTGACGAGCGTCTCGGTTCCGTGCATCGAGATCGCGAGCCGCTTGGCCGCGATCCCTGGCCCCACCGCCTCGACGGCCTCCCTGCACACGCGTGCCAGATCAACGGGGCGAAGATCGACGTAGAGCTTGCCGCTGATCGCGCGCGCCACGTCGAGCAGATCGGAGACCAGTCGAGTCTGGGTCACCGCGCTCTCGTGGAGCGCCGCCAGCGCCTGCTCGCGAACCTCCGGCTCGGCGGTGGGATCGCGCAGGACCCGCTCCCATAGCAGCATCGTGGTCATCGGTGCTCGAAGCTCGTGCGAGACGATGGCGAGGAATTGATCCTTGAGCCGGTTTGCCTGCTCGGCATCGGCTCGCGCCGCATGGGCTTGCGTCAGCAGCTCGGTGCGCTCGTCGAGCGCCATGTGTTCGTCCTCCCGATCCATGGCGGTCCCGAACCAACGTCCGCCGAGCGGATCGACAGAGAATCGGATCCAGTGCCAGCGAAACCACCCATCCTCGCGGCGAATCCGTGCCTCCACCTCCGAGGACATGCGGAGCCGGCCGGCCTCGGCAAACGCATGCAGACAGCGCGCGCGATCGTCGGCGTGGATCACGTCCCGCCACGATGTGGAGTCGAGCGCCGTGCCGATGTACCGGTTCCAGGCTTCATTCACCCAGGTCGGTCCACCGGAGAGCTGAGCGCTAAAGATCAGCGCCGCGGGGTCCATCGCGAGCTTGCGAGCGATCACGGCATCGGTGGTCAGCGCACACACCACGATCATGCCATCCGTGGCACCGAGAGAACCTCGACGCGGGCGGACGGTAGCCGCGCAGTAGCTCAGCGTGGCGCCGGTCTCGAGCACGAGCTCGGGGAGGTGACGGATCTCGCTCGACCGCTCGACCTCTGCGAACGCGTCGAGGACGGCGACCGGCACCGCGTAGCGCGCGAACAGCTCGGCCCACGCGGCGTTCGCGCGCTCGGGCGTACGGCTGCCGAGAGCGAACACGGCGCACGGGAGCGCGGCGATGTCCCACAACGCGAAGGCTTCGTCGCGCCGCCGCTCGCGTTCGACAACTCCCAAGCGCTCGACATCGAGCAGCGCGTGTGCCGTATCGCACGCGCACTGCATGCGATGTTCGAGCGTCACGGGGTCAGTCCACCGTGCCGCGCCGCGACTCGCTGCATCTGCGCGAGCGAGTGAGCCGAGAGCTTGCGCATGATCCGCTGCCGATGGGTCTCGACGGTGCGCCGCGAGATCACGAGCATGGTCGCCACCTCGTCATTCGAGTTGCCACGGATCAGCAGCTCGAACACCTCGCGCTCGCGGCGCGTCAAGCGCTGCATCGGATGCGATGGCGTGGCGGTCAGCTCGGCCTCGACCGCGTCACGCGAGACCCGCGGTGGCAAGTAGCGCAGGCCACCGAGCACCTGTCGGATCGCGTCGAGGATCTCGTCGATCTGCTGCGTCTTCGTCGCGAACCCGCACGCGTGTGCCCGGAGCATGTCGGCGATCAACCCGGGATCGTCGATCACCGAGAGACCGAGGACGCGACAGGTGGGCTGGTGCTCGAACAGCTCGCTGGTGAGGCTGATCCCCGAGGTGGTCGGCATCAGCACGTCGACCACCGCGAGGTCGAACATCATGGACTTGGCCAGCTCGATCGCTTCGCCAGCGCTTCCGACGTCGCCGACGACATCGAGGTCCTGCTCGCGGCGCAGCGCCACCAGCAAGCCCTGACGGAACAGCGGGTGGTCATCGACCAGGATGATCCGCGCCTTCTTGACCTCGCCCTGCACGCTGTAGAGTTACACGGATAGCACCCCGCCGCGTCCACAGGATCTGGTCACGGCGTGCGGATCTCTACGTATGCGAACCAATTGACTTGTTTGGGAGGACCGCCGCGCGCCAGATGGCGCCTCCCATGCGTGGCACCATCCTGTTCGTCGACGACGACGACGACACCGCGTCGATGCTCGCCGAGATCCTGACGCTCCGTGGGTTCGCGGCGAGCTGGGTGACCTCGGCCGAGGCCTGTCTGCAGCAGCTGAGCGGCACCGCGATCGACGTCGTCATCACTGACGTGCGGATGTCGGGCATGTCGGGGATCGAGCTGTGCGGCCTGCTGCACGACCATCATCCGGAGGTGGTCACCATTGTCGTGACGGGCGACCTCACTCGCAATCGCGCACGCGAGGCCCGGAATGCCGGCGCCTACGAATTCCTCGCAAAGCCGATCAAGATCGCCGACCTCGATGCCGTGCTCACCCGTGCCGCCTCGATCGGGCAGCTGCGTCGCGAGGTACTGCACCCGCGGATCATGACCGAGGACGCCGTCGCGCCCGACCCGATGGGGGTGGTAACGACGGTAGCTCTGTCGAGCTGAGCTCTTCATCGCAGATGCGCGCGGCGAGCGCGTCGAGATCCACCTGATAGGTCCCTGCGTCGATCCGTTGCTTCAGCAGGCCGATGCGAGTGTGGGTGTCGAAGCGCATGACTGAAATAGTCGTCCGTGCGGAGGAACCGTTAAGGGGTCAGATGTGGGTGAGCTCCGCACGCAGCCGGGCGATGGCGCGGCCGTGGAGCTGGCACACGCGGGCGGTGGTGACGCCGAGAACCTGGCCGACCTCCGCATAGGTGAGCTCCTCGACGTAATACAGCGAGAGCACGGTCAGATCGCGCTTCTCGAGCTTCGGCAGCGCCGCGCGGACCTGGTCCATCAGCTCGCTGTGGGCGGCGTTGAACTCCGGCGAGGGGGCGGCGCTCGACATCCGCGGATGATCCGCGCTGTCCTCGATCGCGCCCACGGCGACGTGGATCAGGTGCTCGAGGTTCTGCCGGTAGTCCTCGACCGACACCTCGAGCGAGGCCGCGACCGCCTCGTCGCTCGGCGTGGCGCCGGTCTGCTTCTCGAGGTTGGCGATGTTCGCGCTGATCTTGCGCGCCATCTGGCGCGAGCGGCGCGGCATGATGTCACCGCGCCGAAGCTCGTCGAGCACGGCACCCCGGATCCGCTTCTCCGCGAACGGCAGGAACGGCTCGGCGCGGGTCGTGTCGTAGCGCTCGGCGGCCTCGATCAGGCCGAGCATGCCGGCGGAGACCAGATCCTCACGCGCGATCCAGTCGGGGCAGCGGCGCGCGACTCGCAGCGAGATCCGGCGAGCCACCTCGAGGTGGCTGGAAATCAGCGCGGTGCGGACGGCATCGGGGTTCTTGAACGGGGGCGCCTGGGTGTTCATCGGGTCTCTCCTTGCGCGAGCGCTGCGGACCGCATCCACGGGGTGCGGGGGGTGGTGCGCGCGATGGCGCGGGTCAGGGTCCGGATCGCGCATGCAGCCGGTGATTCGGGAGCGTGGACGAGCAGTGGAATTCCGAGCTGCGCGGCCTCGCTGACGGCGGGATCGGCGGGAATCGCGGGAAGCGTGGTGAGCTTCAGGTCGAGGAACCGCGCCACCAGGGTCGAGAGTCGCGCGGTGATCTCGTCGGCTTGCGTCTGCGAGGCGACGCGGTTCGGAACGATGTACGCGTGGCGGAGACCCTGCTCGGTCGACAGCACCTTGAGGCACGCATAGGTGTTCGAGATCGACAGCGGCTCGGGATTGAGGACGACGATGGTGTCCGCGGTGGCGCCGGCGAACCGGGTCTGGACCGGACCGATGCCGGCGGCGATATCGAGGACGAGGGTGTCGAACCGGTTCGCGAGCGAGGCGATGATGTCGATCAGCCGGCACTGCGCGGTGGGGCCGATCGTGGACAGCAGGTAGCTGCCGCTGAGCGCGGGCAGCAGCGTGACCCCGTGCGCCTCGAGCAGCACCTCTTCGACCGGCGTGCCGCCGAGCGTGTCGAGGATGGTCTTCTCGGGAGCCACACCGAGCAAGAGGTTGAGATCCGCCATACCGAGATCGGTGTCGACGAGCAGCGTGCGAGCTTTGTCGGCGGCGTAGGCCAGGGCGAGGTTGAGCGCGATCGTGCTCTTGCCGACGCCGCCCTTACCACCCGTCACCGCGACCGCTCGCGACGGAACGGGCGCACTCGCCGTCGTGCGCCGCCGGGCCGCGTCGAGGTTCAAGAGGGTCACGCCGCGGACTGCTGCAACGAGCTCGCCACCCGTAACCGCGCGTGACTACTCGCATCGGCTGCGTCAGCCGATCCTGGTGTCGGCGGTTCTGACGCTCAGCGAATCCGTCGCGCTTGAGACCGTTCGTCCCGCACCTGGCGCTCGGCGCGCTCCGCGTCGGTGGGCCGGAAGCTCGATGGTCCCCACCGGATCACCGCGTTGATCCACCGAGCATACCTCCACCGAACCCGATGCACCCACATCCCGCGTCCCGGCGCACCTTGATCAGGTCTCGATCCGGTCGACCCGCCTCCTTGTATGAAGATGACCCGGATCCTGATTGTCGACGATGACGATGCCGTGCGCGCGGCGCTGATCGACGAGCTGTCACCGCTCTACCGGGTCGAAGCGGTGGCCTCCGGTGGCGAGGCGCTCGACGCGCTCGTGACGCACGAGTACGACGTCATCATCTCCGACCTGGAGATGCCCGATCACGACGGGATCGAGGTCCTCGAGTTCGCGCGCTCTCACCAGCGCGATGCGGTCCGGGTGCTGCTCACCGGTTGCCTCTCGGACCGCGTGCAGCGCGCACTTCGCTCGCCCGACGCGCCCTACAAGGTCGGCAAGCCGTGGCACAACGAGATCGACATCATCGTTCGCCGCGGCCTCGAGCACCGCGCCCTGTCGCGCCGGCTCTCAGCGTCGGTCGAAGAGGCGCTCAGCATGAGCACGTTCGACAGCGAGCTCGCGACCACGCGGACCCCGCTCGAGCTCGGCCACCTGATCGTGCGCCGTGCACTTACGGTGGAAGGCATCACGTGCTGCGGCACCGTGGTGCGCGAACATGACAACGAGCATCTGTTCACCGGCGTTAACGTCCCGAAGGACGGGGCCGGTTGGTTCCTCGACCTCCCGCTCGACGTCGACGGCGAGCTGCGGCTCCGCGCTCGCGGGCTCACCGACACCGCTCGCCAGCTCGTGCAGTACATGGCACATCGGGCCCAGCGTGCGTGCGGCATCCTCGAGGCGCGGACCACGCCTCCGGCTGCGTCGGTCGCCAGTGGTACGCGGATGAATCAGCTCATGCGGCAGGCGACGGTGGGCGCGCTGACCTCGGCCCTCCTCCACGATCTCGCGTCGACGATGCAATCGTTGTCGGGCGCACTCGCGCAGATCAGCGAGCTCGCCGGCACCGAGTCCACCGAGCTCACCGAATCCGTCGACGAGGCCAATGCGGCCGGCAACGAAGCGGTCGAGCTGTTCGTTCAGATGCGGAAGTTCATCCGCGATGGCGAGGTCAAGCTGCGCGCGGTCCCGGTTCGCCGGCTGATCGATCGCGTGACCCGCCTGGTCGGTGGCCACGTCCGCGAGCTGGCGACGCTCCGCGTGTCGGAGGTTCCGGCCGCCGAGTGCAATACCTCGGAGACGCTGATCGTGCAGGTGCTCGTCAATCTCCTGCGCAACGCGGCACAGGTGTCTCCCGCCGGAGGGTTCATCGACCTCAAGGTTCTCGCCTCCGAGGACGAGGTCGTGTTCACGGTGACCGACGATGGTCCGGGCGTGCCGGAGGAGATCGCCGACACGATGTTCGAGCCGTTCTCCAGCGCGCCGGAGGGCTCGGGCCTCGGCCTCGCGATCTCCGCGTACGTGATGCAGATGTCCGGCGGGCGGATCAGCTATCGCAAGGATCCCGCGCGCGGCGCTTCGTTCTCGGTGACCGTTCCACGCCCGGCGAAGTAGCGATGGTATATCCAGCGCCGTGAGCGACTGGGCGATCGCCGCGGATCTGCCCGCGCTGGTGGCGAACGCCTGGCGTGATCCGCAGCGCTGGCACCGGCTCGCCGCCGACCACGCGGCCGGCCAGCGCTACCTCGAGCTCCCCGGCCTGCTCGCGCCTCCGGCTGCGGTCGGGCTGCGCGAGGCCGTGATGGCGCTGCCGATGGTGCGGCTCACCACCGACCTGCTCGACGCGGATCGCCGTCTGCTGGCCGCGACCGACCTCGCGCCGTGGCTCGATCTGCTGCAGACCGCGGTCCTGCGCACCCTGGTCTCCGGCGTGCTCGCGCGGCCGATGCCGGCGGGCCTCGTGGCCAATGCCTGGCGGCTCGGGCGCGGTGACTTCATGGGCGTTCACCCCGACGGTCCGCTCTACCGCGGAACGATCTCACTCGGGCTCAGCACCGGCTGGACCGATGACGATGGCGGCGCGATCGCATTCGGCGATCGGGACGGCGAGGCGTTCGTCGTGCGCCAGCGCTGGTTCCCGCACCTCGGCGATGCGTGCCTGTTCGCGCCCGATGTGGACACCTGGCACTGCGTCGAGCCGGTACGCACCAACGTTCGCCGCTACTCGCTCACCGGCTGGTGGACGGAGCTCGAAGCTGGGCTGACCCGCGGACGGGAACCCTGACCGGTCAGGGCTGCGATCCGAGCCCGGGCGGCGGCGCATCGGGCACGTACGCATCCGGCGCCGCGAGTCGGCCGGCCCGGTCGCTTCGGCAGTGGTCGCGCCGGTTCGGCCGCGCCGCTCTTCGGTGGTGGCAGCAGCATCCCATCGGATCCCGCATCACCGGGCGGCGCCGTCACCGGTTCCGGTGGCAGCGCGGGCGTGGTCCCGGAGCAACCTGCCGTGACGACGACGACGATCGCGGCACCGACGCGGGACTTCCGCCGGTGCGATCGTACGCTACTTCGTCCGCTTCTTGGTCGCCGCATCCTCGACGCGCTTGCGCTGCGCATCGTCGAGCACGCGCCGAGCCTGTGCCCACGCGACGATGCGAGCCTTGCGGATCGTCGCCTCCTGCGCGCTGATCTGATCGACGTAGCGGCCGATCTCGGCGTCGCTGGTCGCCGGATTCGCCAGCGCGGCTTTGAGCTTCGCGGACAGCTCGTCGATCTGCTTCTTCGCGATGGCAACGCTGGTGTCGGAGTCTGCGCGCAGCTTGTTGATCCTGTCCTTCTGATCCGGCTTGAGCGCCAGGTCGCGGAGATCTTTGATCGCATCCTTCATGTCGTCATCGTCGGCATCGACGTCGGGCGTATCGATCGACCCGAGGTTGTCGTCGTCGTCGTCGTTCTTGTCGCTGTCGATGTTGACGGTGAAGTTCTTTCCGAACTGCTTTGCGAAGTCCTTGCCGAGCTTGTCCATGTCCTTGTCGAGCCCGTCCATGGCTTGCCCGATCTCCTCGCCCATCTTCTCCATCTCGCTCTCGAGCTGATCGAGATCGGTGACCTTGATGTTCGCGAGCCGCTTGTCGACGGTCGCGCGCACCTTGTCGAGCCGCGCGAGGATCTTGTCGCGCACGTCCTTCGGGATCGAGGGATTGTTGCGGAGCGTGTCGCGCGCTCGATCGAGCTGAGCGAGCACCATGTGGTGCAGGCCATCGATCTGGACCTTGCCGTTATGGATGCTCACCGAGACCCCGCCGCCACCCATGCCGCGCTGCGGCGGCATCGGAGGACGCGGCGGCGTCCCGGGCGTCCGCGGCGTGACGGGCGCCGGAGGCGTGGGCCGCGTGGGCCGCGTGGGCCGCGGCGGAGGCAGGGTGCGCGCGGGGTTCGCCGTGACCGGCGCCGCGACGTCACTCGCCGCGGGCCAGAATCCGAACATCTCGCCGCCACCGGCGGAGGCGTGACCGAGCGCGCTGTTGAACATCAGCCCGCCGGCGAGCATCGACGGCACGATGACGGTCAACAGTCCATTGATCCGGCTCATGGTGTGACAGCTCCTTGCAGCAACTTGCGGTAGGGCGACAGCGGCTTCTTGATCTGCCGCCAGTTCGCCGAAAGGTGAGCCGAACGTTCGACGTCGGCGAGCTCGACCAAGGCTCTCAGCTCGGCCTCGGTCGCCGGCTCGAGCTTGGGATCCACGAGCTGGGTTTCGGTGGACGCGGTCTGCGCCGGCTGCGACGCCGGTGATCGGGTCAGCACGAACACGCCGAGTAGGCCGGCAGCGACCGTCGAGCCCAGCGCTGCGGCCACGCGACGCCGGCGACGCGTGGTGATCCGCTGCTGGGCGCCGATCGTCATCCGCGCTGCAAACCCGAGGCCGGGATCGACCTCGTGCCGGGTCGCACCCAGCTTGCTCGGCATCTCCATGACGAGCTTGCAGCGCTCGCAGGTGGTGACGTGCGCCGCGAGCTCGCCGAGTGAATCTCCAAGCGCAACGCGCTCCGCGACGGTTTGACAGGTGTCGTTGTTACTCATCGGTGCTCCTCCATCAGATCGCGCAGCCGGGCGAGGCCGCGTACGAGATGCGTCTTGGCGGTCGCGAGCTCGACTCCGAGCATCTCCGCGACCTGGGCGACCGGAAGATCGTGGCCGTAACGCAGCACGAGTGCCGTGCGCTGCTGCGGCGAGAGATCCTCGAGCCTGCCCATCATCGAGGTCAACGCCTCGTGATCGGCGAGCGCCGACCGAGGCTCGACACGTTCCATCGCGTGCATCCGCTCCGCGATATCGCTGGTTCCGGTATCCGCGGTGACCTTCGCTCCCGTGGGCGCGGCATCGGCATCACCGTCGTTGCCCGGCCACCAGCCGAACAATCTCTTCTTGAGCCGGCGACGCCGCAGCGTACGCAGGCACATCGTCGTCACGATCCGCAGGAACCAGGCCGGCGCCGCGCCTGGATCGCGGAGATCTCCGATCGATTCACACGCCCGGGCGAGCGCTTCCTGGACCGCCTCCTCCGCCTCCGCCCGATTGCCGAGCAGGTCATACGCGATGCCGTAGCCCTTCCTCGCCGGTATGGCAGCCAGCTCCGCGAGCAGACGACCACGAGAGTCGGCGCGAGTCGCCATGTTTAGACGAGCTCCAGTGCCAAGAGGCATTCCACGAACCTGCACGCTGCCCAGTAAGAGCCCTGACCTGGCACCGCGGTGGACACCGATGTCCGCTGGTCCAGAACCTTGAAGTTATCGAGAGTTAGGCGGCGACCGGGAGCACGATCGTGACCGTGGTGCCGATGCCGGGCTCGCTCTCGATGCGGAATCGGCCGCCCGCGCTGCCGATCAGGCGCTGGCACTGCGCGAGCCCGAGGCCGGTGCCCTCCGCGCGCGTCGTGAAGAACGGCGTACCGACGCGACCGAGCACCTCGGGCGCCATCCCCACACCGTCATCGCGCACGCACAGCTCGACCATGTTCGATTCGGTGCGAGCGACGATCGACACCCGGCCCTGCGGAGCTCCACGCGCCGCGACCGCCTGCGCTCCGTTCTGCACCAAGTTGATCAACACCTGCGTCAGCTCGGTCGCCGAGATCTGCACGCGCGGCAGCACGCCCGGCCCCTCGTAGCCGATCGAGGCATGCGCGTTCATCACCAGCTCCTGACACACCGCCATCGCATGGCGAACGATCGGCAACGGATCGGCCGCCTGTGCGCCCTCATTCTTGTCGCGCGGCCGGCTGAGCTCGCGGAGCCCATCGATCATCGAGCTGAGGTGCATCGCGGAGGTCTTGAGGTCGGTCGTCAACGGATCGAGATCGTCGACCAGCATGCCGATCCGCGTGCGCTCGGCGGCCGTCAGCGGTGCGCGGGCGAGTGCGTCCTGCAGCGTGGGAGCGGCCTTCGCGAGCTCGCGCAGGTGCTCGACGTTGATCAGCAACGACATCAGCGGCTGCCTGAGATCGTGCACTAACATCCCCGCGATGCTCCCGAGGGTGGCGAGCCGCTCGGTCTCCATCAACCGCGTGTGCAGCGCCATCGAATCGCGCGAGAACGTCCAGGCCTCGATCGCCCAGCGCAGCACCTGCACGAGCTCGGCGCGGATCCATGGCTTGATGATGTAGCGGGCGACCAGACCCTCGTTGATCGCGCGCAGGATCGGATCGACATCCGCGTACGCGGTGACCACCATGCGGATCGTCGACGGCTTGCGCTGCTTTGCGATCCGCAGCAGCTCCTCGCCGCTCATGCCGGGCATGCGCATGTCGGTGACCAGCACCGCCGCGTCCTCGGCATCGAGGATCTGCAGCGCGGACGTACCATCGGCGACGGCCTTGATCCGGAAGTCGCCGCCGAGCGATTGCTCGAACACCACGCGGTTCGCACGCTCGTCATCTACATAGAGGACGAGAGGGCGAGGCGGGGGGGGGGCGCTCACGGCGTCCTTATCATACCGCGCCGATGGTCCGGTCCCGGGTCGAATCCACGGGAAGCTCGACCACGAACACCTGCCGGGGCCCTGCGAGTGCGCTCCGATCGCGGATCTCGAGGACGCCACCGTGCTGGTGGACGATCGCGCGGGCGAGCGGCAGGCCCAGGCCGGTCCCCGCGCCGGGAGGCTTGGTGGTGAAGAACGGCTCGAACACGCGGTCGCGCAACGGCTGGGGCACTCCAGGCCCACTGTCGGCCACCTCGAATACCACGCTACCCGGTTGCAGCCGCGCGCCGATCTCGACCCAACCACCCTCGCCGGCCGCGTAGCCCGCGTTCTCGATCAGGTTCGTCAGGACCTGGATCATCAGCGGTGGTGCGCACACCACGTCGCGCTCGAGCTGCAGCGCCGAGCGAATCTCCACGCCCTGCAGTGCGCGATGCGCGAGCGACACCGCGCGGGTCACCAGATCCCGGGCCGGCGCCGAGCTCATCTCGAGCTGGTTCCCGGTCCGGAAGCTGAGCAGCTGCCGCGACAGAAACCCGATCTGCTCCGCACACCCGCTCATCACCTCGAGCAGCTGCCCCGCACCGGTCTCCGGCGCGATCAGCTCCTTCGGCAACAGCTCGGTCAGGGGCGCGATCGCGTTGACGATGCCGTTCGCCGGATTGCGCAGCTCGTGCGCGAGCCCGGCGGTGAGGATCCCGAGGGCGGAGAGCTGCTCCGAGCGATGCAGGCGCAGTGCGAGCGCGCGCAACCGGAACTGCGCCTTGACCCGGGCGCGTAGCTCGCGCGGATCGAACGGTTTGGTCACGTAGTCGATCGCACCGGCGTCAAGCCCGGCGACCCGCGTCCCGAGATCGATGATCGCCGACAGGATGATGATCGGCGCCAGCCGATCGCGCGTCACCTCGCGGAACTTGATGGCCAGCTCGATCCCGCTCATCCCGGGCATCTGTACGTCGGTCACCAGCATGTGCGGCTCGTGCTGTTCGACCAGCGCGAGCGCGCCCGGGCCGTCATGCGCGACGATCACGGTGTACTCGTCGGAGAGCTCCCGCGCCATCATCGCGGCGAGCGCCGCATCATCCTCTGCGAGCAAGATCGTTCCACTCGAGATCCCCGGCGGCGCGAACATTGCGCCCGCGGGGGTCGCGACGGGCACCGTTACCAGCGTGACGGTGGGCCGGGCCGCATCCGCGGTCGGCGCCTGCACGGCCTCGGGAATCGTCACCCGCATGTGGGTGCCCGGATGCGCCGCGCGCGCCGTGGCCACCACCTCGCCACCGTGCGCCTCGACCAGCTGCTTGACGAGCGACAGCCCGAGACCATGGCCGGCCTTGCGCCGATCGTCTCCGGTGGAGCGTTCGAACCGGCCGAACAGCCGCGTGGCCAGCTCCTGTGGGATCCCTGGCCCGGTATCGAGCACCGAGAGCTCGACGGCGTTGTTGCCGGCGGTCGCCAGCTCGATCTCGACCACGCCTCCCCGCGGGGTGTACTTGACCGCGTTCGACACCAGGTTGGTGGCGATCCGCTCGAGCGCCACCGGATCGACATTCGCGACCAGCGTCTTCGGCGTACGAGCCGTGATCACGAGACCCGCCGCATCCGCCGCCGGGCGCCACGCACCGAGCAGGCTGGCGACCAGCACCGCGAGATCGGTGGGCTCGCGATGCATCCGCAGCTTGCCCTCCTGGCCCGCGGCGAGCAGCAGCAGCTCGTCGACGAGGCGCACCAGCTTGCGCGCCGCATCGTTCACCGCGCCGAGGCTCGCGCGCCCGCGCTCGTCGAGCTGCGCCCCGGAGCGGCGTTCGATATCGGAGACCGCGAGCATGATCAGCGACAGCGGCGTGCGGATCTCGTGTGAGATGTGCCCGAAGAACCGTTCGCGTACGCCCTGTGCCTCGGTCAGCTCCTCGACGGTACCGGCGAGCTTGGCGCTGGTCTGCAGCAATTCGATCGTGCGCTGCTCGACGATGTTCTCGAGGTTCTTCTGGTAATCCGACAGCGCACGGTAGCCAAACGCATTATCGAGGGCGAGCGAGATCGTCGGTGCGAGCAGGTCGATCAGTATCTGCGCCTCCGCGGGAGCCGCGCCATCGGCGAGCGCGATCCGGATCTGCCCGGCGAGCCGGCCACCGCTCGACAGCTCGATCGTCCGCGCGCTCGCTGCCTCGAGCGGTGCGCCCGCGATCGCTCGCTCGATCTGCGCCTGATCCGCGGCCAGCGCGACCACCACCGCAGCGCCCGCGAAGCCCGCGATCTCGACGAGCGCCGTGGCGATCGCTGCCGCGGTGGTGGCTGGGTCGCGCTCGGTCCAGATCCGCTGGCCGAACCGATACGCGGTGTCGAGCACCGCGCGCTGGCGATCGAGTGCCTGGTGGGCCGCGTCGATCTCGGCGTAGCGATCGCGCAGCGTCTCGTGGGCTTCCTGGAGCTCGCGTGCAGCGGCTCGCACCGTGAACGGCCAGGTCAGCGTCCGCCGCAGCCGGGTCAGAAACCGCGTGCGCTTCGGGATCCGGATGTGATAGCGCCCGCCGCGCGGCAACCGCTCGAGCGTGACGCCCGCGGCGGGATAGCCGAGGAGCCTCGGCATCTCCTCCATGTTCCCCTTGGAGACCAGGAAGAAGTCCCAGCACACCTCGTAGCCGGCCTGTAGCGTCAGGTCGAGCTCGCACTCGTTCTCCGACACATCGCGATGGTTCGGCACCACGCAGGTGAACATCTGGTTGCCGGCGCCCTGCCGCGGCTTGCTGAGCCAGCGATAGAACCCGATCGGCGTGAATCGCAGGCGCGCGATCACGAACACGAACCGCAGAGCGGGTGACCGGAAATAGGATCGTCCGATGTCGGTCAGCTCGTCATCGCTGAACGCGGGCCGCAGGTTGCGGTGGATCTGACACAGGTCCGCCCAGTCGACGCGGCCGTTCTTGCTCTTCAACGTCTCGACGGACACCCGCGTGCCCGCCACCATCTGCTCGAGGCTGATCCCCTTCTCCGCTGCGCGCTTGAAGAAGATGTGGAAGACCTTGGAGGAGACTTCCTTCACGACGCGAGCCGCCCCCAGCGCAGGACACTGGCGCCGATCGTCGCACCGACACCACCGCCGAGGATCAGCACGAGCTGGCCCTCCTCGACGAGCTTCGCGCGATGCGCTGCCTGCAGCACGAACGGGATGCTGGCGCCGAACAGATAGCCGGTGGTACCGAACGTGTCGTGGTGTCGCGCGCGGCTCATCCCGGCGATCTCCATCGTCACCTGGCGCAGCCACGGCGTTCCCTGATGGGCGGCGAACAGATCGATGTCGGCCGCGGTGACACCCGCCTGCGCGAGCGCTGGAACGATCACCTCGAGGGCCCGATCCGCCGTCTCGAGGAAGCTCTGCCGCGCGCTCGCGAGGTCCCCGCGATGGAGCACGATGCGGCCCTCGTCGTACCAGCGCTTGCCGCGTACGCTCGCGATCAGCGCGCGCGGGTGCTTGCCGTCCGTGCGGTGCACCGTCGAGAGCAGGCTGCGGCGTTCGACCGGCGCGAGCACCATCGCCGCGGCACCGTCTCCGAACAGCGGCGACTGCGGCTCCTCGACCTCCAGCAATCGCGACCCTGCCGCGGACTGCACGATCAGCGCGCAGCTCGCGCGGCCGCTCGCGATCATCTGCTCGGCGAGTGTGAGCTGCATCTGGAACGAGTTGCCCGCAGCATCGACCTGCACCGTCATGCACTCCGGCCGCAGCCCGAGCTGCTCGTGCAGCACGCAGCTCGTGTTCGACAGCAAGTACTCCGGCATCGGGGTATGCGAGAGCACGAGGTCGATCGCGCTGCGCTCGATGCCGGCGTGGGCGAGCGCACGAACCGCCGCCTCGGCCTCCATGTCGACCGACGTCATGTCCGCCGCCATGACATGCCGGTGGGTCATGCCCTGGAACGGATCGACTGCCTGCAGCGCCATCGCTGCCATCACCCGCTGCATCCCCGCACTGGGATCGTGCGGAGGCGGCGGGGCGGGCTGACGTCGCTGCGCCATCCACCCATCCACGACAGCCTGCGGCCACCACGCGTTGGTCCGGATCTGCGGCGGGAGATATGTTCCAATGCCGACGATGCCGACGTGGCGCTCCACCTTGGGTCGATCAGAGTGGCTCGCGGGCAACAAGTCAAGCGGCCGGTCCCGACCATGACGATCGATCTTGCCAGCCCCGACACCTACACTCACGGAATTCCGCACGAGGCGTTCCGCGCGCTGCGTGGCGCCAACCCGGTCGCGTGGTGCCCCGAATCGGGCGGTCGTGGGTTCTGGGCGGTCACCCGCTATCGTGACGTCGTCACGGTGCTCAAGACGCCGCAGCTGTTCTCGTCGTGGAAGGGCGGCGTACTGCTCGCCGATCCGCCGCCGGAGTTTCTCGGCAAGCTGCGCGAGAGCCTCATGAACCGCGATCCGCCGGACCACACGCGGCTGCGGCGGCTGGTCAATCGCACGCTGAGCCCGCGCCGGCTCGAGCAGCTCGAGGACCGCGTTGCCTCACACGCTGCGGAGCTCATCGCGCAGGTGCGTGGTCGCGGTGCGTGCGACTTTGCGGTCGACGTCGCCGAGGCCATGCCGCTGTTCGTGATCTGCGAGATCCTCGGCGTCCCGGTGGCCGATCGACGCGCGCTCCACGCGCTGACCGATCGGATGTTCAGCACCGAGCCCGCGGATCCGGCGGACGCGATGCGGGACAAGGTGGCGGCCGCCGGTGAGATGCGCGCCTATGGTGGCGAGCTCGTGCAGCGCAAGCGCACAGCGCCCGCCGATGATCTGATGAGCGAGCTCGCCGCCGAGCCGTCCTTGAGTGCGGGCGAGCTCCAGGCGTTCTTCATGCTGCTGTTCAACGCGGGCACCGATACGACGCGGAGCCTGCTCTCGTACGGCCTCGATCTCCTGCTCGATCGGCCGCAGGTCGCGGAGCACCTGCGCGGCGACGCGGCCCGGATCCCCCTCGCGATCGAGGAGATGCTCCGGTTCCAGCCGCCGGTGATCCAGATCCGGCGCACGGCCACCCAGGCCACCGAGCTCGCAGGCACGCAGATCGCGGAGGGCGACAAGGTCGTCGTGTTCTTCCCGTCGGCGAACCGGGACGAGACGGTGTTCGTCGACCCGGACCGCTTCGACCCCGCGCGGACGCCCAACGAGCACATCGCGTTCGGATCGGGCGCGCACTTCTGCCTAGGCGCCCCGCTCGCGCGGCTCGAGGCAAAGCACATCTTCCGCGAGGTCCTGGGGCAGCTCCACGATCTCGAGCGTGCAGGGCCGATGGTCCCGGCGCGCACGAACTTCGTCCGGAGCATTCGACGCCTGCCGATCCGTTACACGGCTGGCTGACGCTTTCCGTCCCGAGCGGGGCGAAAAAAAAAGCTTCAGACAGCGCCGCCAATTTTACGTCTAGTTCACGAGCTCGAGCGAACGACGCGGCTGCGGCGGCACGGGCGTCATCGCAGCCACGCGATCCTGTGCCGACATCATCACCTCGTGATCGATGCGGACGTCGATCACGACCGGGCCGGGCGCGCAGCGCAGCATCTCGCGCGCGGCGTCGAGCTGATCGATCCCGTCGATCTGCATGGTCAGCGCACCGAGCCCCACGGCGACGGCGCAGACGTCGAGCGGCGTGGTCGGATAGGCCGGCCGGCGGCCGTAGACCTTCTGGTGGCCGTTCTCGACCATGCCGAGCCGCTCGTCGTTGAACACGAACACGCGGAGGGGCAGCCGCTCGGCGACCGCGGTGGCGATCTCGAACGCGTTCATCGCGAAGCAGCCATCTCCGCAGATCGCGGCGACCGTGCGATCCGGATGCGCGAGCTGGGCACCGATCGCCGCGCCGATCGACTGGCCCATCGAGCCGAGGCCGGTCATCACGATGAAGGCATCGGCGTCGTTGATCTCGAGGAAGTGAGTCGCGAACAGGAAGTGCTCGCCGGAATCCACGGTGAAGATCGTGTCGCGCGGAAGCATCGCCTGGATCTCGGCCAGCGCCTGCTGCGGTGCGATCCGGTCACGCTTCTGTGACTGCGGCAGCTTCTGGCGCTCGATCCGGCCGGGCAGCGCGCGCAGCTTTGCCGGCGAGGGCGAGCCACGATGCTCGAGGCGCTCGCACAAACCTCCGAGCAGCTCGGCGGCGGAGGCGACGATGGCGTGGGTCGGACTGTAGCTCTTGCCGATCTGCCGCGCATCGATATCGACGTGCACGAGCGCCTTCGCCTGGAGCGCGGGCGAGAAGCCGTTGGTGGCCATGTCGCCGAGGCTGGTACCGAGCGCGATCACCAGGTCGACGCCACTATCGACATAGCGCTGCGCGGAGGGATGACCACCGAGGCCGAACACGCCGAGCGAGAGGCCATGATCTTCGGGGAACACGCCCTTGGCCTTGGGCGTGGTGGCGACCGGGCAACCGAACCGCTCGGCCATCGCCTGGAGACGGGCCGGTGCGCCATCGCCACGGCAACCACTCCCGGCGAGCAGCAGGGGGCGCTCGGCGTGGAGCAGGAGATCGGTGATCTCGTCGAGCATGTCGATCGAGGCCGCCTCGCAGACCTTCACCGCACCACCCACGCGCGGCGGCGTGACCTCGGCGAGCGACACGTCGATCGGAAGCGTGAGCACGACCGGGCCCTTGCGTCCCGACATCGCGGTTGCCATCGAACGCCGCAGCATGTGCGGGAGGTTGCTCGGCCGTGGGACCTCGAGCGCGAGCTTGGTGACGTGGCGGCACATCTCGATGATCTGCAGTCCGTGCGCGGAGCCGTCCTGGAGCACGCCCTTGCCTTGCGCGGCGCGGGGAACCTCACCGATCAGCAGCATCACCGGCAGGCCGTCGCACCACGCGGAGGCCAGCCCGGTCATCGCATTCAGCGCGCCGGGACCCGACGTCACCGCGACGACGCCGAGCCGGCCCGTGGAGTGCGCGTAGCCCGCGGCGGCGAACATCGCGCCCGCCTCGGAGCGCGTGGTGACGACGCGGATGTTCGAGTCGAGCAGCGCATCGTGCACCGGCGAGATCGCGCCACCGGGAAGGCCGAACACGACGTCGACGCCGGCCTCCTCGAGCATCTTCACCAGCAGATCCGCACCTCGCATCGCGACCGTCGTGGTCTCGACCGGGGGGACTGGTTCCGGCGGCGCCGCGCGCGCCTCGAGCAGCGCGACCAGATCGACCGGCTTGTTGATCGCATCCTCGGCACCGGCCCCACGCGCACGCATCGCGAGCTCGTCGGTCATGCCGGCGCTCGCGAGGATCACCGCGATGTGGCTGGTCTCGGGATTCGCCTTGATCCGGCGACACGCCTCGATGCCATCGAGCCCCGGCATGAACACATCCATCACGACCACATCGGGCTTGGTCGCGCCGACCCCGAGCAGCGCGTCGATCGCGTTGTCGGCGACGAGCAGGTCGATCAGCTTGTGATGGCGCGTTGCCCGCTGAAGAGCGCGCAGCATCAGCGCGTCGTCATCGACGACCAAAACGCGGGTCACGCCGCCCGGGAGTTGCGCCTGGTGTGGGTGCGGGGCCATCAACTCCCGCGTATATACTCTCTTTGCCCCGTGGCAGATCCGTAAACGTACGTAGCAACCAACTACATGGAATCAGAGGATTCCTGACGTTACGAGATCGTCGCACCCACGCTACGACGTCGCATCGGCTGCTGACGGTCGGCTCACGACCACCGTGAACGATCGTGAACGGATGTTCCTCACGCGCGAGCAACCGTCGCGGCGCGTTCGCGAACCCCACCTCGCTCGATGATCAGCAGCCTGCTGCGTGCGCAGCCCATGTGCAGCCCATGTGCAGCCCACGCGTAGATCGATGGACGCGATCCCGAACCCAACGAGCTCCCGAACAACGCCCAGGAGATCGTCCGCGCACAACACGAGCGGCAAGCGTGCCCAGAACAACTCCGCCCCTGCGATCGATGTTATGTGGGAAGGCGATGGGCAAAGATCTCGACCGGCCGGTGTGGCGCGGACAGCGCCCCTGGTTCGAGATCTGGTTCGCGGTCGTGATCGACGAGAGCCGGCGCCGCGCGCTGTGGGTTCGCCAGACCATGTTCGTGCCGCGGTCCGGCGCGGCGCGCGCGACCGTGTGGGGCGCCTGGTTCGATGCCGACGCCACATTGCCGAGCCGCGCCGCGAAGCGGTTTGCCCCGCTGGACGCCGCGATCGTAGATGAAGGCGAGACGTTGATCCGCACGTTCGACAGCAGGCTCTCCCGAACCGCCGCCGTCGGCGCGGTCGACGGCATCGCGTGGAACGTGGGTTGGTCCGGGGGACGCGAGACCCACGCCGATCTCCCGGCGTGGTTGCCGGCACCCACGCACACGCGGCCGATCGTTCACGATGCCGACGCGGTCGGGACCGTGACGGTCGACGGCCGCGCGATCGACATCAAGGGGCGCGCCATGGCGATGCACCTGTGGGGCAAGCGCCGCGTTCCGACGCTGCACTGGATCTGGGCGCCGTGGATCGGCGATAGCTCGCTCGAGGTCTCCGCGGTCTCGCTGCGCGATACGTTCTCGCTCGGCCTCGCTAGCTTGCGCCTCGATGGTCCCACCGAGCTGAAGGGGCGCCCCGCCACGGCGGCGCATGCGAACAACCTGATCACGGCGACCGTCGCAGGAGCGCGCCGGCTGGTGCACGCCCGCGCGTGGGCGGAGCCGGAGGCCACCGTCGGGTATGCATATCGCGATACCGATGACCGCGATCTGATGGTCGCACAGAGCGACATCGGCTCGGCGCTGTTCGAGGTCTACACGCGTACGGCTCCGGGAGGCGCCTGGCACGCCATCGAGGAGCGACGCGTCGACGGCGGCGTCGCCGTCGAGATCCATCAGCGCACGCCGCTCCCCGGCGTCGAGTACATCGCGTGGGATGCGACGACGCGGCCCGAGCTGGTGCCTGTGCCGCCGCCGCGCGGGGCCGATACCATCGAGTGGCCCGCGGTCAACGCGATCGTCGCGCTCGGCCTGACCTATGGTGACCACGCGCGCGAGACCGGGCAGAAGCTCGATGCGAGTGCGCCGCCCACCTCGTTCTCGAAGCACGCGCGCGCGCTCGCGCCCGGCGGCGGGCCGGTTCGCGTGCCGACCGGAGCCGAGGTGCTCGCGGCGCTCGATCTGGTGGAGCCAGGGATCGGTGCACAGCTCGCGGAGCGGCATCCCGTGGTCCCGGCGGTGATGGACTACGAGGGCGAGCTCGCCCTGGTGACGCTCGGCCCGATCGACGAGGCCGCGCTCGCCGCGGGTACGCCGCAGCCGTTCGGCCTCGCCGCTGCGAACGATCTGACCGCGCGCATGGTGCAGACGCTCGGCGAGACCGTGGAAGATCCGCTGGCGTACTGGGCCGCGGCGAAGTCGTTCCCGAGCTTCTTGCCGGTCGCATCGCACGTCTGGGCGCCACCCGGCGGGATCGCGAAGCTTCCCGAGTTGACCCTCGAGACCCGCGTCAACGGCGCGCTGCGCCAGTCGGCGTCGACCAAGCTCGTCATCTACGATCTCGCCGCGATCGTTCGCGCCGCGCGCACGCACCTCGGCCGGCCGCTGCAGCCCGGTGATGTGATCCTGACGGGGACTCCCGCGGGCGTCGGGTTGCGGCTGTCACCGCTCAAGCAACGGGTCGCTGCGATGAGCAAGGATCGGTTCCGCAAGGTCGAGCTGTTGATCTCGTCGTACGCCGACTCGACAGCGCTGCTGCGGCCCGGCGATGTCGTCGAGGTCGATGCCGGGCCTGCGGGCCGCGTGCGCACGCGCCTCGTCGTGTGACGCGCGTCGCGAGCTAGGCGATCACGCTGACGCCGAAGCCCACGCGCGCTCCACCGCCGGGCCGGTCGGAGATCCACGCGCCTCCGTTGTGGGCGACCGCGATCCGCGAGACCAGCGCGAGCCCGAGGCCGAGGCCACCAGCGCTCGACGGCACGAACGCGCGAAACGCATCCGCCCGACGACCCGCAGGAACCCCGGGACCGGCATCATCGACCTCGACCGCGATCTGCGCACCGCGGCGCTCGATGCGGACCGCGACCGCTCCGTTGCCGTGACGGCGGGCGTTCTCGAGCAGATTCGCGACCGCGCGGCGAACCAACGTGGGATCGATCGCCGCGCGAACATCGCCGATCGCCTCGATCGCCTCGGGCGCGATGCCGGCGGACGTCGCGATGTCGCTGACCAGCTCGCCGAGGTCCAGCTCGCGGCGATCGAGGTTACCGAACTCGAGGCGCGATTGCGCGAGCAGCCGGCCGACCAGATCGTCGAGCACCAGCACCTCCTTCTCGAGCTCGGAGAGCGCCTTGGGATCGTTGGTATCGCGTGCGGTCTCGATCAACACGCGCATGTGACCGAGCGGCGTGCGGAGCTCGTGGGAGACCGCGGCCAGGAGCTGGCGCTGGTCCACCAGCTGCTGCTGGATCTTGGTGGTCATGTCGTTGAGCGCCACGGCGAGCAGCCGCACCTCGCCGCCGAACCGCCTCGGATCGATCCGCGTATCGAGCTTGCCGTCGCCGATGTCCCGCGCCGCGCGAATCGCGATCAACAGCGGCCGGGTCAGCCGCCACGCGATCGCGCCCGAGACCATCGACAGCAGCATCAGCGCGATCACGACGTGCCACCACCGGCCATCGGGCCACACCCGCACGCCGACCGCGATCCCCACGCCGAACGCGAGCGTGATCCAGATGAACATCCGCCGGCGCATGCGCGCCATCAGCCACCATGGCTGCCAGCCGCGACGCGGACCGCGCGAACGCATCCACATCTCGCGCTCGGCGTGGAGCTCGTGCCAGCGGTTGTGTCGGTGACGATGACGCTCGTGCCGGCGATGGTGCCGCTCGTGACGTTCGCGGCGGGCGCCATCGCCGCGGGTCTCGCCGCGATGCAGCGTCCGGACCTCGCAGCTGCCGAGCTTGACCTTGCCGATGACCCGCACGCGCGGCGCATCGGGATCGCCCGAGACCGTGGAGGTGAGGTGCTCGGCCTCCGCGACGTTGCCCGCGACGGTCTGGACGTCGAGCTGCACGGTCATCCCGGGCGGCACGATGATCTCGATGTTGCCCATCGTGATGTGGACGTCGATCGTGGTCTCGCCGGGCGACAGCTTCGCATCCCGCAGATCGAGCTCGCAGCTCCCCCACGGCACGTGCACGTCGAGGTGCGGTGGTACGACCCATGGTCCCCGCCGCTCGATCGAGCCCATGGTGACGCGGAGGTCGTCGGTCATGACTCCTCGGCGGCGCGCGTGCGGGCCTCGGCGGTGGTGGCATCGACCTGACCGAGCACCGCGCCGAGCGCGGCGTCGTCGAGGCTCGTGCGCGCACCGTACATGCGCTCCCCGAGCTTCTCGACCTCGCCGACGATCGCACGCTCCTGCGCCGGAGACGCATCGATCCGGGCGAGCGCCGCGTGCAACATCCAGCTGCGCCGGCCACCGCTGCGGCCCTGGTGATGGTGGTGACGGCCGTGCCAGCCGCGCCAGCCAGCGGAGTGCGGCTGGCCCGCGTAGCCGTGACAGTGGCGCGCGCGGCGCATTGCCATGAAGCCAAGAACGCCGAGTCCGAGTGCGAGACAGATCATGATGGGGTGCCTTTCAGTGGATCAGGATGGGTGCCGCGTGTTTCGCGACCGGCCGGCCCACCATGAAGAAACATTGCAGTCGGGCGTCCGGCGTCCGGCCGGATCTCGGACGGCGGTCCGGTAGGCGGCCACTCCGCGGGGCTAACCAGGCGTCACGACTAGCCTCGCCGCTGGCCCGAACCCTGCTTGGCAGGTCGCCGTGGTCTCGCATGTCTTCTCCTGCACGCTGGACGGCATCGATGCCGTGCTGGTCGACGTCGAATGCGAGATCGCCGCGGGGTTGCCCGGCTATCAGGTCGTCGGGCTCGCCGCACCGGCGGTCAAGGAGGGCGCCACGCGGATCCGCAGCGCGCTCGTCGCGATCGGCCTCGACCTTCCGTTAAAGAAGGTCGTCGTCAATCTTGCGCCCGCGGATCTGCGGAAGCCGGGATCCGCGCTCGATCTGCCGATCGCGGTCGCGGTGCTGCTCTCGAACGGAGCGCATCCGGATCCGCTCGCCGATCTGCTCGTGCTCGGCGAGCTCGGACTCGATGGCTCGGTGCGCGGCGTCCACGGCGTGCTGGCGGCCGCGATGCTCGCGAAGCAACGAGGGCTGCGCGGCCTGGTGATTCCGGAAGCGAACAGCGCGGAGGCGCTCGTCGTCGAGGATCTGGAGATCTATGGCGTGTCGCACCTGCGCGAGGTGTCCGCCGCGCTCGCCGGCACCGGACGGTTGCGGATGGCGGAGCCGCGCGCGCCGCAGATCGCCGCGATCTCGCCGGTGGACATGAGCGAGGTCCGCGGACAGGTCTCGGCGCGCCTCGCGATCGAGATCGCGGTGGCCGGCGGTCACAACCTGATGCTCGCGGGCCCGCCTGGCACCGGCAAGACGATGCTGGCGCGCCGGATCCCCACCGTGCTCCCGCCGCTTACCCGCGAGGAGGCGCTCGCGACCACCAAGGTGTACTCGGCGCTCGGGCTCGCGGATGGCTTGATCGCGGAGCGTCCGTTCCGCGCGCCGCATCACACGATCTCCACGCAGGCGCTGCTCGGCGGCGGAACCTACCCGCGCCCCGGCGAGATCTCGCTCGCGCATCACGGCGTGCTGTTCCTCGACGAGATGCCGGAGTTCGCGCGCAACGCGATCGAATCGCTACGGCAACCTCTCGAGGAGCGCTCGGTCACCGTCAGCCGCGTCAACGGATCGCTCCGGCTACCTGCCTCGTTCCTGCTGGTCGCCGCCGCGAATCCGTGTCCGTGCGGATGGTTGTTCTCCCGCGTTCGCGAGTGCACGTGCGGACCGGGCGCGCTCGAGCGCTACCGGCAGCGGATGTCCGGTCCGCTGCTCGATCGGATCGATCTGCAGGTCCACGTGCTCCCGGTGCCGCTCGCCACGCTGCGGACCTACGAACCGGGCGAGAGCTCCGCCGCGATCCGCGCGCGCGTCGTCGCCGCACGCGAGCGCCAGCAAGCGCGGCTCGCACCGTTCGGCGCGACCTGCAATGCGGAGATGACCAGCCGCGTGATGCGCGCGACCTGCCGGCTCGACGAGGTCGCCGAGCGCCACCTGGCGCGGATCGTCGAGCGCGATGGCAGATACACCGCACGCTCGATCGATCGCTTGATCAAGTGCGCTCGCACTGTCGCGGACCTCGAGGGCGACGGCGAGATCACCGCGGACCACCTCGAGCTGGTCGCGGGGTTCCGCTCCGCCAACCCGGCCTGCGCCGCGTTCGAACCGATCGCCTCCGATGCGCCCACCTCCGCGGAGCCGCTGTCCGCCTGACCCCACTCACCACGAGGAATCGTCGATGACCCCGCTCGCTCACGAGATCTATCGCCAGCTACTGCGTCAGCTGCGCACCGGCAAGACGTCGATCACCTATGGCGAGCTGGTGGAGCACGAACACGAGGCTGCGATGCTCGACCGCCCAGATCGATGGCTACAGGGTTCACCGCGGACCTGCTCGGATTGCGCCTCGAGCGCGTCCGTTCGATCTCCACCGGCCGGTCGTCGCCTACCGACACCGTACCGACACTGTACCGACACTGTACCCGAGCGGCTCGCGCGACCCCGCGACCGCCCTCCCGCGACCGCCCGCGGGCGATGGTTCGATCGCGGCGCTCGCACCGCCCGGTTCAGGCTTGCGGTTGACCGCAACCGCCGCAGAACTTCGCGCCCGGAGCCACCGCGCCTCCGCATCCGGTACAGAACACCTTCTTGGCAGCACCGCCGGGTGCTACCGGCTTGCCGCACTCCGCGCAGAACTTGGTGCCCGCTTGAAGACGCGCCTTGCAGTGCGGGCACTGCGCGAGCATCGGCTGGGTGACGTCGACCTCGCCGACCTGATCCTGCGCGCGGAGCTTGTCGGCCAGCTGCTGCGACGCGATGTGCGCCTGGTGGTGAGCGGCCTCTTCGGCGAGATCCGGTGCACAGCCTTCACACAGCTGCCGCGACGAGTTCCAGCAGACCTCCGGGCACACCCAGCTGCCGCACCGCGTGCACTGGTGGAACTTTGGCTTGATCTCCTCGATCGCTGCCTGGAACGCCTTGTCCCAGGCCTGGCCGCGAAGCCCATCCTTCAGGTGATCCGCCGCGTTGCCCGCGTTCCACAGGCTGCCACCGCCGAACAGGCTGCCGAGTCCCTTCGCGATCTTCGAGCCGACCCCGAGTGCGCTGGCATGGAAGGTCGACCGGTAGCCGTTCCCACACTTGTCGCAGTGGAATTCGAACTGATAGCCGGTGTCGTTGCTGTGATCGGAATAGTTGCGGGTGAATGCGATGACGCCCATGCGAGGACCCAGTCTAGAACACCGATCCGCGGTCAAACCAGCCCCTTGATCCCGGAGTGCGTCCGTGGCATCCCGTCGCAGATGGTGATGGCTCGTGGATTGATGACGGTCCTGGGGGTGTCGGTGGTCTGCGCACGCATCGCCGCTGCCCAACCTGCCCCGGCGCAGCCCAAGCCCGGCCTTCCCGCGCTGATCGGCGCCGCCGAGCTCGTCAAGCTGACGCCACCCGCGGGCTTCGTCGATGACCCGGTGGCTGCGGACGAGCAACGCCTGGCGTATGTCGTGGCCGAGACCGGCAGCAAGGCCGAGCTCCACGTGTACAGCTACGCGCTCAAGGCCGAGCAGGTGATCGACCTCTCCACCGTGACGCTGCACCCGATCGCCCTGCAGCTGATCGGCCCGCGCGCCCTCGTGATCGGTGTCACCGAGGATGGCAGCCAGATCGCCGCGATGGTCGAGCTCACCGACAAGGGCAAGACCAAGCCTGCGGGCACCGTGGTCTACAAGCTCGGGCCGGCGACGCTGATCACGCCGATCGTCCGCGATGGCAAGCCGCGGATCGCGATCCACAAGACCACCGCCGGCTCGAACGGTACTCGCCACGAGGCGCAGATCATCGCGATCGAGACCGGCAAGCGCGTCGCCGCCGGCCGTCCGCTCGAGCTCGACGCCGCGAGCAAGCAGGCCAAGCTCGAGCTCACCGTCAACCACTGGAGCGATGGGATGACCCGCGCGTACGGCGTCAAGGCCGGCGCGTGGGACAAGAAGGAGGATCAACGCTCGCCGGACACCGAGGCCAGCTACGACCTGATCACCGGCAAGCTCGAGTCGAAGAAGATCGACGACCTGTACGAGCAGCGCCGCCGGTTCCAGTCGCTGGCCGATACGGGCGCGCAGCTCGACTTCGTGCGAATGGCCCGCGATAACTCCGGCCTCCAGCTGTGGAAGTCCGGGAAGCCGAAACCAATCACGTTCGAGGAGCCGCTGACCAACTACGACCTCAAATCCCTCCAGGCGGCGGTCACCCCCGACGGTGGGGCGTGGGTCGTTTTGAAGATGGATCCGGTCAATGCGGCGGCCGTCGAGCGCAAGAAGGCGGACCCCGAGTATCTCGATGTGTTCAGCGTCGGCAGCGATGGCAAGGCGCTGCGCCGGAGCCGGATCCTCGCCAAGGGCATCCGTCACCGGTTCGGGCTGATCCCCGACAAGGCCGGCGACAAGTTCTGGCTGCTCGAGCGCAACAACGGCTTCGACCGCGGCGGCCGCAGCCTCACCGTCTATCAGCCGCAGTAGGCCAGCCGCAGTAGGCCAGCCGCAGTAGGCGCCGCTCGCGGCCTACAGCCGGTCCGAGGCGCGCAGCGCGACCGCAAGCTCGCCGGCGACCGTGGCATCGTTGATCGCGAGCGCGCGATTGGCGCGGATCGACGCGCCGCTGGTGACCTCGGCGAGCCGACCGAGCAGAAACGGCGTCAGCCGCTTGCCGTGCACGTCGCGGGCGGAGGCCTCGGCGATCGCCGACTCGATGGCGGCGGTGATCATGTCGCCATCGAGCGCCGCTTCCTCGGGGATCGGATTCGCGACCAGCACGCCACCGCCGCCGAGCGCCCAGTGGGTCCGGATGATGGTGGCGAGGTCGGCGACCGAGTCGGAGCGGTGATCGAGCGAGAGACCGGTGGTCGCCGTGTAGAACGCCGGGAACTCGCTCGTGCGATAGCCGATCACGAGCACGCCGAGCGTCTCGAGCATCTCGAGCGTGCGCGGAAGATCGAGGATCGACTTCGCGCCCGCCGAGACCACGGCGATCGGCGTGCGAGCCAGCGCGACCAGATCATGCGAGACATCGCCGGCATCACCTCGATGCACGCCGCCGATGCCTCCGGTCGCGAACACGCGGATCCCATAGCGGTTCGCGAGCGCGGAGGTCGCGCTGACCGTGGTCGCGGCCGAGGTCCTGCGCGCGATGTGGACGGCGATGTCGATCGCGCCTGCCTTCGACAGCTTGGCGCCTTCGCGCGCGAGCAGCTCGAGCGTCTCGGGCGGCAGACCGACGCTCGGCTTGCCCTCGATGATCGCGATCGTCGCGGGCACGGCACCAGCCGCGCGCACCGCATCCTCGAGGTCGCGGGCGATCGCCAGGTTGTCGGGCCATGGCAGCCCGTGTGCGACGATCGTCGATTCGAGCGCCACGATCGGCGTGCCGGAGGCCTTGGCCGCTGCGACGTCGGGAGAGATGACGAGGTCCACGCGGCAGTTATCGGCGATCGGCATGCCTCCTTGCAATTGTTCGTGTCGTCCTTACACCATCGCGATGCCGACGTTCTGGTTCTCGGTGCCGGCAGGCGCGTTCTGGTGGGCGACAGCCTCGATCATACGGCTCGCTGGTCTGGACCATCCAGGCGGTGATCTCGGAGGCCGAGTGCGACGCGGCGATCGCACGCATCGCGGCACTCGATCGCAGCGCGGTACCGATCACCACGGAGCGCGGCTTCCAGACGTGGCCGGAGATTCGCGACAACACGCACGTCGCGTTCGTGCGCGACGCCACCGAACGCAACCTGCTCACGTCGATCATCGATCCCGACGGTGGCGTTGCCGGAGGCCCCGACGGCGCTCCGCGACCTCGAGGTTCGGGTGCACCCGCGGCGCGGGAAGCGCTGTGTTCCAGCACCTGCGGCTGCACGAGGGGGGCATCGTGCAGCGGGGTGAACGACGCGATGCGCTCGGACGTGATGGAATCGCAGCGGCGCGGCGATCAGTTGATGACCGGGCCCGGGCAGCCGTACGAGAACGCGACGCTCGTCATCGCGCCGCCCATGATCGTCGAGCAGTAGCTGCCGAAGAACGTGATCGTCATCGCGTTCGGGCTGTAGTCCCAGCCATTGCCGTGCGAGGGCGAGCGCGGCACGGGCGTACCGTTGATCGTCGCGGTCACGTTGTTCGGATCCGGTGGCGCGCTCTGCAGCTGGAAGCTGCACGACGGGACGATGATGCCTCCGGCGATCGCCTGCAGCGCCATGTCGAGCTCGGCGGCGTTGGTCGCCGAGTAGAACTTGGTGCTGCCCGCCTTCGGCTTGCCACCGGCCACGGCCGCATCGTTCAGCACCGCCGGCGTTCCGGCGAACGAGCCGAACCCGACGACGTAGGTCTTGATCCCCGCGTTGAACAGCGCGGTCACCGCAGCGACGGTAGCGGCATCGCTGGCAGTGTCCGGAACGCCGTTGAGGCAGTTCGGCAGGCCGTCGGTGGCGAACACCACGTAGCGACCGGCGGGGTTGACCGGGATCGAGTTGTAGTAGGTCCGCGCCGAGGTCAAGCCCACGTGGGCCGGCGTGTTGCCGCCCGGCGAGCGCGCGTTGAAGTAGCCGGTGAACCCGGGCCCGGCACTGAGCGCGATGTTGACCTTCGGCGTGGCGACCGCGGAGCACCCCGGATCGTCATCGCTCGGAAACTCGAGCAGACCGAACTTGATCTGGGTCTGCTTCGCATTCACGACACCGGTCAGCGACGTCTTCATCGACGCCCACTTGGTCACGAACGTCGGCGGGAACGTCGGTGGCGGCGCGCTCATCGATGCTGAACGATCGAGCACGACGAGCATGTCGGGCGGGTCGCCGAGGTTCATCACGCCGATGTTCTGCATCTGCGCGCCGCACGATGCCGAATCGATCGGTGTCTGGTCGGCGTCGCCCGTGCCGCCTCCGCGGTTCGCATCGGAGGTCGGTGAATCGTCGCCGCCGCCGCCCTTCGCCGCGGGGCCACATGCCACCATCGTGATCGCGATCGCCAAGATCGTGCGCATGACTTCCTCCTGAACGGGACGATTCACCGTCTCGCGGAAAACTACAACGACCATTCGCGCGTCGCGGTTGCGCAAGTTGTGCAACAGCGCCAGGGTGCGCCACCATCATGATCCAGGCGCGCGGACTCACGCGAACCTTCAAGGCGCGAGGAAAGGCTCCTCCCGTCGGGGCGGTACGCGGCATCGACCTCGACGTCTCCGCCGGCCCCACCGACGTCGACAAGGTCTATGCGCCACCCGACGTCGCGGGAGCGCACCAGACCAATAACTATGCCGGGACCCGCGGCTATGCAGGCCCCTGCCCGATGAATGCTCACATGTATCAGTTCAAGGTCTACGCGCTGGCGACGGCCGCCGTGACCGGCGCGACGATGACCACCACGAAGGATCAGCTCGTGACGCTGCTCGCGACGAACCTCGGCACGGCCACACTGACCGGCACGTTCACCCCACCCCCGCCCTGACGGGGGTGGCTCGAAGCGCTCGTTGCGTCATACGACCGTATGACATACGGTCGCGGCGTGCTGGTCGATCGGCTTAGCGTCACGGTGCCTGCGGAGCTCGGAGCGGCCCTGCGCGCGCTCGCGGAGCTACGAGGCGAGACGGTCTCGACGATCGTGTCGGATGCGATTGCCCATCAGGTTCGCCTCTCCGCGATGGATCTCGCACTCGCCAAGGCCAATCGCAAGCACGGGACCCTCGCTCCATCGCTGGTCGCCGCGGCAGAGGCGGAGCTGTCGGCGTCAGCGCTGCGGAAACGCAGAGCTCGCCGCGCACGGCGATGAGTCGCTCGATCCTCGCGCCGGGGCGTTTGTTGCGTTCGACCAAGGCGAGGTGCGGTTGGCCGCGGCGCGAGCGCTGTCCCTCAAGCTGACCACCTCGTCCCCCGTCGTAGCGCAGGTCTGGAGAGAGGGGCGCCGGCAGGCGCTGCTCGTTCGCCTGCTCGCCGCGACCCGAGTCGATGCGCCGGAGGAGGCGACCGCACGTCGCTCTGGTGAGCGGTCGACATCCACCGGCTCGTTGCCGCGGCCCGGGTTCGCGCGACGGTCCTCGCCGTTGATTGACCCTGGATGTCCCGACTCAGGCGAGCTCGAACTCTTTGCAGAACGCGACCTCGGTCGGTCGCTCGCCGGTCACCGGATCGGGCGCGTCGAGCGGCCAGCGCCGCTGACCCTCATCGGGCCAGTCGTGGGCGCAGCGGTTGTGTCGCTCGACCCAGAAGAAGCAGTGCTGACAGGCGGAGCGCAGCTCGAACCGGTTCGCCTCCTCGATCAGCTGCGCGGTGAGCGGGAACTTCACGGGTGCACCGGCGCCGCCGAGCCCGCCGCGGAGCCAGAGCCGGTGGAGCCCGTCGGATCCTCGGCGGTCAGCTCGTGGACCTTGGTCTTGAGGTCGCGCGCCGCGGGTCCGGCCCGTTCGGTCACGCCGTTCTTGAGATCCTGCACCTCTTCGGTGGCCCAGATCGCGCGGACGTGGCCGAACAACGTGCGCTTGCCGAGCTTCACCGTCGCCCCGCAGTACGCGAGGCCCACCACGAGGGCGAGGTAGAACAGCAGCCGGATCACGCTGAAAGCCTACCAGCGGAACGCCGCGGCGCCACCGGACTAATCCGAGGCGCGCTTGAGGATCAGGAAGGCGACGCGGCGATTCTTCGCCCACGCGGCTTCGTTGTGCGAGCGATCGACCGGCTGGGTCTCGCCGTAGCCCTGCGCCGAGAGCCGAATGGCTTCGACACCCTTGTCAGCGAAGTACTTCTCGACCGCGTGCGCACGCTTGTCGGAGAGTTCGAGGTTGTACGCGTCGTCGCCGCGCTCGTCGGTGTGACCCTGGACCTCGATCAGCGCGATGCTCGGGTTGCCCTGCAACGTCGCGGCGACCGCGTCGAGGATCGGATACGACTGCGGCTTGATGATCGCCTTGTTGTACTCGAAGTACACCATGTCCAGGATCTCGATCGCGGTGTCGGTGACGACCACGCGGCCACGGTCCGGGCAGCCATCCTCGTCCTCGAAGCCGTTGTAGGTCTCCGGCTCGTTCGGGCACTTGTCATCCTTGTCGAGGATGCGGTCCTTGTCGTTGTCGAGATCGGGGCAGCCGTCCTCGTCCTCGAAGCCATCCTTGTCCTCGGGATCGTTCGGGCAGAGATCGTCGACATCGAGGATGCCGTCCTGGTCGTTGTCCGGATCCGGGCAGCCGTCCTCGTCCTGGAACTGATCGAAGTCCTCGGGATCGTCCGGGCACTTGTCGACGTTGTCGAGGATGCCGTCGCCATCGCGATCGTTCTTGTCGCCCTCGGGGCAGCCGTCCTCGTCCTGGAAGCCGTCCTTGTCCTCGGGGATCAGCGGGCACTTGTCGTCCTCGTCGAGGATGCCATCGCGATCGTTGTCGGGGTCGGGGCAGCCGTCCTCGTCCTCGAAGCCATCGAAGTCCTCCGGATCATCCGGGCACTTGTCGACGTCATCCTTGAGGCCGTCACCATCGCGGTCGCCGATGTTCGGCTCGAAGACGATGCCGATCATCGCCCGGAAGTCCGGGTTCGCTCCCTTCTTCGGCTGCAGGCCGGTTCCGGCGCCGAGCGAGAGGAACGAGTTGCGCGCGAGGTACAGCTTCACGCCGCCGAGCGCCTCGACCGGCTGGTAGTTCTGGTGATCGCCCAGCGGGATCGCGCCGAACACCTCGCCGACGAGGTCGAACTTTTGCTTGGAGATCGCGTACGCGATGCCGAATCCGAACGGGATCTCGGCGCTCGCCTGGATCGTCTCACCGGTCACCGGTGCGGGGAGACCGCTCGGATGCGTGGGATCGTTCTGGGTGAACGTCTCCGTCGGGCGCAGGCGGATGCCGCCGTTGAGCGCCATGCGAAGCCGGCCCGTGCGACCAAACTCCTTGTCGAGGATGCCGACGATCTGCGGGACGAGCTTCTCGTCGCCGAGCCACTTCTTCTTCGAGTCGCCGGGAATGCCGAGGTAAACGCTGGCGATCAGGCCGAGACCGACATGCGGCGGGCGACTGGTCTTGATGAACCGGGTCTTGAAATGGAACCCGATGTTGCCGATGCCCTGACCATCGATCTTGAACGCTTGATCGTTGTTCGGATCGGTGTCCATCTTGTTCGCATCGGGATTGCGATCACCGTTCATGATCCGCAGCGGTGCGGACACACCGAACTCGAGCTCGAGCGGCCCGGCCTTGAGGCCGAACGCGCCGATCAGCGTGGCGGTGATGATGTTGGTGACGGCATAGGTCTGGTTGCCGTTCTCGAAGTTGAGCAGCTTGTAGCCCCAGTCGAGGGACCCCATGCCAAACGAGAACTCCTTGTGCCCGAGCACTTGGGAGGCGTTGACCGTGAGGTAGCCGCGCGAATCCATCGCGGGGCGGAAACCACTGAGCTCGATATTGCCCGCAGGATCAGCACTCGCCGGGTGCGTGCTCGCACCGACGATCGCCAAGCCAGTCAGACAGACAGATAGCGCGCGGGCAGAACGGACGAACATTGTCGCCTCCCAGGATCTAGTCCCTCGTTACACCAGGACCGCCATCCCGGTCAAACAAGCGGCACCATTCGAGAACTCGGAGAGACCGGCTCAGGGCAGCGTGATGCCGTTGCGCACGCAGATCTGCACGATGCCGGTCGTGGTCGCTGCCGGCAGCCTCGGATAATAGAACTTGGCCTTCGGCGCGTTCTTCGAGCGGCACGCCGCCATGAACGCGAACCGCATCAGCGCACCGTCGGAGCGGCACTTCATCGAGGCCTCGAACGCGGCGAGCGCCGCGGCGTCCATGCCGGTCTGGAGGTGGTCCTCGCCTTTCTGGCGCAACGCATCGGCGTCACACGGTACGGGGGGCGGCGTCACCGTCGTGTTCGAGCCGGTGGTGGTCGGGTTGGTCGGGTTCGTGGTCGGATTCCCCGGGTTCTTGGCCGCAATCGTCTCCGGCTTGCACACCAGGCTGGCGAGGCGGTTATCGACGCCTTCGGTGCGTGCCTCGCGGACGACCTTGTCGAACTGAGCGCACTTGTGGTCGGCAGCGAGCGCCTTGGCGCGATTCTCGTAGTCGGCGGCGGCATCCGCGACGCCGCCGTCGTAGGCGGCCTTGGCGTCGGCGCGATAGACCGAGTCCGCCGGGATCTTGTCGAGCTCCGCCTTGGCCTTGCGGTACTCGTTCCGCTTCAGATCGTCGCGGAGCAGCCGCTGCGCGGTATCCGCCTTGTTCTCCATCACGGCCTTGGCGCGGAGCGCCTTCGCGGTGGCCGGATCTCCGCTCACGAGCCGGTCGGTGCAGTCGAGCAGGTCCTGCCACTTCTTGTCGGCCGCCAGCTTGAGGCAGTTGATCTTGACGTCGTCGGCGCTGCTGGTCGGGTTCGTCGGATTGGTCGCCACCGTGGCTGAGCCCGCATCGATCTCGACGACCGTATTGGTCGGCGTCGTCGCGCTTCCGTCGCTGCCCTTGTCGGGGACGACGGTCGTGGTGTTGCTGCCGGTGTCGGGGTTTCCGACCGCGACCTCGGTGTCGGATCCGCGGGTCTCGACGGCGCCATTGGTCCCGGAGCCCGCGCCATCGCGCGCCGTCTCCTTGCCGCCGCCGCCCTTCATCGCGAAGAAGACGCCGATGCCGCCGAGCAGCAGCACGCCGAGCACGATCGCGAGCAACAAGCCCTTCTTGCCGCCGGCGTCGGGCACGTCGGTGATCACCGCGTCGCGGGCGAACACGAAGTCCTCGCCCGCCTCGACGAACCGTAGCCGGACGTGGCCGAGATCGACGACGTCGCCGCGGCGCAGCTCGACCTTGCCGTAGTCTTGGCCATTGACGCGAACGCCATTGGAGGACTGCAGGTCACTGATCGTGTAGCGACCGGTATCCGGCTCGCGGACCAGCTTCGCGTGATTCCGGCTGATCGACCGGTGGTTGACGACGATGTCGTTCTCGTCGGTGCGCCCGATGATCATCTGCGGCCGCGATAGCTCGAACTCCTTGCCGGCGAAGTTCGACGACAGCACGACGAGCTTGCCGTAGCCGACCGGCGCGGAGAGCGCGGCGACCGCAGCGGCGGTGGCCACCGGACGACCCGCGGGATCGGTATCCGCGACCGCTACGAGGGTGCGGTTGGGATTGCCGACCACCTGGTTGGCGGCGAGATTGGACGCGGCGCTCGCCGGAGACGTCGTCTGCGGGATGCCGTGCGGCTGGGTCAGTGCAACGGCCGGCGAGACCGCGGCGATCACATTCGTGGGCGTGCCGACATCCACCCGCTCGATCGGCATCGTCCGCGCATCGTCGACCTGCTCCACACCCTCCGCCTTGAGGTAGAGCTTGTAGTCGCCGATCTGGACCTGATCGCTGACGCGGAGGTTCACCCGCTCGGCGATCCGCGCGTTGTTGACGCGGATCCCGTTGTAGCTACCGAGGTCCTCGATGTGGACCTCACCATTGTTTCGCAGGATCCGGGCGTGGCGCCGGGACACGTTCCGCTCGGTGAGCCGGATCGTGTTCCCCTCTTTGCGCCCGATCGTGATCTCGTCACGGATCAGAGGGACGACTGTCGTCTTACCCTCGTCGTCCTGGATCACCAGCTTGAACATCGTCGGTTCAGTTCCCGCGTGTAGACGTCAACCTCGACCTCGAGACCGACGCTCCGGTGATTATACCAGTCCAGTCTCTGCCAAAACAACTGCGGAACCGACTACTTGCTTCCGCCGCGGAGCGCTTGCCGAGCAAGCTTTACGGCAGCGATGAGCTGTGGATCATCGGTCCTCGTCTCGCTGATTGTGGCACCGTTCCCCAAGGCGGCGCCACTGCCGGTTCCAGCGCCCGCGATGATCACGTCGGGAGTGAACGCCTCGACCTTGACGTCTGGAATCAACCCCTTTGATTCCAGAGAGTTGCCCTTTGGCGTGTAGTAGCGCGCCGTGGTGAGCTTCAGCCCGGCGCCGTCCTCGAGATCGAAGAACGTCTGCACGGTTCCCTTCCCGTAGGTCGGCCAGCCGACGAGCTTCGCGCGTCCGTGATCACGCAGCGCGGCCGAAAGTATCTCCGCGGCCGATGCGGTTCCTTGATCGACGAGCACGATCACCGGCACGCCGACCGCGAGCCCACCCTTGTGTGCGGTCTGGTTCTCCGTCCCCGAGCGTCCGCGGATCGAGACGATCGTCCCGCTGTCGAGAAACTGATCCGCGACCATCACCGATTGATCGACCAGGCCACCCGGATCGTTGCGCAGATCGAGGACCAGCACCTCCAGTGCGGACTGCTGGCGCAGCGCTACGAGTGCCGCCGCGGCATCCGCCGAGGTCGACTCCGAGAACCGGGTGATCGCGAGGTACCCGATGCCCTTCTCGATCACGCGGTGCTTCACCGAGGGCTGCTTGACCTGCGCGCGGATCAAGGTGAACGGCCTGGGCTCCTTCCAGCCCACGCGGAGGATCCCCACGGTGACGCGGGTGCCCGAGGCGCCACGCAGCTTGGTCTCCCAGGCGCCGGCCTCCTTGACCTCGTGACCTGCCTCCGCGGTGGCCTGACTGTCGATCGAGGTGACGGCGTCATCGACCTGAAGACCCGCGACCTCCGCTGGTGAGCCCGCGACGATCTCGTCGATCGTCGGATACGGCGGCACGCGAGGGCGCGCATCGTCGAGCTCGCCGGGGAGCAGCGTCACGCCCACGCCGCCGAACTCGCCCTCGGTGTCCTGGCGCAGGTGCTGGTAGCGCGTCGGCGGCAGGAACGTCGAGTGCGGATCGAGGTTGTGCAGCATGCCGCGCGCGGCGTCGTACAGCAGCTTGTTCTCGTCGACCGGATCCACGTAGCTGCTCTGCACCGTCGACAGCGCCTGCGCGAACGCATCGAGCGCCTTGAACCGGGCCACGTCCCGCGGCAACGCGGTGGCGCTGATCGCGGTGGCGATCACAGCACCGGCGACGAACGCGGACACATGCGAGGCGCGCGACACGAACGAAACTCTAGCGCGGTTTGTGCTCGAACAGCGGCTCGGGGTCGATCGGCAAGCCGCCCGGACCGAGCTTCACGCGGACCTCGAAGTAGACGCGGTAGCGCGCGGCGTGGCCGATCCGATCGCCACGATGCACCGGCGCACCGACGGGGACCACCAGATCATCGAGCTTCGCGAGCACCGTGAAGTAGCCGCCGTGATCGATCACCACCCCGGCGTCGAGCCCGCGAATCGGGCCCGCGTAGCGCACCACGCCATCGGCAGGCGCCACCACGTTCGCGCGGATCTCGACCTCGAGATCGAGCCCGCGGCGCGACAGCAGCGCCTTCGAGCGCTCGTGCTCGAGCGTGCCGAACGAGCGGGCGACGGACCCCTTCGCCGGGCACGCGAGCTCCACCGGCAGCGTGATCGTGGCGACGGTCTGAACGTCGCTGGCGGTACGTGCCCGGGCGGCCTGCAGATAGCGGGTCTCGTCGGTCAACAGATCACGCTCGGCGGCATCGCGATCGACGAGCAAGCGAGCCGCGGCACGCCTGCGCGCAGCCGCCATTCGCTCCTCGGCGGTCACGGCGGTCCGTACCGGCACGCGCAGCAGCCGATACGCGGCACGCAGCCGCTCGAGCCGCACCCGATTCGCCTCCGAGAGCTTGTCGGCCACCGTCGAGATCGTCTTGTCGATCGTCGCGGCTTCGTCGGCGAGCTGCGCCGCGAGCTGCGCGCGTGGATCGACCGGAGCACCCCGCGACACGGCGTGCGCCACCACGGGAATCTGGGTCACTGGCTCGCGATCCTCGGCGAGGGCGGTGCCCGACAGTGCGACCGCGATCGCGAGCGTGCTAACGCGCGACACGCGATGCTCCGGCGAGCCCACCGCCGACGAGCCCGAGCGCGGCACCCGCGGCGACGAACATCACCAGCTCGACGCCGATCGGAACGATCAGCTCGACCGACCCGAGCGAGCCCGTGACCGCACGCGTGATGCTGTCACCGTAGATCCGCGCCGCGCCCCACACGCCGAGCGCCGCGAGCAGCGCCGCGATCACGCCGTGCAGCGCACCGGCGAGCGCGGTCGGGATCACGTGGAAGCCGGGACCGGCGCCGAGCAGATGAGCGACCGCGATCTCGTCACGCGATCGATCGAGCCGCACGCGGATCGAGGCGAGCGCCGTGATCAGGGCGAGTGCCGCGAACATCGCGCAGGCGCCCCACGCGACCAGCCGGATCGTCGACAGCGCACTCGCCATCCGATCATCCTCACCGTCCTCAACGGTCACCCCATCCACACCCGGTGCACCGCGCAGTGCACGCAGCGTGGGGCTGATCGCCACCACGTCACGCACCCCCGGGGCGAGCGTGACCTCGACCGACGCCGGCAAGCTTCCGAGCTCCACGCCCTCGAGCAGCGAGTTGTCGGCGCCGAGCGCCTGCTGGAGCCGGCGCGCGGACTCGGCGGGCGCCACCAGCTCCGCGTGCTCGACACCCGGCAAGCTGCGTAGCTCTTCGAGCAGCTCGCGCGCGCGCGCATCGGCGACGCCCTCGCCAAGATACACCACCATGCTCGCGCCATCGCCCGGGCGCTGAGCCCAGCGCTGGACATTATCGGCAGCGACCGCCGCCACGCCGACAGCGAACATCGCGCAGGTCATCGCGAGCAGGGTCCACAGCGCGGCGCGCGGCCGCTCCGCCACGAGTCTCCCGGTCCGTCGCAGGGCGGAGACGAGGCGTGGGATCACGTCTCCTCGTCCACCGCGCCGGCACCGAGCATCGAGGTGCCACGCCGATGATCGTAGGGACCGGTCAGCCGATCGAACACGGCCTCGGGCGGCGGGCCCGGATCGGGCTCGACCGTGGCGTCGCTCAGATCGAAGTCACGGCGGCGAAGCTGCCGCGGAGCCATCGCCTTGATCTTGCGAAGCGTGCGCATCTTCATCGGGCACCCCCGGTGCGGGCGGAGATCGGGAACGGGACGAGGTTTTGACCGAGGTCGCCGGGTACCGCGTGCAGCGGTGTCGGTGTGCTCTCGAAGCCGACGAGGACCTCTTCGATCGAGCGACCCTCGAGCTCGACGTCCCCGAGCGGCAACAGCCGGCCTTCGATCAGGGCGAGCTGGCGCCACGTGTTGCGCTCGGCGATCGCGCGGATCGCCGGATCACGTGCGAACACGAGGACGCTCGATCCGCGGCTCGCGGCCTCGTAGAAGGACTCGCAGATCCGCTCGGCACCCTCGGCGTCCTGTGCTCTGGTCGGGTGATCGGCGAGGATCAGCTCGGGATCGCGGATCAGTGCCCGCGCCACCGCGACGCGCTGACGCGCGGAGCTCGACAGACAATCGACCGGCAGCGACGCTTCATCCTCGAGGCCCATGCGTGCGAGACACTCGGCGGCGCGGGCCACCGAGACCGCGCGCGGGATGCCATCGATCTCGAGTGGCAGCACCACGTTCAGCTGTGCGCTGCGATCCTCGAGCAGGCAGAGCTCCTGCGGAACGATGCCGACCCGCCGGCGCAGTAGCCGGAGGGATGACTTGCGCAGCTTTCCGACATCGCGGCCGAGGACGTCGATCCGGCCCTCCGCGATCGCGGCTTCGCCCAGCATCGCAGCGACCAGCCGCGACGTCCCCACCCCCGCCGCGCCGACGATCACCACCACCTCGCCCGCCGCGAGCTCCAGGTTGGCATGGGTGACCAACGGCGGAGACTCGCCACCCCGCGGGTGGTCGAGTCGGACATCGACCAGCTGGAGCTTCATTACCTTCGGTCGTACTCCTCCCGATCGACGAGCGCAAAAAACCGGCCTTCGGTAGGATTGCCGCGATGCGCAGTTCCCTGGTGTTGGTCGTACTTGCCGCATGCCGGGCGAGCGACACCGACGCGCGCCTCGACAAGACCGCCGCACGGGTCGACGAACACGACCTCCGCGTCGGTGCGCTGGAGAGCAAGGGCGCGGTCGATGCGAGGAAGGTCGCCGACGAGCTGCTCGCGCGGGGCAAGGCGGCGGGCCTCTCCGGTCCTCCCGGGCCCGTCGGTCCTCCCGGACCGGTCGGCCCCGGCGGTCCCGCGGGTCCGTTTGGCCTCGGTCCTCCCGGCCCCGAAGGTCCGCGCGGCGCGCAGGGCAACCCCGGTCCTCCCGGTCCGGAAGGCGGTCAAGGTGTGCAGGGTCTGCAGGGCCCGCAGGGTCTCCAGGGTCCGCAAGGCCCGCAGGGTCCCAAGGGTCCACCCGGCCCGGTCGCCGCGTACGGTGCCAAGGGCGACATCCAGCGCAAGGAAGCCCGGATCTCCGTCGGTGCGGGGCTGGTTGCCACCGCGGTCGCGACCTGCGATCGCGCTGTCGATCTGCTGGTCACCGGCGGCTGCTACGCCGATCCGCAGTGGATGGCGCAGCTCGTCGCCGCACGTCCGCTCGCGATGAGCGATGCGAACACCGCCTCGGGCTGGCGCTGCGATTATCGCAACACGTCACCGTCGTCGACGATCGAGGTCGTCGCCGAGGTCTACTGCGTCCGCCCGCGCGAATAAACGACGACCAGCGCCGGGTGTGATTCCGGCGCTGGTCGAGGAGTAAGTTGGAAACTGTGGACCTGGTGTTGGTGCTGGGTATAGCGAGCCTCCTCCGCGCACGTGGCGTGCGCAGCGAGGTAGTTCAGGCGCGATGCCAGCTACCGTGCACAACCCGCGCAGGACGCCGATGTCAGCGCGCGACAGCGGCTAGCTTGCGAGGTTTCCTCGCGACCGACCTCCGACCCTGTGGGTCTCGCACCCAGCTCGGCCGCGTGCGCCCATCGACCCGAGGCATCACTCCACGGCTCTCCACGGCTCGCCACGGCTCGCCACGGCTCGCCACGACGGCCGCGCGCGCGTTCACAGTGACGAGCTGGCGCAGCGGCGTCCCGTTCTGCCTCAGTAGCAGACGAGGCCGTGCGAGGACGCCGGCTTGAGACCGATCGGGAGCGGTGCCGCGGTCTTCTCGTTCGAGCCCTGGTAGACGCGCAGGCCGTTCGGCGCGGTGCTCGGAGGCGGCGGATTGTCTGCGATCACGAGCTCGCCGTGCGGGCAGATCGCCAGGTCACCGACGACCTGGGTCGACGCGGTGAGCGCTCCCGGGAGCATCACGTCGGACGACATGTCGTAGCTGCGGACGAAGCCGGTCGGGTAGCTCGAGACGCCGAGGAACATCAACGGCGTGGGGACGATCGGCGCGAGCGGGCCCGTGAACGGCGGCGCATTGAACGCGACGCGGCTGGCGAACGCGAACGTGCCGAGCGCAGAGTTGTTGACCACGCAGCCGGCGGAGCCGAGCGTGCCCGAGGTCGCGATCCGCTCGACGCAGCCGGTCCCGGTGCCGAAATCGATCGTCGGAATCAGCAGGTCACCGCCGTGCGGCGCGCCCATCGGGATCTGCTCGAACAGCGCGATCGGATTGTTGGTCTCCATCGTGATCGTCTTCCGGATCGTGCGGGTCGCCGGGTCGACGACGTAGATCTTTCCCGGTCCGCGCGCCGGCAGGTTGGGGTTGGTGTCGTCGAGGCGACCGCACGAGAAGTACAGGTTGTTGTTCGCGTAGAACACCGAGTTGCAGTTCGGCTTGCCGTCCGGATCGTCTGCCGACAGATCGATCTCCTGGATCGCCGTCGAGCCACGCGTCAACACGACGCCGCCCTTGTTGCCGAGCGTCGCGACGAACAGCTTGTTCCCGATCACCGCGACGTCCTGCGGATTGGTGCCCGCGCCGGTGCCGAGCTGCTCGACGAGCGCGTAGGTGTGGGCATCGAGGATGGTGACGTTGTTGCCGCTGGCGCGATTGACCACCAGCAGCTCGTCGTCGTCGATCCGGAGGATCGGGTCCTCTCCGATCGCGCCCGCTGGCGCGACGTTGGTGGTGATCGTGCGCGTCCCGATCTCGAGCGCTGACATCACGCCGGGGTGGCCTGGGATGAAGTCGCCGGCGACCACGACCGCGTGGGGAACCGCGGGAGCGGCATCGACGCCGGCGTCCACCGGCGAATCGACGGCGGGGTGGTAGTTGTCACCGCAGGCGGCGACGAGCAGGAGCAGGGCGAGCGTCTTGGTCATACTTCCTCGGGGATAGCTAGTGGGTCCAGTCGACAGACAGGTAGAAGCTGCGGCCGGGCAACGGAAACCCGGAGACATCGGTGAGCGGGGTCGGCGTCTCGGTCAGAGCTGGCGACGGCGCGGGATCGAGCGGCAGGTGGGCGATCCGCGCGTCCGCGAGGTTCGTGATCGAGAGCGAGAGTCCGAGGTGCTCGATCACCTCGACGCGCGCACCGGTGCCGATCAGCAGGCGCGATGGCGTACTACCGAGGCTCGCGGGATCGAGGTAGCTCTCGGCCTGCCACGCACCGTCGAGCCACGCCATCGCGGTGTGGTTCAGCACGCGGCGCTCGACCTCACCACGCGCGTACAGCACGTGACCCGGCCGCCGCGGCACCGGCTTGCCATCGACGTTGACATCACTCGACATCTGCTCGGTGACGAGCCGCGTGTAGCTGGCCGTCACGCTCAGCGTGCGGGCGATCCGCGCAGACGCGATCAGCTCGGCACCGTAGGCCTCGGTGTCGCCGATGTTCGCGGCGCGCGTGACGTATCCCGCCGTCGTGATCAGCGCGATCGTGTCGTGGGCGCGGCTCGCGAACACATCCGCCTGCACGAGCACGCGATCGATCTCGCCGCGAGCCTGTGCGCGCGCCGGTGCCCAGACCAGACCGAGATCACTCGAAGGGCCGCGCTCCGGCTTCAGATCCGGCGAGCCGAGGATGAACCCGCGGTTGCCGAACACCTCGAGCAGGGTCGGTAGCCGCGCATAGCGCCCGATGCTGCCCTTGATCGCGAGGTCGGACGTGGCCGCGAACAGCGCGGTGAACCGCGGGCTCGCGACCAGATCCCAGCGGCTCGGCACCACGACGCCCGCCATCGGACCGACGCTTACCGGCGTGGGCGCGGAGTCGAGCGCCTCGAGCCGGAGTGCCGGCGTCACCACGAGCTGAGGTGCGAGGGCGAGATCGATCGCCGCGAGCATCGCGCCTCCCACGCGGGTCCCGGTGACCGCGTCGGTGTTGGCCTTGTCATCGTGATCGCTGAACGCATCGGCCCGCAGCTCCGCGCCCGCGGAGAACCGATGCGGACCGATCGGGTGGCGCCAGGTCGACGACGCCCCGAGTGACACCGTGGTGTACGAGCGCTCGGCATCACCGAGCCCGAGCTCGCCCATCGCATCGCGCAGCCCTTGCCGCTCGAACAGGCCATAGCCGAGCTGGTGACCCGTCCAATCGCCCGCGCGGGTCTCGCCGCCGGCATCGAGGATCGCATCGAACGTGGTGAGCTTCGCGGTCTGCGCGGGTTTCGCGGTGCTGCCCGGCAGGCCCTGGCGCTTCCACGCGAGGCGCAGACCACCACCGGTCGGCTGCGAGCGCGTCGCGAAGCGCGTGGAGGCATCGATCTGGTCGAAGCCGTTGTTGCCCCTGACTCGATAGCCATCGTCGTTGCGGTTCAGCAGCGTGCCGTTGTCGTCGAAGTACGAGTAGTCGCCGGTGGTGCCCTGGTAGCCGACCGTGGTCGACGACAGGATCTCGCCGCGCTCCCCGTGGGCGTCGCCGAGGTGCGCGCGGAAGTGGCGCGTACGATACGAGCCGCCACCGAGCGACATGCTCCAGCGCTCGCCGTGCGGCCCCGGTCCCATCCGGGTCACCAGATCGATCGCACCGCCGAGGCCGGCACCACCGAGCTCGACCGGCACCGCACCGCGATAGAACCGGACCTCGCCGAACGCATCGAGCGGATAGCGACCGAGATCCGCGGTGACCGCGGCGAGCTTCGCGAGCGGCACGCCATCGATCAGCACGCTGGTGTGTCCCGGTGCCGCACCGCGCACGCCCACGGTCTGGAACGAGCCGAGGCCGCCGAGGCTCGTGGTCAGCGCACCGGCGCTGGTCGCGACCGCGTCCGCGACCGACGTCGTCGCCGGATGATCCGCGGGATGCAGCACCGTGACGAACGGCGCCTCGCCGAGCGCTCGCTCGCGATCCGCAGCGCCATCATCGGTCGCGCGATCGATCACGAAGATCGTCTCGGGCTCCACCGTGCGAACCGGATCCGGATCGGCATGCGCCAGCGCGCCGGCGGTAGCCAGCACGATCAACGCGCACACGGATTCGGAGCCTCGGTTCATTGGTCACCCCACGTGACGGGGTGTGACCAACGCGACCATCGCGTCCTTCACACCCGAAAGTTCCCGTCGGAGAGGTGTCCTGACTCCCGGTTCGTCCTAAGCGGCGCCTTCCCAGTTTCCCAGTGGCATCGTGCCGCGTCGTCCCCGGTTACAGTAGCGGGGGCTGTGCCAGCATCTCACTGGCTTCCCTGCATCCGTCGGTGGTGGTCGTTTCGTCGCTATTCGATAGAGCCTCTACCGAGCGTAGTACTCGTGACTACCTCGGGGTGTCAACCAGTGGTTGACGTTCACCCCGTGGGTCCGCGATCCTGAGGGATATGTCGCGATCGTGCTGCCTCGTGATGGTGCTCGCGTGCGCAGCGTTCACCGCGTGCGGTGATGACGCGAGTGCGGCGATCTCGGATGCGCGCGGCGGCGCTGGTAGTGGTGGCGATGGCTCGGTGGCCACCGGCGAACCCGCAAACCTCAGCGGCATCACCGCCGCGCACAACGCGGTCCGCGCGATGGTCGGAACCTCGCCCGCACTCCCTCCGATGACGTGGAGCCCCGCGCTCGCCGCCACGGCAGCCGCGTGGGTCGGGACGTGCACCGACACGATGGCACCGACCGGCCTCGTCGATCACAACGCGGGCCGCTCGACCGGTCATCCGTACTATGTCGGCGAGAACATCTTCGCATCGAGCGGAACGGCGAGCGGCTCACAAGCCGTCACGTCGTGGGCCTCCGAGGGCGCGAGCTACAACTACGTCGCGAACACCTGCAGCGGTGGCACCTGCGGTCACTACACGCAGGTGGTGTGGCGCACATCGATCGAGATCGGCTGCGCGCTCGGCGATTGCCCGGGGCTGCAGTTCCGCAGCACCATCATCTGTGACTACGGCCCCGGCGGAAACTCCGGCGGCAAGCCGTACTGATCACCGCGCGAGGACGATGTCGCCCTTCAGCTCGCCGAGCACGGCGAGCAGACCGGTCTTCTCCTTGTCGGCGACCTTGAACTTGTCGAGCGACTTGCCGAGATCCTCGACGAGCGCGTTGAAGTCTGCCTCCTTGATGTTCATGCCGGCGTGCGACGTCTTCATGTCCCGGCCCGTGTACTTGCACGGGCCGCCGGTCCGCTCGCAGATCTGATCGACCAGCTTCTGCTTGAAGCTCGTCATGTCGGCATTGTCGAAGAACGCGCTGATCCGCTTGTCCGCGGCGAGGTTCGCCACGAAGTCCTCGACCACACCGGTGATCGCGTCCTTGCCTCCGATCCGATCGTAGAGCGAGCGCTCGGCGAGCGACGCATCACGGGCGCCACCCGCCGCGCCGTTGCGCGTACCACCGCACGCGCTCAGCGCGATGGCGAGCACGAACACCTGGAACCACATGCTCATCTCCTGCTCACGCCGCCAGGGCCTTCGGCTTCACCTTGTAGCCCTGAAGGAACTTGATCGCCTTCAGGCCGCGCACCGCCCAGAACAGCACCACGAAGCCGACGACGAGGAACACCGGCCCCGCCATCAGCGCCTTGCCCCACGACACCGACTCCGCGTTGAGCTCGCTGCCCATCACGCTCGTGTTGATCGCGGACAGGATCCTCGACGCGACCAGCACGAAGATCAGCGGATACAGCTGCACGAGCAGCACCGAGGGCACGCCCCACTTGAAGAACCGGGCGTGCGTCGAGATCGGGGTGGCATCGTTGAACCGCTGCTGGAAGATCTTCTGCGACTTGCCGAGGAAGAACGAGGTCGAGAGGATCAAGGTCGCGAGGTTGAGGACGAGAAACAGGATCACGGCGAACAGCGTCATGAACACCAGGCCCGACGACGCGCCCTCGGCGAACTGCAGGTAGGTGACGGTCAGGCTGAAGTAGGTGAGGAACGCATCGAGCGCGGGCTTCACGACCTGGCTCAGCACGAAGCCCGAGACCACGGTGAGCACGACCAGCACGCCGATCGTGCACAGCGAGGCAAACAGCTCGCCGCGCACGCGCCGCAGGCTGTTGCCGACGACCTCCTTGCCAACGCCCGCCTGTCCGGACGCCGCCTTCGCCGGCAGCTTGATGATCTCGGTGAGCGTCGGCCGGATCGCGAGCACGAACAGGATCAGGGTCAGCAGCGTGAGGATGATCGGCAGCACCTTGAAGATGAAGTCGACCTTCTTGAACATCTTCGCGATGCTGAGGAACACCTTCGCGTCTTGCACGATCTTCAGGCCATTGCCCAGGAGCTGCACCGCCGGCTGTTCGTCGGGCGAGTTGCGCATCTGCTCGATGGTGGGAAGGAACAGCTCCTTGCCCGTGATGATGTACTTCTCGGCGTTGTCGTCGAGCGTATCGAACGTGCCGCTCGCGATCGCGATGCTCGGGTTCGTGTAGTTCGACAGCGCGCCCTGCACGGTGCGCAGCCCGAACAGCACGCCACCGAACAGGTTGACGGTGACCAGGAAGGTGACCGCGGCGAGCGCCGAGTACTTGAACAGCGTCTTGCCCTGACCGGGATACTTCTTCGCGAGCACGAGCGGCATCAGCAGCAGCAACAGGCCGAGCAGCGAGACCGCAGAGATGATCAGCGAGAACGTCCGCATCTTCTTGTCGGAGCTCTTCGCGATCTTCTTCTCCATCTTGCCGAGCACGATCCGCTTCGCGATCCGCACGCCCTTCCGGAACATCTCGACGGTCACCGAGGGCTTGAGCTCGGAGTCGTTCGGCCGCGCCTCGAGCGCCTTGTCATCGGGCTCGTTCGGGATGTCACGGAAGAACTCGCTGAACTCCTTGCGCTCGGCGATCTCGTCGGGCTCCATCACGCCGTCGCCGTCGGAGTCGAACGGGGACGTCGGTGGATCCTCCTGCTCGGCATCCGGTACGCCGTCGTTGTCGATGTCCCCGTCTTCCTGCGCGTCGGGCACGCCATCACCATCGGAGTCGGGCGCGTCGAGGTCGACGTCGGCGTCCATGATCTTCTCGTCGAGGTCGGAGATGCCATCGCCGTCCGAGTCCTCCTTGGCATCGGGAACCCCATCGCCGTCGGAATCCTCTTGCGCGTCGGGCTTGCCGTCGCCATCGGCATCGCCGACGGTGGCGTGATGCGCGGCCGGCGCGACCGGAGCCGCGGCCTCGTGATGCTCGTCGGAGCCGGCCGCAGTGCCCCCGTCGTGGTGGCCGGCGGAGCCCGCCTCGGCCGGCTGGGCTGAGCCCGCCTCGTGATGCTCGTCGGCGCCGGCCGCAGAGCCCGAACCGTCCTCGGCCTGCGAATGGGCCACGAACAGCAGCATCGCGAGAACTACCAAACCAGTGACCAGACCCGTGCGTTGACGCATTGTTATGCCATTCGCGTAGCCCAGCCTCACCGGGCGGGTCAACGACCCAAGGACATCCCCTTGCGCACCGTGCCATCCATTACGATGGTGCGCGAATGGCGCAAGACCTCGCGGGCAAGACCTTCATCGTCACCGGCGCGAACACCGGCATCGGCAAGATCACGGCAAAGGAGCTCGCGCGGCGGGGCGCCCAGGTCTTCCTCGCCTGCCGGTCGCAGAGCAAGACCGCTCCCGTGGTCGCCGAGATCAAGGCGGAGACCGGCAACCACAAGGTCGAGTTCATCGCGCTCGATCTCGGCGACCTCGCATCGGTTCGCGCCTGCGCCGAGAGGCTGCTCGCGCGGGCCCCGAAGATCCACGGCCTCATCAACAACGCCGGCGTGGTCGCCAAGCGCGGCAGCGCCACCAAGGATGGCTACGAGATGACGTTCGGCACGAACCATCTCGGCCACTACCTGCTCACCCGCCTGCTGATCGATCGGATCAAGCAGAGCGGCGGCGCGCGGATCGTGAACGTCTCGAGCGCCTCGCACTATCGCGCCAAGGACATCGACTGGACCGCGGTGCAGAAGCCGACGAAGACCGTGGTCGGCCTCAAGGAATACGAGGTCAGCAAGCTCGCGAACGTGCTGTTCACCAAGGAGCTCGCGCGCCGGCTCGAGGGCAGCGATGTCACCGCGTACGCGGTCCATCCCGGCGTGGTGGCCACCGATGCCTGGCGCCGGATTCCGCCACCCTTCCGCTGGCTGGTCAAGCGGTTCATGATCACGCCCGAGCAGGGTGCGCAGTCGAGCCTGGTATGCGCGACGTCCCCCGAGCTCGCGAACCAGAGCGGTCGCTACTACACCACCGGCGGCAAGGAGCAGCGCCCGAACAAGGCGGCCGATGACCTCGAGCTCGCGAAGACGCTGTGGACCAAGAGCGCGGAGTGGACCGGGCTGCAGGCGTAGTACGCTGGGCCGATGTGGCCTGTCCTCGCGGTGCTGTCGCAGGTGCACTACGAGGGAGAGGTTCCGGTCACCGGCGGTGACTACGCCCGGTCGTCGCGCAGCTCCCTGCGGTCGACGGCTGCGGCTGCGGCAGCACGCGTCCCTCGGGTACGGGCCGCTCGCGCTCGGCGTGGCTGCTGCGGGAGCGCGGCCGTCGCGTCAGCTCTTGAAGGTCGTGGCGTCGATGCCGTGACGCTGCAGTAGCCGGCGAAAGTTCGTGCGATCGAGGCCGGCGAGCCGCGCTGCCTCGGAGACCGAACCCTTCGCCTTCTCCATCGCCGCGGTCAGGTAGCGCTTCTCGAACGCCGCGCTGGCGCGCCGCTTGGCCTCCGTCAGCGGCTCGAGCTCGCCATCCTCGCGCGCGTTCAGCGAAGCCGAATGCGCCTGCGTGCGGTGCGTGATCGTGACCGGTAGCGACTCCGCGCCGATCGCGTCGCCATGATGAAGCGCGATCGCGTGCATCACCGCGTTCTCCAGCTCGCGGACGTTGCCCGGCCACCCGTAACCGGTCATCGCATCGAGCGCATCCGGCGATAGGCTGGGCGGTGCTTCGCCACCGTGCTTGTTCACGAAGTGCGCCGCGAGCAGCGGCAGGTCGTCGAGCCGATCGCGCAGCGGAGGCACCTGCAGCACGACCACGTTGAGCCGATAGAACAGGTCCTGACGGAACCGCTGCTGCTCGACGGCGCTCGCGAGGTCGACATGCGTCGCGGCGATCACGCGGACATCGACCTTGCGCTCGACGTTCGATCCGACCGGACGGACCTCGCTCTCCTGAAGCACCCGGAGCAAGCGCGCCTGCACCGCGAGCGGCATGTCGCCGATCTCGTCGAGGAATAGCGTCCCGCCGTCGGCCTCGACGAACACGCCAGGGCGATCGGTCGTCGCGCCGGTGAACGAGCCCTTGGCGTGGCCGAACAGCTCGCTATCGATCAGCGACTCGGGAATCGCACCGCAGTTGAGCGCGACGAACCGCTTGTTGCGGCGCATCCCGCGATGATGCAGCGCGCGGGCGACCAGCTCCTTACCGGTGCCGCTCTCTCCCTGGATCAACACCGAGACGTCCTGCCCCGCGAGCCGATCGAGCGCGGAGCGTAGCTTGCGCATCGCGGGCGAGATGCCGACGAGGAACCGATCGGCGGCATGGTCAACGCCCCCAGGCTGCGGCGACCGTGCGGCCGTCAGCTCGCGGCGCATCGTGGCATAGCGCGCGGCGGACTCGACCATCGCACCGAGCTCGTAGGGGCGGAACGGCTTGGTCAGGTAATAGAACGCGCCCGCGCGCATGCAGGTGGTCGCGGTCTGCGCGCTGTTGTCGCCGGTCAGCATGATGATCGATGCCGTCGAGCCCGCCTCGCGGAACTTCTTCAACACGTCGATGCCGCTCATCCCGGGCAGGCCGACATCGAGGATCACGACGTCCCAGCCGTCGTATCCCGCGGCGAGGCGTTCGAGCACCGGGCGCGGGTCCTCCAGGATCTCGTGGTCGTGCCCGTCCGAGCTCAGCTTCCGCGCGAGCAGCTTGCCGACCTCGACGTCATCCTCGACCACCATCACCTTGACGCGAACGGATACATCCTCGCCCATGAGAAGCGGGCACAGGCTGGCATGGGCGGCGCAGGAACGCCAGCCCACCGGTGTCACGCCGCCCGGACGCGCGTCGCAGCAAGCTGATCGGGCTCCACGACCTCGCTGACTCCGAGCAGCAAGCGCATGCGCTCGATGGCCCGCCACAGCAGCTGACACACCCGGGAGGGCGTGATGCCGAGCGTCCGCCCGATCTCCTGGTACGTCTGATCTTCGACGAAGTGCAGTCCGAGGACCATGACGTCGCGCGCCTCGAGCTTCGCGAGCGCTTCGTTGACGTGCCGCAGCTCCTCGTGATGCGCGGCGATCTCGTCGGGACCGACCTCGAGACCCGTGCGCAAGGTCGGCGACAGCTCGTCGAGCGACTGAACCTCGACATGAACCAGGTGGGCGAGGCGCGTGCGGTAGTGGTCGACCCGGACACCGAGCTTCATCGCGATCCGGTTGTCGCTCGCCACTTCGCCGGCGTTCTCGAGGTCGCGGATCGCGTTGCCGACCTTGCGGGCGACCTGGCGAACGCGGCGCGGCAGAATATCGCCACGGCGCAGCTCGTCCATGATCGCACCGCGAATCCGGTGCTCCGCAAACGACAGGAACGGCTCCTTGCGCGAATCGTCGAACCGGTTTGCGGCCTCGGTGAGCCCGAGCATGCCCGCGGCCACGATGTCCTCGCGAGCGATCCAGCTCGGGCAGCGCCGCGCCACCTTGAGAGCGATGCGCCGCGCGATGTCCGCATGCTCCGAGATCAGCTGATGGCGACCGGCGGTGGAAGTCTGCACGTGCGGGAAATAGGCAAATCGTAGACCACGATGATCGTGATTCAATTATATGGGATTATTGAGTTGTGTCTGGGTGCTAGCGTACCCATGCGGGTCATTGCGTACCCGTCTCGGCGCGGCTGAGCTGGAGGGCGTCACCGTGATGGTTCGACCGGCGGCGCGGAGCTTCGAGGTGTCGCGTGACTCCGAGGATGACCTGCCGTTGGTCGAACCCGCCATCGAGGATCGGCAGCCGGGTCTGCGGATCCGAGAGGTCGCCGCGATCGACGATCGCGAGCTCCGCGAACAGGTCCCACTGCGGGGTGATCGACAGGACGCTGCCGATCCGCAGATCGAGGCGCGGCTGCGGATCGACCGCGAGACCGGTGGTCGGATCCGTTCCGCGCGCGAACACCGGGAGGGCGTACGCGATGCCGACCCAGCCGCCCCAGTGGCCCGTCGGCTCGCGGAACAGCGCCGAGGTCGCGATCGCGAGCTCGCTGATCAAGGCGTTGCGCCGATGTCGATCGCCGAGCGTGATGCCATCGATCCCACCCGTGATCCCGAAGTCGAGGATGTCCGCGATCGGCTTGCGCCACTCGATCGTCAGCGCCTCGCGCGTCCAGCTCCCGGTGTGATCGAGCAGGTGTCCACCGGCGCCGGTGAGCGAGATCGCCGCCTTGTGCCCGAGCGGGCTGCGCAGCCCGAGGCCGACGCTCTGCCACGGCTTCTCCGACGTGTAGGACGGCTGCTTCGGCAGCAACGTGACGCTCCCCGACACCTCGAGCGTGCGCAGCAACGACCAGCGGCCAGCGAGATCGAGCAGGCCGAGGTCGCTGAACTTCAGCGAGTCGCTCCCGAGCGCAGCCTCCGCCATCACGAACCGCATCTGCCCCGACAGCTCGCCGCCGCTCGGCATCACCAGGTAGTCCTGCGAGATGCCGCGGTGCGATCCGCCTGCGATGGCGAGCGTCTCCCCGGTGCGCGTGTGCACGACGTCGGTCTCCTCGGCCGCTGCGATTCCACCCAAGCCGACCAGCGCGGTCAGGGTCCAAGCGATGTGTGTCATGTGCCGTGCTAACGCAGGGCGACGGCCGACGATCTACCAAGGCCTACCAAGGCCTACCAACGCCTACTGTGGCGTGACCGCAAACTTCTCGAGCTGCCGATGATCCACAGCTCCGGCGCGCTGGCGCACGAGACGGCCGCCCGAGAACACCGCGAAGTTCGGGATGCTCGAGATCTGATAGCGCTGCGCGATCTCGGTCTGCGCATCGGTATCGACCTTGAGCACGAGCGCCTTGCCGGCGAGGTTGTGTGCGGCCTTCTTCACCTCGGGCGCGACAGTGCGGCACGGACCGCACCAGGTGGCCCAGAAATCGACGAGGATCGGAACCCGCGCGCCGGCGACGATCTCGTCAAACTGCGTCTCGGAGGTCACCTCGATCGGCGCGGCGTGCGGCGGCAACGCGTGACCGCACTTGCCGCACTTCCCGGCGTCCGCCAGATGTTTGACCGGGATCCGGTTGACGGCCTTGCACTCGGGGCACACGCGACGCATGCGCCAATGTTACCGTGACCGCCGTGGCGAAACCCAAGCGAGCCGTAAAGAAGCCGGCGAAGCCGGCGAAACCGGTGAAGCGTGCCGCCAAGGTCGCCCCGCCTCCTCCGGGGCCCAAGCTGCCTGCGATCGCGGTCAAGCCGATGCGCCCGGGCCCCCCGTCGATGCCGCTCCCGCCGCCACCTCCTCCGCCGCCGGCGCATCGAGACGAGCTGATCGCACCGCGCGATATCGGCCGCCTGCTGCGCTACGGCGAGCGATTCGGGCCTCACAAGATCGATATCCGCATGCTGCCGATCCAGCTGCCCGCCGGATCGGGCGCGCTCGCCATCGCCGATCCATCCGCGCCCGAAACCTGGCGCGTGTTCGACCGCCCGGTCCCGGTTGGACAGTTCCGCGTGATGCTCAGCGTCGCGCGCTCCGGGGACCAGGAGCGGCTCGCTGCGATCGTCATCCATGTCGGTCGGCCGCCGATCGAGAAGTGGACGGTCGCGCACTTCAAGGGCCAGAACAAGCCGAGGTCCGCCGATGCACTGCCGCGCGTCGTCGTGACCAGCGGCTGGCTCTTGCTGCTCGATGCGGGGGCCGGATCTCCGGGGCCGATCGCCGTGCCACCGGTGACCGGGATCGAGCCGCTCGAGCTCCCGCTCACCGATGGGCGCCGGGCACTCGCGCTGCCCTGCGGAGCCGGCGAGCTCGCGGCGTACTGGGCGATCGACGCCGCCGACAAGCCGGTGTGCCTGGTGGTCGACTTCGAGGTGTTCAGCCAGAAGGACTGGAAGTCGAAGCCTACTTGAGGGTGCCGCCGAGCGCCTTCACGGCCGCCTCGGCAGCTGCCTTGAGACATCCATTGGCGTTGCTCTGGCGAAACCCGAGCAACCCACCGCGCATCCGATAGCGCGCGGCTTTGAGCGGCTTGATCGCGCGATCATCTCCGAGATCGACGAGCCCGGCGACCGCCTCCTTGCGATCGGTGCACGTCGGTCCGGAATCGAGATCGTGCAGCAACGCCTTCAGCTTGGTATCGCGATCGTCCGCCGCGCCCTTCCCGAGGTCGGGGATCGTCTTCGGTTCGGGCTTCGACTCGGGCGGCGGAGCAGGCTTGGGTGCCACGGTGCGCGCCTTCGGTGGAGCGTCAGACTTCGGGAGTGGATCCCCTGGAGGATCCTGCCCGCCGCGCGTAGCGATCGCCATGGTCAGCGCGATCGCGGCGAACACCCCGATGACGATCGTGCCGACGCGGATCCAGTTGCGCGGGATCGCCGGTGCCTCGGCGAGTGACACCGGGCGCGCCGGATCCTTGCGGTCGGTCAGCAGGACCATCGTGTCGTTGTGGCCAGGCGCCGGCGTCAGCGAAGCCAGCGAATTCAGCGAACCGGGCGCCGGTGTGACCGCCGTGATCGTCATCGCGGTGGGCGCGCTGCCCAGTGCATCGTGCGCCGCGATCGGTGTGCTGCCGAGGCGCGTGCTCTCGACGACCTCGTCGAGCTGGGCGAGGTAGGAGTCCGCGGTGGTGATCCGATCGGCCGAGGTCTTGATCAGGCCGCGCTGGATGACGTCCTCGAGCGCTGGCGGGATCGCGACCTCCGGCGCGACCTCGGCGACGCGGGGCGGCTCGCGGCTCACGTGCGCGCCGAGCATCGCCAGCGGATCCTTGTCCTCGAACGGCGCGCGGCCGGTCAACATCTCGAACAGCAGGATGGTCGTCGAGTACAGGTCCGAGGCGGGCTTGATCTCGCCACCGACCGCCTGTTCGGGCGACAGGTACGCGGGCGTGCCGACGGTGAGCCCGGCGCGCGTCGACGCGGGATCCTCGGCGTTTCCGGCGAACAGCTTCGCGATCCCGAAATCGAGGATCTTGACGACGAGCTCGCCATCCTTGCAGGTCAGGAACACGTTGTCGGGCTTGATGTCGCGGTGGACGACGCCGCGCTCGTGCGCATGCCGGAGCCCGAGCAGTACGCCGCGCAGGATCTGGATCGCCTCGCGCCACGGGATCCGCTTGTCGCGCTCGAGCCGGGTGCCGAGGGACTCGCCCTCGAGCACCTCCATCACCAGGTAGCACGAGCCGTCGTCGACGACGCCGAAGTCGCTGACGTTGACGATGTTTGGATGGTCGAGCCGTCCGGAGGCGATCGCCTCGCGTTGAAACCGCTGCGCAGCCTCCCGGTTCCGGTTCAGGTCGGAGTGCAGGACCTTGATCGCCACGGGCCGGCCGATGCCCGTATGCTCGCCGCGATACACACGGCCCATGCCGCCGGCGCCGAGCAGCGCATCGATCCGGTAGCGCCCGTCCAGGACGCTTCCGATCGAGATGTCAGCCTCGGACGAGGGAGAGGGCGAAGCCGCCATGACGCTTGCTAAACAGTACCCCGACGACTCTCGACCACAAAAGGCTCCAGTGTGGTGCAGTTACGTACGGGAGTGCGATCGCGCCGACACCGCGCGCTACGCACGACGAGGGATGGCCGTCGTGCCACCCGAGCACGGAGTCCTGCCTCAGAAGATCGTCGCCGTCCTGGGTCCCGTGATCGGAGACGCAAAGCCGCAGAGCGGCAGGGTTGGGGGACCACGTCACGCGCTCGCGGCGCACACGCTTCCGCGCGACAGCCGAGCTAGCGCGGTCGACGCTTGGGCGCTGGCCGGGTGCCCGCGCGCGGCGGCAGACCGGTGTGCTGCGTGAGCGCGGTGCCCCGCCGCGGACCTCCGCCACTGCGCTGACCTTCGTGCTGGACGCCGGTGCCGGCGGGCTGCCACGGCGGCACCAGATGATGCTTGCTGCCGCCGATCAGATCGGCGCGCCCCAGCTTCTTCAGCGCTTCGCGGATGATCGGCCAGTTGTTCGCATCGTGATAGCGGAGCAGCGCCTTGTGGAGGCGGCGCTGCTGCATGTCCTTGACCACGTGGACGCGCTCGCGTGCCTTGAGCGAGCGCAGCGGGTTGAACCCGGAGTGATACATCGCGGTCGCGCTGGCCATCGGGGACGGCAAGAACGCCTGCACCTGATCGGGGCGAAAGCCGTTCCGCTTCAGCCACAGCGCGAGGTTCAGCATGTCCTCGTCGGTCGTCCCCGGGTGCGCGGCGATGAAGTACGGGATCAGGTACTGCTCCTTGCCCGCTTCCTTGCCGTACCGATCGAACAGCTCCTTGAACCGATCGTACGCACCGATCCCCGGCTTCATCATGTGCTTG
>JAYUVX010000449.1:0-2885 GCA_043753855.1 Myxococcales bacterium | reverse complement strand
ATCGACGAGGTCCTCGTGAAGAAGAAGGAAGAGGGCAAGAAGTAGCCATGACGACCGTCGCGAACGTCGTCGGGGCGCTGCTCCCGAGCACTTCTGCTCGAAGCACTTCCGAAACTCGCGCGAGTAACGCGCGGGAGGGGGAAGGCTCCGCTCGGCTTTGCCGAGTGGAGGGGGGCGGGAAGGCCCCCGTATAATGGAGTCCGGCAAGCGTCGCGACGAGGCGGGCGGCAACCTGAGCTGCTCCTTCTGCGGAAAGAACCAGAAGGAGGTCAAGAAGCTCATCGCCGGGCCGACGGTCTACATCTGCGACGAGTGCATCGGGCTCTGCAACGACATCATCGCCGAGGAAATCGAGAAGGAGGAGCAGTCCTACGGGCTCGGTGCAGTCCCCAAGCCGGCCGAGATCAAGGCTGTCCTCGACGAGTACGTCATCGGTCAGGACCGCGCGAAGAAGATCCTCGCGGTCGCCGTGCACAACCACTACAAGCGCATCGACGCGCGCGCCCAGTCCCTCGAGGGCGGCACCAAGGACAGCGACGTCGAGCTGCAGAAGTCGAACATCCTCCTGCTCGGCCCGACGGGCTGCGGCAAGACGCTGCTCGCGCAGACGCTCGCGCGCATCCTCAACGTCCCCTTCGCCATCGCGGACGCCACCAACCTCACCGAGGCGGGCTACGTCGGCGAGGACGTCGAGAACATCATCGTTTCGCTGCTGCAGAACGCCGATCACGACATCGAGCGGGCGCAGCGTGGCATCGTCTACATCGACGAGATCGACAAGATCGCCCGCAAGAGCGACAACCCGTCGATCACGCGCGATGTGTCCGGTGAAGGCGTCCAGCAGGCGCTGCTGAAGATCATCGAGGGCACGATCGCGAGCGTCCCGCCGAAGGGCGGCCGCAAGCACCCGCAGCAGGAGTTCCTGCAGGTCGACACCACCAACATCCTGTTCATCTGCGGCGGCGCGTTCACCGGCCTCGAGGACATCATCGAGAACCGGATCGGTCAGAAGATGATCGGATTCGGCGCCGGCATGAACAAGAAGGTGGAGCGCTCGCAGTGGGAGCTCATCCAGGAGACCGAACCCGAGGATCTGCTGAAGTACGGCATGATCCCCGAGTTCATCGGCCGCCTGCCCGTGATCGCTCCGCTCCACGAGCTCTCCGAGGATGCGCTGGTCCAGATCCTGACCCAGCCGAAGAACGCGCTGGTGAAGCAGTACCAGAAGCTGTTCGAGATGGATGGCGTGAAGCTGAAGTTCAGCAAGGGCGCGCTGGTCAAGGTCGCCATCATGGCCGCCGAGCAGAAGAGCGGTGCCCGTGGCCTGCGCGCGATCCTCGAGAATGCGCTGCTCGACATCATGTACGACACGCCCGGGCAGTCGGTGTCCGAGGTGATGATCAACGAGGACGTGATCGAACGTCACGGCTCGGCGCTGATCTCCTACAACAAAGATCCGAAGACCGCCGACTCCGCGGGCTGACCGAGCACGTACGCTCGGCAGCTCGGGGTCAATCGGGATCCGCATCGCTATCGGTGCCGGGACGCGAGCGGGTCTCGATGCGTAGCGGCGAGTCGCTCGAGGTCGCCTTGCCCTCGAACACGTTGCGCCAGCGCCGCAGATGGCGCTGCCCAGACAGGACTCCCGCGATGATGCGGTCGACGCAGGACGGATCGTTCGCCGCTGCGTGGAGCGACGCGCGGAACCCGCTCCCCATCTCGGCCGTCGCGCCCGCGAAGCACTTGAGGAACGACGACGCGAACGCCGCTTCACCCGGGAGCGCGCCGGCGAGGCGCGGATGCAGGCGCGGATGCAGCGAGGGTCGTGCGCTCGATCACCGATGCCCAGCCGATGCCCAGCCGAGCGCGACCAGCGGATCCTCGAACATCGGGATGCACTCTGGCAGCCCCTGGCTCTCGACGAGTGCGACCCCGAGCGTCCGCAGGTCATGCTCGATCAGCAGGTGCTTGCGAAGTCGTCGCAGATCGAGATAGCGGTAGAGGTCGGTCGTATCTAGCAGGCTGCGCTCGACCGGTGCGATGAGCCCGTAGGCGCGACCCGGGAACCGCCGATAATCATCCGGTGTCGTCGCGCTCGACAGCGCCTCGGCTTCGGGCTCGCTGTCGCCACGGAGCTTGTGTGTGGCCTCGTCGAGCCAATCCGCGGCCATTTACACCTGCATTGGAAATTATCCCCGATCGCACTGGCACGCAGTCAGGAAGACTACTGACCTCGAGTTAGCGCCTGCGCCCGCGCGGCTGGTTCCCGCAAAGAACCCGGTGAGACGCGACCAGTCGCAGACCAGCGCGTGCTAACGATGGAAGTGCGTGTCGCTTGTCGATCTAGATAGTGGGCTAGATGGTGGGATCCCGTTCGAGGTGGACGAGATCGACACGCGGCCTGTCGTGCTTCGCCGGATCCTCGTCGTCGACGATACGCCCGCGAACCTGGTAGCTGCGGAAGCGGCACTGGCACCGCTCGGCCGCACCATCGTGACGGCGAGCTCGGGGCGCGAAGCCCTCGCTCGTCTGCTCGAGCAGGACTTCGCGCTGATCCTGCTCGACGTCAACATGTCCGGGATGGATGGCTTCGAGACGGCCACGTTGATCCGTTCACGCGCGCGCATGAGTCACCTGCCGATCATCTTCGTCACCGCCAACGACCAGGACTCGGCGACGATCCTGCGCGCGTACGAGCTCGGTGCCGTCGACTTCCTGTTCAAGCCGATCCTCGGCGAGGTGCTGCGCGCGAAAGCGTCGGTGTTCGTGAAGCTGCAGGAGCGCACCGAGCAGCTGGCGCACGAGCGTCTCGAACGCGAGTTCGACAATCGGCGCCGCGATTACGAGACCGAGGCACTGCGGCGCGAGTGCTGGCGCGAGGCAGA
>JAYUVX010000448.1:0-26307 GCA_043753855.1 Myxococcales bacterium | reverse complement strand
GGTCTCCGTGATGGATCGAAGACCCTCTGCGTGCTCTCGACGGGTCTCCGTGATGGATCGAAGACCCTCCGCGTGGGTTCGTGGGTCCCTCGGTTTCTTGGCGTACCTCGGGGGTCGAGCTAAATTTCGTGCGCAGTGACAGCACATCGCCGATCGCCGGGCCGCCCGGAAGGCCGTTGCCGGTCCACGATCTGACTCGACGCTGGCGCAAGCCCATCGAGGTTGAGCGAGAGCGGCACACCGGTGCTTCGCCCGGTCACGCCAACGCGATCCCCCCGCCTGCGAACAGGTGGCCGAGCTCACGCGCGGACCGTGCATGGCTGGCAACGCGGGGCCGCGCGAGCACGCGCCGTGACGCCGGCGGCGAGGGCCCTGCACGTGTGCAGGCTTGATTCCCACCACTGCCCACCGCTGGCGTGCTCGCAGCTGCACCGCCCGCACTTCGAGGTTACGCCGAATGGGCGGCCTTGCCCGCCGGGTCTTCAAGCGCGCGGGACGCGATCAGGCTCCGCGACGATCGCTTCTAGCGATCACGACGCGCGCACCGAGCGCCTGCAACTGCGCGATCGCGTCTGCGAGCCGCACCCTTCCCGCGATGCACCGGCTGAGAACGCTCGCCGCCTCGCGTTCGCGGCGCTCCCACTCGGTCACACGCTGCTCCGCATCGGTGGCGAGGTCCCCTCGATCGGCTTCCTTTGCCTTCGCAACATTCGCTCGCCACAGGGCGACCTCGGTGCATGCCGTGTCGCGCATCTTTACGAGGCGCGAGACATACGCCTCGTAATCGTCGCGCGCGCGGGCCGCGACCTCGAGTGCGTCCGCGATCGAAGCCGGCGTCACCGCGCCTGCTTCGAGCCGCGCGATGCGCTCGGTGAGCACGGCGAGCAGCGCTGCGGATGAGCGATCGGACACGTGGGGATCGCGTCGCGCGATCGCGCGATCGAACGTCGTGAGCAAACGTCGATGTCGGCGCGCTCGGCGCCAGCGCACCACGCGTTGTTTGATGCGCGCAAGGATCCCCGGCGTGGCCGCGTCATACGCTTCAGCGATCTCGATCGCGCGGTCCATCGTGCGCAGCGCCGCAGTAATGTCGTTGCGCACGGGTTCTCGCTGCACGCGGTCCTCATCCTGCTCTACCTTCGAAACCAGCCGCTCCGCCTCCGCGAAGCAGTCATCGATGCGCGCACCCAGTGCCTCGGTGTCGATCTTGGGGATCAGCGTGGGCACGATGGGATTCGGGACCCGCACGGGCACAACGGGCCTTGGGGCCTGGTCGCGCACGCCGGCCTTGCGCCGTTGATTGCTCCGGCGTTTGGCCACCGACGCAGGCTGGTGCTCGAGGATGAATTTGTCAACTCTCCGTTGTGCGCGACCACCCAGTGCCCAGCACGAACGACCGATTCTAATTTAGCCGCTCTGGCCGATCCGGTCCCACGGCACGCGGCGGAACCAGACGTAGGCGAGCCCGCCACCGGTGATGCCCCAGATCAACATCGAGAGCAGCGCGATGTTGCGCTTCTCGCTCTGCTTGATCGCGCGCTGCGCATCACGGAAGTCATCGAGCGTCGCGTACATCTCGGCGGTGGCCGCCTGATCCTGCGTCGCGACGACCTGCGCGTCGATCCGGTGGAACGCCGAGCGTTCGCGCGCGGAGGCGATCAGGTGCGCCGGGAGGAAGCCGAGCAGGATCGACAGCACGACCCCGGCGGCAAATCGCCAGCGCGGGGTCTCCTGCGCCTCGCGCGCGACCGTGATCGGAGCACCGGCGGCAGGCGTGGGGAGCTTGTTCTTGAGCTGCGGCGTGACCGCGACCGGGAGCGGTGCGGCCACCGGTACACCCGCCGGCGGCGTGTTCAGCTTGCGCACTCGATCGGCGACGTCATCAGCCGCGATCTCGACCTTGAATGCCGCGTCCTCCGCTGCCTCGGGCGGGGCGAACAGGTCCAGCGGCTCGGCCTTGGCCGGTGCGCGGTTCGCCGGCTTCACCGACTTGGCGGCGCTCTCGACGCCAGTCGTCGGGCGCGCGACCGTCGGGGACGGCTCGCCCATCGGGGCGAACATGTCGCCGTCGCTCGCGCTGCGGGGTTCATCATCGCCCTCGAGCGACATCATCCCGAACGAGTCTCCGCCGAGCGCGCCGAGATCGGTGGTCGCGGATTCGGTGTACGCCGCCGCCAGACCGCTCGCGACCACCGGCCCTGACTTCGCCGACCCGCTCGCCATCGGCAGCACCGACGACGATGGGCGTGGCGCATTCGCCATCGGCAGCGAAGACATCGATGCACGCGGCGCCGGCGTCGACGGACGCGGGAGCCCCGGGCGATCGCCGTTGGTCGGCGGCGACGACGATGCGGATGCTCGATCTGGATTCGCTGGTGACAACGGCGAGCTGGCAGGGCGAGTCTCCGGTGGCACCGGAGCGGCGGCCGCCCGTTCCTTGGCCGGTTGCATCGAGTAGCCCGCCGAGCGCTCGGCCTCGGCCGGCGGCATCGTCGCCGAATTCTGCCGCCGCCCCGTCGGCGGCGCGACCACCGGCACCGGCTGGGTCGGCAGTGCGTCCTCGATCTTCACGACCGCACCGCTGTCGCCGAGCGCCTTGGCATACGCCTCCGCCGTGACACGATCGACGTTCGCCTTGACGCGGAACCGGCCCGCCGCGAGCCGCTTTGCGAGCTCCGCGACCGGCACGCCGTACTTCGTACCGATCGTGTCGGCGAGTTGTTCGATCGCCTCGGGCGACCGGTCGGGCGCCTCGACGTAGACGTGAAACAGGCCCATCCGTTTCCCCATCTTCCCACATCTGCGCGGCCGGGGAGATCTCCTCCGGCCGCCTCAAACTTGCGCAGGTGGCTCCTGGCCGCCTAGGGTCATGTATGCACCTCGGCAAGTCTGCTCCGAAGCTCGTGCCTTCGTTCTCGACCCGCCGGATCCGCCTCGGAGTCTCCCACCACAGTGCACCCTCGCGCTGGACCGCGCCCGCCAAGGACGTGGTCGTGGAGCGCACGAGCAAGGTCCAGAAAAAGCGCCGCTAGGCGCGCGCTATTCTTCGGGCGGAGGGACGCGCGACGACGCTTCGTTGTAGCCGTCACGTGCGCGCGAGTTATCCGGATCGAGCTGCAGCGCCTTCTTGAAGTTGGCCGCGGCCTCGGCGTTGTTGCCCGAGTTCAGGTACGCCTCGCCGAGGAGGACGAACACCTTCGCGTTGCGCGGGGCGAACCGCGCGGCCTTCTTGAGGTGCGCGATCGCATCGCCAAACAGACCCTGGCGGAGCGCGATCTCACCCATGCCGAGCATCGCCGCGACGTTCTTCGGATCGAGCTCGAGCGCCTTCTTGAAGTTGGACGCGGCACCCGCGGTGTCGCCGTTGACGAGCTGAGAGGTCCCGAGGTTCGCGTAGAACCCGGCCTTCGAATCGCCCGAGGCGCCATCGGGCGGCGGCGAATCGCTCGGCGGCGTCGGGGTGACCGTGCCGTACGGATCCTCGGGCGTGTCGGTGCCGCTCACACCCGGCGGCTTGGCCGGCGCCGGAGGAGTGATGTTGACGCGGGTCACCGGCGGTGGCGTGAGGTTCGGACGCGTGCCCGGCGTGGTGCCGGGTGGGAGGAAGCTGGTGTCGGTCGAGCTGCCCGGAGGTGCGAACCCGTCGAGCGCGGGTCCGGAAGGACGGCGCGGACCAGCGGAATCTCGCGGGCCGGGATCCCGGCTCGGGGTGACGCGAGATCCCGACGAGTTGGTCGTGCGGTTGCCCAGCTTCACCGAGGCGGTGACGTCCGCGTCGGGGCTAGCTGCGTCGTCGCCGAGGATCGTGCTCGGCGCGGCATCGGCGGGAATCCCCGCGACCACCTGATCGCCGCTCCCGCTGCCGCTGCCAATCGCCGCGGTGGACTTCGACCCTCCGCGCGTCATGGCGAACGCGATGCCGCCGATCAGGAGCGCCGCAGGGATCCCGATGATCAGGCCCCAGCGCCGGTTCTGCGCCGGCGCCTCGTCCTCGTAGAGCGAATCGCCGGCGCTCGACGACCGGCTGCGCGCCGCAGCTCGCGAGCTCGCGAGGTCTTCGCCCTCGTCGTACCAGACCTGCGAGACATTGTTCTCGTCGGGATTCACCGACGGCCGCTTCGCGCGTGGCGGCGCGTCGATCGTGCCGACCACCGGAGGCTGGACGACCGGTGCGGGAACCGGACCGCCGACGATCGGGACACCGACCTTCGGAGTGCCGGTGCTGCGACGCGACGGTGCATCGACGACCGGAGCTGCAGCAGCAGGCGCAGACGCGGGCATCGCGGGCAGGCCATCCGCGGTGAGTCCCATCCGCGCCATCACGCGCGACACCGACGCGGGCGGAACGCTCTCGCGACGGCGCGCGATCGAGTCCTCCATCACCTCACCGGTATCCAGGCCACGGCGCAGGGCCTCGACCATGCGCGAGGTGGTGGCGAACCGATTCTCGGGATCCTTCGCGAGCATCTTCGTGACCGCGGCCTCCAGCCACAGCGGCACACCGGGGCGTAGCGTGGGGAGTGGCTGCGGGATCTCGGTGACCTGCTTGGTCAGGATGTCGAACACGCGCGTCCCCGAGAATGGCGGCGCGCCCGTCAGCATCTCGTACGCCACGCAGCCGAGCTGATAGATATCCGCGCGCCGATCGATCCGATCACCGCGCGCCTGCTCGGGCGACATGTAGCGCGGATCGCCGAACGTCATGCCGAGGTTGGTGGCATCCGCGGCGGGCGTGGCTGGGGCATCGGTCTCGACGAGCTTGGCCAGGCCGAAGTCGAGCAGCTTGATGAAGTTGGTCTTCGCCCGCCGCGTGGTCAGGTAGATATTTCGCGGTCGCAGATCGCGATGGACGTAGCCGATCGCGTGGGCTTCCATCAACGCCTCGCCGACCTGGATCAGCACATCGGCGGTGCGTTCGAACGAGAGCTGCTTGTCGCGCGCGAGCACGGTGTCGAGGGTCTCGCCCTCGAGCAGCTCCATCGCCAGGTATAGCCGGCCATCCGGCGTCCGACCGAAATCGTGGATCTCGACGATGTGCTCGTTGTCGATGTCGGCAACCGTGGTCGCTTCGCGGCGAAACCGCTCGACGGCGAGATCATCGCGCGACAGCTCCGCGTGCAGAACCTTGATCGCGACGCGCCGGCGCAAGGTGACGTGCTCGGCGCGGTAGATCGTCCCCGAGGCGCCCTGCCCGAGCAATGCCTGCACCTGGAACCGCTCGCCGAGCAGCTTGCCGACGAGGGCATCGCTCGCGGCCTGACGCACCTTGGGCCGGCCGCAATTCGGGCAGAACAACGCCGTCTCGGCGTACCCGTGATTGCAACCTGAGCAGTCGATCTTAGCAGTCATGTCATGTCGGGACATAGGCCGGGGCGACGGACGACCTGACGCAGATCATAGCCCACCCACCGGGGCAAGGCCCGCGGAACCTCTCGGGTTCAAGTCGAACCGCTCGACGGACTTCGACCCTTCGCCAGGGCCTCCGCCAGCTCGGCCTCGGTGATGAGGCCCTTGGCGGTCAGAACGGCGACGAGGGCGGTCAGCCGGACCTCGAGGTCATTGGTTCCAACTGCCTGTTGCAGCGTGGAGATCGGGATCTGAGCTGTGACCGAGACCTCGGATTCCGGCTCGATCGACCCGAGCTTGCCCTTCGAGGTGATGAACATCGATCCGCCGGTGGGACGGTTGACGATGGCCGTCGTGATCGACCGGTAAGCTTTGGCAACCAGCTCGTCGATCGCCGAGAGCGGCAGGGCGACGATCTCGATCTCGCAGTGGGTGATCGCCTCGAGCTCGGCGATCGCGGTCGTGTCGGTGGGATCCGCCATCGCGACCTTCAGCAGCTTGCTCGGACCATCCGTGGTCAGGGCGAGCGGCAGCACACGGAGCCGGGCGCAGGTATCGCGGGGAACCTGGCGCAGCGCATCGGAATCGATCTGGACGTCCTTGGGATCGACGAGCGAGACCCGGGTCTGCTTCTTGAACGCGGCGAGCAAGGCTACCTCGTCGATGCCGAGCTCCTTGATCAGCATCACGATCAGCGGCTGCTTGTGCTCCTCGGCGAGCTTACCCGCCTTCGCAGCGTTGGCCTTGTTGACCAGCCCGGCCTCGATCGCGATCTCTGCGAGGGTCTTCGGCATACGACCAGCGGTGCACCCGACAAGATTCGAACCTGTGACCTTTGGCTCCGGAGGCCAACGCTCTATCCAGCTGAGCTACGGGTGCGTGCGCGGTGTTCTACCCGCGGTGACGGGGAGAAACAAGCGTCGGACGGCTGGGTTACGATGTGCCATGGCGATCGACTACGTGCTTGCCGTTGGCTGCGAGCCGCAGAAGCTGCTCGGCGTCGGCCGGCTCGTCGAGCTTCACCGCACGCGGATCCTGGCCCGCTCGGCGCTGGCTCACATGCGGGAGGATGGCGAGGACCGCGACCCGAGCGAGATCGAGATCCAGCTGACGATGCGCAAGCCCGATGGTGACTCGGCCCGCGGCGTCACGCTCGCCGACCTGATCAACGAGGCGCGGCCGCTCGACGAGGTCTCGCATCACTGCGCCACCTGCCCCGCCGGGCTGCCGCGGGAGTTCGCCTGCCACCGCCGGATCCGATATCCGATTCCGGAGCATGTCGAGCAGTGGTTACTGGCGCGGCTGCCCCGCAAGCTCGACAACACCGCGGGTGCACTGCTCGTGCGCGGCCTCGGCGAGTTCGGCTGGACCGGCGAGCCAGTCGCGAAGCTGCGCGCGGCGGGCACCACCTACTTCGAGAGCCGGGTCGCGTACGGCGTGCGCTGGGAGGCCGAGGAGGGCAACCTCGAGGTCTCGAGCGATCAGCTGTTCCAGATGATGTTCATGGTCGGCAACCTGACGCCGACGCACTCGCTGATGCTCGCGCTGTTCCTCGGCGTGATCCCGCACGACACCAGCGTGTTCGCGCTCAAGGACGTCGAGGGCAAGAGCGCCGCGCTCGCGGCAGCGGACGTCCCGACCCAGGCGGATCCGGATCTCGAGCAGTTCGCCGCGTTCCTCCGCGCACTCGCGGTCGCGGCGCGCCTCAATGCCACGATCCTCGTCGATGGCTGAGCTGGCCAACGCGGCCTGGTCAGAGCTCGGGCATCGGCGCCGGGATCCTCGCCTCGAAGTCGATCCATACGCGGCGATCCTCGCGGCAATCGTAGGTGCGGCAGGCGCCGGGGCGCTGCGCATAGATCGTGCACGCGCCGACGTCATCCATGCACGCGCAGCGCCTGGTCACCGGATCGCGCGGCAGCTCGTAGGGCCGATCGATCACGAACGGCACCACTCGCTCGCGCACGTCCTGCTCCGAGAGCAGCACGCCGAACGAGCAGCAGCGCGCACGGCACAGCGGGATCCGTGCCGCGCAGTCGATGTCGGGGCTCTCGAGCTCGTACTTGTCGCCGTAGATCGCGAGCTGGACCCGGGGCGTTCGATCGGCCTGGATCCGGCTGATGATCGTGCGGAACCGTTCGGGGAGCTGCTTGCGGATCAGCAGCGCGTCGATCAGGAACTCGAGCTTGCGCGACGCGTCGGGATCGCCCTTCACAGCCTCGACCGAGGCCTCGAGCTGCGCCTGGAGGTCCTCGGGAACGGGCGTCAGCTCGGCAGGCACCTCGCGATCGTACCGCATTCACTCGACCCGATTTGCACCCCCGTGGCTGGGGGTCTAGGGTCCCCGCATATGGGGCGCAAGGAAGATGCACTGGACTATCACCGCCGTGGCCGGAAGGGAAAGCTCGAGGTGGTCCCGACCAAGCCGCTGGTGAGCCAGCTGGATCTGTCGCTCGCGTACACCCCGGGTGTCGCGGAGCCGTGCCTCGAGATCGCAGCGAACGAGGACATGTCGTGGGAGTACACGGCGCGCGCGAACCTGGTCGCCGTGATCTCGAACGGCACCGCGGTGCTGGGCCTCGGTGACATCGGCGCTGCCGCCAGCAAGCCGGTGATGGAAGGCAAGGCGTGCCTGTTCAAGAAGTTCGCCGACATCGACGTGTTCGACCTCGAGGTCAACGAGAAGGACGTCGACAAGTTCTGTGACATCGTCGCGGCCCTCGAGCCCACGTTCGGTGGCATCAACCTCGAGGATATCGCCGCACCGGCGTGCTTCGAGATCGAACGCAAGCTGCGCGAGCGAATGAAGATCCCCGTGTTCCACGACGACCAGCACGGCACCGCGATCATCTCGGGCGCCGGCCTGATCAACGCCGCAGAGCTCGCGAACAAGCAGCTCTCGGAGATCAAGCTGGTGGTCTCCGGTGCCGGCGCCGCCGCGATCGCCTGCGTCGAGTTCTTCTGCAGCCTCGGGATGTCGCGCCGCAACGTGGTGCTCGTTGATTCCAAGGGTGTGATCCACAACGGGCGCAGCGACCTCAACCGGCAGAAGACGAGCTTCGCGATCGTCGACGATGGCCGCCGCACGCTGTCCGATGCGATGGTCAACGCGGACATGTTCATGGGGGTGTCGGTGGCGAACACCGTCACGCCCGCGATGCTGAAGACGATGGCCGCGCGACCGATCGTGTTCGCGCTCGCGAACCCTGATCCGGAGATCTCGTACCCCGATGCGATCACCGCGCGGCCCGATGCGATCGTCGCCACCGGGCGTTCGGACTTCCCGAACCAGGTCAACAACGTCCTCGGGTTCCCCTACATCTTCCGCGGTGCGCTCGATTGCCGCGCCACCAGCGTCTCGGAGGAGATGAAGCTCGCCGCGGCACGCGCGCTGGCCGAGCTGACCCGCGAGCCGGTGCCGGACTCCGTGATCATGGCGTACGGCGGCAAGTCGCTGAAGATGGGGCCCGACTACTTCATCCCCAAGCCGTTCGATCCGCGGGTGCTGTGGTGGGTGGCACCGGCGGTGGCGAAGTCCGCGATGGAGTCGGGCGTCGCGCGGATCACGTTCGATATCGAGGAGTACCGCCATCGGCTGATGGCGAAGGGCAGCAATGCCGCGTACTCGATCATGCGCACGATCACGAAGGAGGCCCAGCGAGATCCTCGCCGCATCGTGTTCCCGCATGCCGCGAACCCGCGGCTGCTGCGCGCGGTGCAGACGATCGTCGACGAGGACATTGCGAAGCCCGTGCTGCTCGGCCGGCCCGACGAGATCGTGAAGCTGTGCGAGGACATGTCGCTCGATCTGATCGATCGGGTCGAGATCATCGATCCGCGCACGGCGCCGAGCCAGGCGTATGCCAAACGCCTGTACGAGCTGCGCGCGCGCAAGGGCATGACGGCGGTCAACGCGCAGGCCACGGTCACGAAGAGTGACTACTGGGGCGCGATCATGGTCGATCGCGGCGATGCCGACGGCATGGTCACCGGCCTGCGGCTGAACTATCCCGAGACCGTGCGCCCGATCCTCGAGATCTTCGGGCTGCAGCCGGGCGTCAAGGTCGCGGTCGGCATGTACATGATCGTCCTACAGAACGCGGTGAAGTTCTTCGGCGATACCGTGTTCAACATCTTCCCCGACGCCGAGATCCTCGCGGACATCACGCTCCAGATGGCGGATGCCGTGCAGGGCTTCGGTGTGACCCCGCGGATCGCGATGATCTCGTATTCCAATTTTGGCTCGGTGCGGCATCCCGACGTGACGCGGATCCACCGCGCGATCGACATCGTGCGCGAGCGGCGGCCGGAGCTCGAGATCGATGGCGAGATGCAGCCCGAGCTCGCGCTCGATTCCACACGACTGCACGGCTCGTACGGATTCTCCCGGCTGACCAAGGCCGCCAACATGCTGGTGTTCCCGTCCCTGGCAGCCGGCAACGCTGCGTATCAGATGGCAAAGACCCTCGGCGGCGCGTCCGCGGTTGGCCCGATCTTGCTCGGCGTGTCCAGGCCGGTCGCCGCGATGCAGAACGCGGCCACGGTCGACGAGATCGTGAACATGACCTCGCACGTGGTGCTGAAGGCCCAGCAGGCGGCCGCGTACCGCGAGCCCAAGCGCGCCTGATCCATTTGGATTGACCCCGTGTAGCAGATTGCTACATTTGAGGTATGGCGAACGGAGTACCGGTCCGTCTGAGCGAAGCCCTGACCTTGCGCGCACGCACCGTCGCCGCCGTCCAGGATCGCTCGCTCACCGAGCAGGTCGAGCACTGGGCACGGCTCGGGCAGGCCGTCGAGGCCGTGGTGTCGTCGGGAACCGTGGAGCGGTTCAAGGCGCGCAGCTATGACGCCGGGCTCGACGAGGCGCTGGCGTACGCCGGAACCACTGAGGGCCGCGCTGCCGCCGCACGGTTGATCCGCCAGGACAACGAGACCCGTCACGAGGAGACCGCGCCGGGCACCATCCTGGCGGTGACCCGCGACGGCAAGCGCTCGAAGGTCAGAGCGGAGCGACGCGCGACCAAGCGGCGATGAAGGTCCAGCTGGTGGTGCTTGCGGGACCGAACGGGTCTGGCAAGTCGACGTTCTACCGGCTGTTCCTCCGGCAGCGACCACTTCCGTTCCTCAACGCCGACAGGTTGGCCGCCGAGATGCGCGTCGAATCGTCCGAGGCCGCGCGGATGCTGGATATGACGCGCTCGCGCATGATCGAGGCCGGTCACGGCTTCATCACCGAGACCGTGTTCTCGGATCCGTTCGGAGCGAAGCTCGACATGCTGCGCGCCGCGATCGAAGCGGGCTACGACGTGACGTTGATCTACATCGGGGTCGCGAGCGCGACGCTGTCTGGTTACCGCATCGATCAGCGGGTCGCGCGCGGCGGTCACGACGTGCCGCGAGACAAGCTCGGGGCGCGATTCACCCGCTCGCTCGCGAACCTCGAGCAGGCGATCGGGTTCGTGCCGAAGGTCAGCCTGTACGACAACAGCCTCGCCGATGATCCGTTCCAGCCGGTGGCCACCTTCGCAGCCGGCTCGTTGACCTGGCGCAGGAAGGGACGACTTCCGGGCTGGACCCGCGGCATCGTTACCGCTCGGCCCGTCGTGCGCGGCAAGCGATGACCGATCAGGTACGGTTGCGAGGTGCAGGCGTACTCGACCGTAGCTGTGGGTGCGCGGGCCGAGCACGTGCATCGTGCTACTGGGCGGACCGCGCGCGCAGCCTCGCCACGTTCCACGGCGCATGGACGCGCACCGGCGATCGTTACATCCGCGACAGCTCCGGTCGCTGGACCTACTGCGGGCGCGCCGACGACATGCTGAAGGTCGGCGGGATCTGGGTGTCGCCGTTCGAGGTCGAGTCCGCGCTTGCCGAACACGCGGCCGTGCTGGAGGCCGCGGTGGTCGGCCACGAGGATGCCGACGGGCTGACCAAGCCGCGCGCGTACGTGGTTCGCAAGCCCGGCGCCAACGCCGAGACGGTCCAGCTCCAGATGTTCGTCAAGCACCGGCTCGCACCGTTCAAGTATCCGCGCTGGATCGACTTCGTCGACGAGCTGCCGAAGACGGCTACCGGCAAGATCCAGCGGTTCAAGCTACGCAGCCGGTGACCATGCTGGCGGTCGATGGCGTCGAGCTCGAGGCCCGGTGGGTGGGGCCGCCGCGCGATGACGGGCCCGTGCTCGTGTTCCTCCACGAAGGACTCGGATCGATCACGCAGTGGCGCGAGACTCCGGAGGCGATCGCGAACAAAACCGGCCGGCCGGCGCTGATCTACGCGCGTCAGGGCTACGGCCACTCGACGTCGGCACAGCTACCGCGCCACCGGTGATCTGCGCGCTCGACTCGCGCGACACCATGCCGATGTCGATGGTGCGTTCTTCGGTTGGAATCAGGCGTGGCTCGATCCGGACTTTCGCGCGTGGAACCTCGACCCGTTGCTGTCCGCGATCGCGGCCCCGACCTTGATCGTTCAGGGCGGGGCCGACGAGTACGGCACGCTCGCACAGGTCGCGGCGATCCGGGCCGGGCTCGTCGGCCCCGTCGAGGTCGTGGTCATCGAACGAGCTGGCCATGCGCCGTTTCGCGATGCACCGGCCCAGGTCCATGCGCGGATCGCCGCGTTCGTCCGTGCGCAGATCTCGTGAGTCACCCGGTGGCTCCGCGATGCTCCACCGACGGCGTCGTGCTGTGAGCGCTACTTCGTCCGCCACGCGCGAACCGCGTCGATCAGCATGTTCAGCGAATCCGCCGGACTCGGTGCGGGATCGCTGCGCCACGCATCACCGCGCGATCGAGTGAGCACACGGTCGAGCTCGGCCTTGTCGAACCACATGCCGTGGGCGGCACAGCGATCGATCGGCACGTCGTAGATCAGCGGCTCGTCCATCTGCTCGTCGCACGCGGGACAGTGCCGCTCGCCGTAGCCGCCGCCGGTGTACTCGAGCGACCGCGCGGCCTGCGCCTCGACGAGCTCTTCGTCGATCCAGACCCCGCCGCAATCGCGGCAGTTGCCCGCCTTGTCCAGCTGGCTATCTGTACACGCAGGGCACCGCACTCGAACAGGGTACACTCGAGTGGTCGGGGGCGGATCGAGACCGTCGACGAGAAGCCGGGCCTGATCGATATCCCGCGAGAGACCGGCCCTGTCGCAGACACCCTCGCAGACATCGACTACCGGGTGCCGTTGCGGGTCCCCGCCAGCCGGCTCGATGCCGCCCACCCGCTGCAAGCACAAGCCGGCGCGCTGAGTTGCCGTTCGCTCCCGGGGTCGCGTACCCTAGCCGAGTGATCGACGACGAGAGCGGCAGCACGACCGAACTGATCGTTCGCGAAGCCCCGTTTGGCGATCGGGTCCTCCTCGTCATTGATGGCGCGGCGCTCCAGGTGGTTCCGCTGCCCGGATCGGGCACGTTGACGATCGGCCGCGCCAGCAAGTGCGACGTGGTGATCGATTCGGGCTCGGTCTCGCGCCACCACGCAAATCTGCTACTCGACTCCCAGGTCGCGATCGAGGATGTCGGCAGCTCGAATGGCACCACGCTCGATGGCACCCGCCTGATTCCGAGCGCCCAGGTCAAGCTGTCGATCGGTGTCCCGTTCCTGGTCGGTGCGGTGACCGTGATGGTCCAGAACCGGGCAGGTTCGCGTCGCGAGACCGCCGCGAAGTCGAGCCAGCTCGCCACGCTCGAGCAATCCGCGGCGCGGATCGCGGTCGGCAAGCTCGCGGTCCTGATCGTCGGCGAGACTGGCGTCGGCAAGGAGCGGTTCGCCGAGCGCATCCACGAGATGTCGCCGCGCCGCCCGGCCTCGTTCGTCCGTATCAACTGCAGCGCGATCAGCGAGCCGTTGCTGGAGGCCGAGCTGTTCGGCAGCGATCAGTCCGGCAAGCCCGGCATGCTCGAGGCCGCCGACGGTGGGACGGCGTTCCTCTCCGATATCGATCAGCTCCCCCAGACGCTGCAACAGAAGCTGCTGCGCGTGATCGAGGACGGTGCGGTTCGCCGGATCGGCTCGGCGCGCGCCCGCGCGATCGACATCCGCTACATCTCCTCGACGACCAAGGACCTCCAAGGCGAGGTCGATGCGAACAGGTTCCGTCGCGACCTCTACTTCCGGCTTGCCGGCGCGACGATGGTGATCCCACCGCTGCGCGAGCGCAACGACGAGGTGATTCCGCTCGCCGAGCAGTTCGTGGCCTCGGCCGCGGGGCCACTCGGCCGCTCGTTCGCGCTCTCCGAGGATGCGCGGCAGTGGCTGTCGTCGCACGACTGGCCCGGCAACATCCGCGAGCTGCGCAATGCGTGCGAACGCGCGGTCCTGCTGGCAACCGGCCCGGTGATCGACCTCCATCACCTCACCGTCGGATTCCCCGCCGACCTCGATCCGTCGAACCGGCAGCCGCAGCGGTTCCGCAGCTCGCCCACGATCCCGCCGCCGATGGGCATCAGCGCTCCGTCGGCGGCCGACATGCCGACCCAGGTCCGCGCAACCGTGGCCGAGCTCGAGAAGCAGCGGATCCTCGAGGCGCTCGAGAGATGCGCTGGTAACCAGACCCGCGCCGCCGAGATGCTCGGCATCTCGCGCCGAACCCTGATCAACCGGCTCGACGAGTACGGCATCGCGCGCCCGCGCAAGCGCGACGAGTAAGCCATGCGAACGATCACTGTCCCCGGCTTCGCCGCACAGTTCATCGCCGGCGGCGGTCGCGATGTCGATATCAGTCGGCTGACCGAGCTCGCGCTCACGGCCGGCGAGCACGTGCGGGTCACCGACGACCGCGGCGACGAGATCGCGCTCGGCATCGGCGATCCCGAGAACGCTCGGCTCCGGATCTTCGCCACCCTCGCCGACGGCTTCCCGAAGATCGATGGCGCGCTGATCGGCTGGCGCGTCGAGCGCGCGCTCGCCCTTCGCACCCAGCTCGGCCTCCCCGGTCCCGAACACGCGTACCGGATCATCCACGGCGCCGGCGATGGTCTCCCCGGCTTCGCGTGCGATGTCCTCGGCCGCACCGCGGTGGTCTACGCCTACGCCGAGGGCCTGCGCAACCTCGGCAAGCAGGTCGCCGAGGCGATCGTCGGCTTCGCGCGACTCGATGGCGCCGTGATCAAGCTGCGCGCCCGAGGTGGCGCGAGCGAGGTCGTGCAGGACATCGTCGGCACCGTCCCCGAGAAGGTCGTGGTCACCGAGGCCGGCGCGCCGTACGAGGTCCATCCACTCGGCGGCCTCAACGTCGGCCTGTTCACCGACATGCGCGAGCACCGCCTCGGCCTGCGCCGGTTCGCCGCCGGCAAGCGCGTGCTGAACCTGTTCTCCTATACCGGCGCGCTCTCGGTCGTCTGCGCGCGCGCCGGTGCCCCGGCCGTGACCTCGGTCGATACCTCCGCGGGCGTCAACGCATGGGCCGTTGCCAACTTCGGCCGCTCGGGCTTCACCAACGATCCGCGGTTCCGGTTCGAGACCGGGGATGCCTCGCGCTACCTCGTGCGCGCCGCGCGCGACAAGGAACACTACGACCTCGTCCTCATCGATCCGCCCGGCTCCTCCAGCGCGGGCGGCGTCTCGTGGGCCCTCGGCCGCGACTACCCCGAGCTGATCGCGAAGGCCGCCGCCGTGATCACCACCGACGGCCTGCTCTGGCTCGCCTCCAACGCCGCCGACGTCGGCGCCCTCGCCAAGCTCGCCCACAAGGGCCTGCGCGCGGCGAACCGCACTGGCGCGATCCTCGAGCAAGGCGGCCTGCCGCCCGAGTACCCGACGCTCGTCGCGCAGCCCGCCGATCGCTACCTGCAGGTCTGCGTGATCCGGGTGAGCTAGGGACGGTTTCAACGTGCGCAACTTGCGATCGGCAAGCGCGCGAAACCACACGAGGGGCTGGGGACGGTTTCAACGTGCGCTACTTCGCGCGGACACCGGACACCCGGGCATGCCTCGCTCAGCCGCGGGCTCGCTAGCGACGTACGAGTGCGTCGGCGAGCACGTCGGGTGCGGCCGGCAGCAAGAACTGCTTGCGCTGCCCGCGCCACTCGTCGAACCGGCTCGCGGTGCGCACGCAGCCGACCGTGCAGGTGGGAGCGCAATCCTTGCTGGTATCGAACTGCTCGCGCAGATCGTCCCAGCTGTCGTCGGCGAACGGCTTCCTGAACACGCCGCGGGTGGGTTCGCACAGCCAGCGGAGCCGATACTCGTCAGACAGATCCGGTGCGTTGTCGACGACGAGCATCGGCGGGCCGGTCTCCGCATGCCGACATGCCTGGTCACAGACCAGCGTCGCCGCGTCGATGAATCGCTCCGCGTGCTCGAGCCGTCCACCCAGGTCCACTCGCCTCACCTCCCGCATCAAGACCGCAGAACCCGGACCCCAGGGACTACCCGTACGGGTACCCCTCCCCGGACCACGACCGATGGTACATCGATGGGGTGCTAGGAATCGTCGGAGGTACCGGTCTCTACGACCTCGCGGGACTGACGGAGCAGGAGTGGCGTCGCGTCGAGTCGCCGTTCGGCAAGCCCTCGGACGAGCTGCTGTTCGGCAGGATCGGCGAGCAGCGGGTCGTGTTCCTGCCACGACATGGCCGCGGCCATCGCATCCCGCCGCACGAGATCAACTTCCTCGCCAACATCGATGCGCTGAAGCGCGCCGGAGCCACGTCCGTGATCTCGGTGAGCGCGGTGGGCTCGCTGCGCGCCGAGCTGCCGCCGGGCATGTTCGTGTTCGTCGATCAGTTCATCGATCGCACGCTGCGCGGGCCGAAGACGTTCTTCACCACGGGCCTCGTGGCGCACGTGTCGATGGCACATCCGACCTGCCGACGGCTCGTCGATGTGGTCGCCGCCGCTGCCACCGATCTCGGGCTGCCTCACCAGCGCGGCGGCACCTACCTCGTGATGGAGGGTCCGCAGTTCTCGAGCCTCGCCGAGTCGCGCATGCACATCGGTCTCGCCTGCGACGTGATCGGCATGACCAACATGCCCGAGGCCAAGCTCGCACGGGAGGCCGAGCTCTGCTACGCGACCGTGGCGATGGTCACTGACTTCGATTGCTGGCATCCCGACCACGATCACGTTCAGGTCAGCGACGTCCTCGAGGTGATGCACGCGAACTCGGCGAACGCGAAGCGGCTGGTGCAGCACGTGATCCCCGCGATCGCGACGCTGTCGTCGCCGTGCCCGCATGGCTGTGACCACGCGCTCGAGCAGGCGATCCTCACCGCGCCCGAAGCCCGCGATCCGGAGCTCGTGCGGCGGCTCGACGCCGTCGCAGGGCGGGTGCTGAGGCGATGAAGGTGGAAGGGACCTGGCGGCGCGCGATCGAGCTCGGCGCGGATGGCCGCTCGGTCAACGTCCTCGACCAGGCGCAGCTGCCATACGTGATCGCCTGGTTGCGGCTCGGCGAGCTGAGCGACGTGGCCCGCGCGATCCGCGATATGACGATCCGCGGGGCTCCGCTGATCGGCGCGACCGCGGCGTACGGCATGGCGATCGCGATGTGCGCGGACCCGAGCGATCGCGGCCTCGAGCGTGCTCACGCCGAGCTCGCCGCCACGCGCCCGACCGCGATCAACCTGCGCTGGGCGCTCGATCGCATGCGCGCCGTCCTCGCCCCGCTCGGCTCATCCGCGCGCTGCGACGTGGCGTTCGCCGAGGCCGCGCAGGTCTGCGACGAAGATGTGGCGCTGTGTTCCGCGATCGGCGACCACGGTGCTCCGCTGATCGAGGCCGCCGCGGCACGCCATCCCGACCGGCCGGTTCGCGTGCTCACGCACTGCAATGCGGGATGGCTCGCCACCGTGGACTGGGGAACGGCACTCGCCCCGATCTACAAGGCGCACGAGCGCGGCGTGCCGATCCACGTCTGGGTCGACGAGACCCGTCCGCGCAACCAGGGCCTGCTGACCGCCTGGGAGCTCGCCCAGCACGGCGTGCCGCACACCGTGATCGCGGATAACGCGGGCGGTCACCTCATGCAGCGCGGCGAGGTCGACCTGTGCATCGTCGGCACCGACCGCACCACGCGCGGCGGCGACGTGTGCAACAAGATCGGCACGTACCTCAAGGCGCTCGCGGCGCATGACAACGCCGTTCCGTTCTACGCCGCAGTGCCATCGCCCAGCATCGACTGGACGATCGAGGACGGCCGCTCGATCCCGATCGAGGAGCGCAGCGCCGACGAGCTGCGGTTCATCGCGGGCCACCTCGTCATCCCTGCGGCGAGCCCGGTCGCCAACCCGGCGTTCGACGTCACCCCGCGACGCCTGGTCACCGGCCTTGTCACGGAGCGCGGCATTGCGCCTGCTTCCGCCCAGGGCCTGCGTGTATTGTTCCCCGAACACTCGTGACCCAGCGCCTGCGTGAACAGCTCGTCGTCACCGCGCGCCGGATGAGCGACCACGGTCTGACTCCGGGCATGTCAGGTAACGTCAGCGTGCGCTTGCCGCGCGGCCTGCTGGTGACGCCGTCGGGTCTGCCGTACGGGGAGCTGGTCGCCGACGACGCGGTAGAGATCGGGCTCGATGGTCAGGTGCGTCCCGGGCAGCGCACGCCCAGCACGGAGTGGCAGCTCCACCGCGACATCCTCGGATCGCGTCCGGACGTGCAGGCGGTCGTGCACACCCACTCGCTGTTCTGCACCACGATCTCGACCTTGCGCCGCTCGATTCCCGCGCTGCACTACATGATCGTGCTCGCGGGCGGCGACTCCATCCCGTGCGCCGACTACGCCACGTTCGGCAGCGCCGAGCTGGCCTCCAACGCGATCGTCGCGCTCGGCGGCGGCCACGCGTGCCTGCTCGCAAATCACGGCATGGTCGCCCTCGGCGATTCGCTCCCCGCTGCACTGCGCCTGGCCGCGGAGGTCGAGACACTCGCCTCGCAGTACTGGCACGCCGCGCAGATCGGAACGCCGCACATCCTCGATCAGGGCGAGCTCGACCGGGTCCGCGCGAAGTTCGCCTCGTACGGGCAGACCAAGCCGCGGACTAGACGACCCGAGTAGTCGATCGCGATTGCCGCCACAGATCGACCGAGAACATCGCGAGGCCGATCGAGATCAGTGCGAATGCCGCCAGCCGATCGTGGGACAGCGGCTCACCGAACGCGACGACGGCGAGCAGGAACTGCCCGGTCGGTGCGAGGTACTGGAGGAACCCGACCGTCGACAGTGGTAGCACGCGCGCCGCGCTGGTGAAGAACACCAGCGGCACGGCCGTCACGACGCCGGTGCCGACCAGCAGCAGCAGGGTGGTGATCTCCGCATGGCCGAGCGCACCGCCGCCGCGGGACGCGAGCACCGCGAGGTACACGATCGCGATCGGCGCGAGGATCACGGTCTCCACCGCGGAGCCCACGAGCGCCTCGACCTTCGCCGTCTTGCGCACGAGACCGTACGCGCCCCAGGTACCGGCGAGCACGAGCGCGATCCACGGCACCTGACCTGCACGCCACGCGACGACGCTGACACCCAGCGCCGCGAGGCCGATCGCGATCCACTGTAGCCGCCGCAAGTGCTCGCGCAGGACCAGCGTGCCGAGCGCCACCGAGACCAGCGGATTGATGAAGTATCCGAGGCTCGCCTCGAGCAGGTGACCGCTGATCGTCGCCCACACGAAGATCGCCCAGTTGACGGCGAGCAGCGTCGCCGACAGCAGCATCACCCCGACGATCCGGCGATCTCGCAGAGCGACGCGCAGCGCCGGGAGCTGGCCTGCCGCGAGGATGAGACCGCCAAACGCTCCGAGCCCCCACACCGCGCGATGCGCGATCAGCTCGACGGGATCGACCGTCTTCAGCAGCTTCCAGTACGCGGCGACGATGCCCCACAGACCGTAGGCGATGACCCCGTGGACGAGGCCCTTGCGGGTCGGGCTCACGGTGGCAGAGTAACATCGTCACCATGTGCGGACGCTACACGCTGACGCGACAGGAAGATCTGATCGAAGATCTCCAGGCCTCGCTCGGCGAGTCGGTGAAGGGCGAGTGGTGGCGCCCCCGGTTCAACGTGGCACCCACCCAGCCAGCCCCGGTCGTCGTGCTCCGCGATGGCAACCGGATGGTCGAGATGATGCGCTGGGGCCTGGTGCCGCACTGGGGCGGCAAACCCGGAGCGAAGCCGCCGCTGATGATCAACGCCCGTCGCGAGGGCCTGAAGGATCGGCCGGTGTTTCGCGAGGCGCTCGAGCGCAAGCGCTGCCTGGTTCCGGCCGATGGCTTCTTCGAGTGGAAGCGCGATGGCAACGATACGAAAGCCAAGCCCCAGCCGATGTACTTCCATCCGCAGCCGCGCCACACCATCGCGTTCGCCGGGCTGTGGGCACGCGCGCGCACCGACGACGGTGACCAGCTGAGCTTCACGATCATCACCGGCCCGCCGAACCCGCTGGTCCATCCGATCCACGACCGGATGCCGGTGGTCCTGTCCCCCGCCGCCTACGCCGCCTGGCTCGATCCCGCCGTCGATGGGGAGCGCGCGCGCGAGCTGCTCGGGATCCCGCCCGTGGATGACTGGGTCCTCGAGCCGGTCTCGATCCGCGTCAACAGCGCGAAGCCCGACGACCCGACGCTGATCGAGCCGATCGCCCCGGCGCAGCTCGCGCAGCGCAGCCTGTTCGAGTAGCTGCGTCCTGCGGTGCGACCGCGCGAGCTCGACTACCGGCCACGGACCCGCCCGAAGAACTCGTGCGCGACATCCGTCCTGGGATTGTCGACCACCTGCGACGGCGGACCATCCTCGGCGATCGCGCCGTTGTCGATCACCCACACGCGCGTCGCGATGTCGTGCGCGAACTGCATCTCGTGGGTCACTACGAGCATGGTCATCCCGCCCTTCGCGAGATCCTTCATGACCTCCATCACGTCATCGCGCATCTCGGGATCGAGCGCGCTGGTAGGCTCGTCGAACAGCATCACCTCCGGTTGCTGCGCGAGCGCGCGCGCGATCGCCACCCGTTGCTGCTGACCGCCCGAGAGCTCGTGCGGGTACGCGCCGGCGCGGTCCTCGAGGCCAACCTTCGCGAGCAATTCGCGCCCGCGGTCGCGCGCCGTGGCGGGAAGCTCGCGCTTCACGACGGTCGGCGCCAGGATGATGTTCTCGATCGCCGAGAGGTGCGGGAACAGATTGAACGCCTGGAACACCATGCCCACGCGCGCGCGCATGTCGCGGAGCTGCTGGGCATCGGCACGGCCCATGTTCGGGCGGAGCTTGAACCCGGCGATCTCGACGGTGCCCTCGTCGAACGTCTCGAGGTAGTTGAGGCAGCGCAGCAGCGTCGACTTGCCGCCGCCCGATGGCCCGACGATCGCGATCGTCTCGCCCTTCGCGACATCCGCGGTGACGCCTTCGAGGACCTTGCGGGTCCCGTGCCGCTTAGAGAGTGAGCGGACGCTGATCACGGGCCAGCCTCCTCTCTAGCCGTCGCGCGAGCTCCGACAGCGGGAAGCTCAGCACGAGGTACAGCACCGCGCACGCGAGGCCCGGGATCAACCAGCCGCGCATGTCGACGGCCGCGATCGTCATCCGCTTGGTCAGCTCGATCACGGTGATCACGCTGACCAGCGAGGAGTCCTTGAGCAGCGACACGAAGTCATTGGTCATCGGCGGCAGCGCGAGCCGCAGCGCCTGCGGGATCATCACGTGGCGCAGCGTCTGCCATGGACCCATCCCGAGCGCGCGCGACGCCTCGCTCTGCCCGCGCGGGATCGCCAGCAACGCGCCGCGGTAGACCTCCGCCTCGTACGCCGCGTAGTTGAACCCGAGGCCGAGCACGGCCGCCTCGACGGGACCGAGGTTGATGTATCCGGCGAGCCCGTAATAGAGGACGAACAGCTGCAGCAGCACCGGCGTGCCGCGAAACAGCTCGATGTAGACCCGCGCAGCGATCTTGAGTGGCAACGCACCGTAGACGCGAGACACCGCGAGCAGCATGCCGAGCGGCACCGCGAGGAAGAACGCGAGCAGGCTGATCTTCAGCGTGACCAGTGCCGCCGCGACGAACTGCGCGAGCATCTCGCTATCGAAGCCGCGCGTCGGCCGCGTGATCCCCACGCCGGTCTGCACCTCGTTCTGCCGCGCGTCCCACAGGTTCGCCTTGCGCAGGATGTTCTCGAGCTCGCCATCCGAGCGCATCCCGGCGAGCGCGCCGTCGATCGCGGCCTTGAGATCCACGTCCTTGGGCCGCATGCCGATCACGTACACACCGCGCGCGATGTCGTACGGCAGGCACCGCAGCGCCTTGTTGATGCAGCCGTAGCGGTCCGCGATGATGTTATCGAGCAGCACGGCATCGCTGCGGCCGAGCTCGAGGTCGCGATACGGCTCCTCGTTGCCCTCGTACACCTTGACGTCGAGGCCGTTGATCGCCAGCAGGATGTCGTGCGCCACGGTCTGGTTGAGCGTGCCGACGCGCTTGCCGACCAGATCGAACAGAGACCGATACGGCTCGCCCGCGCGCACCGTCAACGTCTCCGCGTAGACGTAGTACGGGTCGGAGAGCAAGATCCGATCGCGCCGCTCGCCAGTGGACTCGAGCCCGTTCATCACCACATCGAAGTCGCCCCGCTCGAGCGACGGCACCAGATTCGACCAGTTGTACTGGACCATCCTCGCTGTCACCCCGAGGCGACGCGCGATGGCGTTCATGATGTCGACCTCGAACCCGATCAACTGACTCGGGTTCTGTGGATCCTCGTAGACGTAGGGCTCACCGCCCTGGATGTCCGCTCCCCACGTGATCTCACCGCGTTGCTTGATCCCGGCGAGGGTCAGGCCGGCGGGATCCGGGTGGGGCGCGCACGCCGCCAGCACGCAGAACGCAGCGACGCCCAGTGCAGCCCCACGAATCACGCGCGTCAGGCTACCATCGGGCCATGGATCTAGGACGCATGCTCGACAAGTGCGTTCGCGACCAGTGGTCGATCGACGACCTCGACTGGTCCGTGTCGCCCCCCGCGATGACGCGCGACAAGGAGGAGATGATCGTCCAGGCCTTCCTCGACATGGCCGGCATCGAGCGCCTCGCCGGCGCGCTGTTCGAGGTGCAGCGCGAGAAGACGGCCGATCCAACGCTTCGCAAGATCTTCTCCACGTTCGTTGCCGACGAGAAGCGCCACGCCGTCGTGGCCGAACGGCTCTCGAAGCACTACGACGTCCATCACTATCGCCCGTACACCGAGAGCGCCGCGCTCGCGGACTTTCGCCCGCACTTCCTCGCGCTCGTGAGCAACACGTCCCCGGAGATCGCGAACGCGTACATCACCTCCGGCGAGCTCATCCTCGACGTCGCGCTGCTCCGCTCGCTCGATGACTACGTCGCCGATGACATGAGCCATCAGGCGATGCACCTGATCAACCGGGACGAGTCGCGCCACATCGCCGTCGACTTCCACATGACCGAGCACTACTGCTCCGACGAGCACCGCGCCGAGGTCGCGAAGCGCCCACGACCACCGGCGCGCGAGATGTTGCGGATGGCCCGCGTGCTCGGCACGATGATGTGGCACGCCAAGCCGTTCCTCCAGCAGGTGTTCCTGAAGCCGATGGATCGCACCGATCCGAGCGGTCGGCGGATCCACGAGGCGTTCAAGCGGATCCAGCTGGTGCTCCGCAAGCCGACCGTCGCGCGAACGCCGTTCTCGCGGTTCATGATCAAGTCGCAGGAGCTGTACAACCACCCGGTGTTCGGCAAGCTCCTCGGCCGATTCCTGCTCCGCGCGCTCGGTGCCGAGGACCGGGCAGCGCGGATCCTGTTCACTCCCGAGGAGCTCGCGCGAGCGCAGCAGATGTCGTTCGACGAGCTTGCGGAAGACGCCCTTGCGGTGAAATACAGTTGAGCTGACGTGGCGTTCCGACGAAGGGGCTGGATCGGGTTGGTGGTCGGGGTAAGCGCCCTGCACTTCGTGGTGATTCGCATCCTCGGTGTCGGCTCGACCGGCGGGCTGTGGCTGACCGATCTCGGAGCCACGCTGGCGAGTGGCTTCGCCGCCGCCAGTTGCCTCGTCACCGCGCGTCGCGAGCGCGAGCGCCACAACCGGATCGCGTGGCTCGCGCTCGGCGGCGGCATGACTGCGTGGTTCCTCGCGGCGGTGTGCTGGTGCTTCCGCGATCCGCACCTGGGCTCGGCCGCACCGGGGCCGAGCTGGCTCGATGCACCGTTCTTCGTGCTCGCACCAGCCTTCGCCGCGGCGGTCGTGTTCTATCGGGGCGGTCGCCCTTCGCGCGCCCTGCAGCTCCGTCAGATCGCTGATCTCGGCATCATCGCCGCCACCATCGCGATCGCGGGTACGTTGGTCCTCGCGCCGGCGATCCGGATCAGCGGCTTCCATCCGTACTTGCTCGTCGCGATCGGCTACCCCGGCTTCTACCTCGCCGTCGTGCTCGCCGCGCTCGCCGCGCTGGGCCGTGGCTCGTGGGGACGGCGCCGGCTCGTGCTCGGCATCCTGATCTGGGCCAACCTCGCGTTCGCCGCCGTCGAGCTACTCTACGGCGCCAAGGTCCTCGTCGACGTCTACCAGACGGGCGTCGAGGACACCCTGTGGTTCATCGGCTTCCTGTCGATCGCATGGGCGGCCGCCGAGGAGCGAGCGCTGCTCGCGCAGCCCCAGGCGTGTATCGATGCCGAGAAGCTGCCCCCGTGGAACGCCGTCGTCGGCGCGATCGCGCTGATCTCACTCGCCGGCCTGTGTGGCGACGCGATGCTTCGGCTGAAGGGTCTCGAGTGGACCGTGATCGGCATCGCGGCCGTGGTGCTCGGTACGTTCGGCGCGCTCCGCATGTACACCGGCGAGCGCGCGCAAGACGCTTACCTCGATGCCGTGGCCGTGGGCGAGGAGAAGGATCGCGAGCTCAGCCTCGAGCGCACCAAGAGCAGCCGCCTGCGCGCGGTCAGCTCGATGGCCGGCGGCACGGCGCACGAGCTCAACAACCTGCTGCAAGGGATCACGGGCAGCCTCGCGCTGCTCCAGCGCCGCGCGGCCCGCGGCGAGGATGTCTCCGCATACGTCCAGGCGATCGAGAAGACGCTCGCGCGGGTCAGCGAGCAGGTCGAGGATCTCCGCAATTTGGCGCCGCCCGACAGCGTCTCCGGGATGATCCTGATCCTGCCGGGCGGCGATCGCGATGGTCGCCTCGCGGCCGTGCTCGCAGAGGCAGGCTTCGCACCCGCATCGCTTCCCGATCTCGAGACCGTGCAGCGCGCTGCGAAGGGCCCCGGCGTGCGCGCCCTGGTCGCCTCTGACGAGGAAGCTCGTGCGCTGGTCGAGCGCGGTTTCACGCTGCCAATCATTCGCCGCGACAACGACAACATCCTCGACGCGGTCGTCGCGGTGGTCGAGCTCGTGAGCCAGGACCCGAGCTTCTAGCTCGGCCACGAGGCTGGCGAGCATCGCGTGCGATGCCGATCTCGACGCGGCAGAGACTCGGCCGCCGAATAGCGCGAATGGTCGAGTCGCGAGTGCTCGCGATCGACGACTTGGATTCGGCAGAGCTTCGCGGTGGTGCCGTCCTGCGCTGCTCACACGTGACGCACGTTGATTGGCAGCGGAGCGGATCGTCGAGACCTCGATTGAGCCGTGACTCAGAGTCGCCGAGCAACCCGACGATCCGCTCGCCTGCGAGCCGCCCGAGTGCTTGCGAGAAATCGTGTGCTTGGATGGTCGACAACATCGTTCGTCACGAGGACCGCGAACGGACAAAACCGATCCGCAGTGGGCGTGGTCATTCCGATGGATGGAGCGACGAAGGCATTCCGCTCACGCTACGCCCTGCAACGAACGAAGCAGGCGGGCCGGCAAGGCGCGAAGGGTAGTCCGCGAGGCCGCTTCTTCGCTTGTTTCGTCCGTGTGGGAGGCTGGGTGATGTTCCCGAAGAGAAGCGGGGTCACGCGTTCCTGGCGATTTCACGACGACCGAGAGATCCATGTATCGCGCGCTGACGGAGCCGCACGTCGGACGATCGTGCGTCAGCACGTCGATCACAGAGGGCTCTCCCCAGGATTGGTGGAAGAAGCTTTGGCATAAGGACAAAGCTGCGGACAGCGAGGCCGTGATCCGCGGCCAGAAGAAGGCAACCGACAAGGCTAGGTGGCTTGCCGCGGACGATCTGGGCAATCCGTTCGGCGTCGAGCTTCTCGATCTCATGGTCACGCAGACCGTGCTCGGAACTAGCAATGATCCTGCGGTCGCGAAACGTTCGGCCTCGTGGGGCACCTCGAGCGAAGCCGCGCTTGATGTTTCGCCGGTCCTCGATCGTCCCGCAATCACTTGTGCGCTCCGACTGCGGATCGACCGGAGCCTCCCTGAGGGCCTGCTGTTCACGCCGGCCTCGATGGACGAGAAATGGGTGATCGCGTGGCGCGACGGGCACGTCATCGCGGCACGCAGTTGGACCGGGGTTGTCGACGCTCTCGCCGACGCACGCCTGGAGGGCTCGACACTCGTTGCTGATCGTATTCGCACGATCGAAGCATCGGCGTTCGGCATGTTTGGAGCGGTGCCTCAGACGTTCGAGTGGTTCCTTCGCTGCCACGCGCTGCGCGAGAAGCTGCCGTTTCCCGTCGATGACGACGGTGCGAGATTGCTCGAGAACGCGCCGCTCACTGCCTTCTCGGTGTTCGGCAATATCATCTTCTGCGCTGCCAAGTCGTGGCGCCCACCGCCGTCGACGAGACCATTGCGCAGCGATGGCCGCATCATCCGGGCGAGCCGGTCAGGCGACCTCGACGGCATCGAGCGCGCCGTTGCCGACGGGGAGGACATCGACGCACCCGCCGCCTACGGCGGCTATACGGCGCTACACATTTCGGTTCTTCGCGGTGACACGAAGCTGCTCGAGTGTCTTCTTGCCCTCGGCGCTGACCCGAACCGACGCGCCGAGAACGGCATGTTCGCGCTTGGAATCGCAATCGTCCACGAGGCCCCGCCTGAGCTGTTCGCGGCGCTCGAACGTGCGGCTGTCGACATGAACGCG
>JAYUVX010000447.1:0-8881 GCA_043753855.1 Myxococcales bacterium | reverse complement strand
GGCCTCGGCGGCCTTCTTGTCGGCCTCCGCGCGTGCAGCGGCCGCCTTGGCTTCTGCGGCCGTCTTCCGATCGAGCTCCGCCTTGTCGGCAGCGGCCTTGTCGGCAGCGGCCTTGTCGACGACGGCCTTGTCGGCAGCGGCCCTGTCGGCGGCGACCGCGGAGAGATCGAACGCGGGATCCCGGATCGGCGCCATGCCGAGCACGGTCTGGCTGAGCGGCGGCTTGTTCGGCCTGGCGGCGCCCGGTCCCGACGACGCCGCCGCGAGCGTCGACGCGAGCGTCGCGCCTGCCGGGAACTCGGCCACGAGGTAGTTCTCGATCACGGTGTGATCGTCGGGATAGCCGGCGTCGTCGAGGATCGTCGACAGCTCCGCCGCCATCACCTTCGTGCTCGGATAACGCTCCGCCGGGTCGCGGGACAGCGCCTTCTTGACGATCGCGTCGAGCTCCGCCGGGACGTTCGCGTTGAGCTGCGCCGCCGACTGGATGTCCTGACCGAGTACGGCAGCCTTGATCGCGTCCTCGGTGCCGCCCCGGAACAGCCGCTCGTGGGTCAGCGCCTCCCACAGCACGACGCCGAGCGAGAACACATCCGAGCGCCGATCGCCGGGCTGGCCCTTGAGTCGCTCCGGAGCGCTGTACGCCGACGACGTGGTGGCCATCAGATCGAGCGTGATCCCCTCGCGCGTCAGCAGGATCATCTTCGGAGACACCGTGCCGACGGGCTGGCCACCCTTCTGGGCCTTGTGCACGGCATCTGCGGCCTCGCAGATCACGCGCGCGGTGGAGAGCTCGTCGAGACGCCTCGCCGCATCGATCACGACATCGAGCGAGACGCTGGTGTTAGCGCCGGACGTGAAGCGGCCGGCATCGCCGATCGTGGACACGCGCACATCCTAGCCGAGATGACGGCGCACTGCGCTCGGTCGTTACCGGCCGTTGCGGACCGCCCCCGTGCACGCCTCGAACCCACGCTTGACTAGAAACTGGAACTGTCTAGTATCCCGCTCGTGCAACTGGTCCGGATCGGGGAGCTGGCGAAGCGTTCGGGGGTCCCGATCGCGACGCTGAAGCACTATCTCCGTGAAGGGCTGATCGCGCCGTCCCGCAAGTCGGGCCGCACGATGTCCTGGTACGACCCGGCGCTGGCGGCCAAGATCAAGGCGATCAAGGAGCTGCAGAAGCGGCAGTTCCTTCCCCTCGACGTCATTCGCGAGTCGATCGACCGCGACGGCGAGGCCCCCGACGATCTGACCGCCGCCGATGCGATCGCGAAGGTGCTGGCGCGCCACGGTGGCCGCCGTGCCCGCACCCGGGACGAGGTGCTCGCCCGGGGAGCCACCACCCAGGAGCTCGACCTGCTCGCCGCGGCCGGGCTCGCGCTGCCGAGCCCGGTCGACCAGAAGTATCGCGGTGACGATCTCGCGCTGCTGGCCACGCTCGGTGCCGCGCGGCGGGCGGGGATCACCGCCGACATGCTGCCGTTCGAGATCCTCAATGACTACCTGGTCGCCGTGCGCGCGCTCGCGGCGATCGAGCTCCGGATGTTTCGCGAGGGCGTGATCCGCCGCGCGAAGCCCGGAGACGTCTCGCGGTTGACCACCGCGGCTACCCGGCTCTCCGAGCGCCTCGTGGTGCTCGTGCGACGCAAGCTCTTGCTGCCCACGCTGCAGCGCCTGATCGAGGAGGAAGCTGATGTCCCGGATTCAACTGCTGTTCCTGTGCCTCATCGCCGCGTGCGGCGGCGGCGGCTCAAGCAACCCCGCTGACGCCAGCGGATCCGGATCCGGATCCGGATCCGGATTCCCCGGCGATGGCCCCAGCCCCGGCGATGGCTCGTCGACGGATACGCCCGGTGCGCCCGGCGATCCGGTCAACGATGGGACGTCGACCGTCACGACGATGGATGTCACGATCCCCGGGATGGAAGGTCGAACGCTGAAGAGCACAGTGTTCCTGCCGTCGTCGGCGGGCCCCCACGCGCTGGTCGTGGTGTCGAACGGGTTCCAGTTGAAGAAGGAGCAGTACGCCTCGTACGCTCGTCACCTCGCGACCTGGGGCTTTGTGGTGGTGACCACCGACTACGGCAACGCGGGATTCCCCTTCCCGGATCACAACAAGCTCGCGGCGGACGTCCCGGCGGTGATCACCTGGGCGCTCGCGCAGGCCTCGCTCGCCGTGGATCCGCAGAAGATCGCGGTCACCGGCCACTCGCTGGGCGGCAAGATCAGCGTGTTCGCCGCGTCTCTCGACCCGCGCATCAAGGCGGTGGTCGCCTGGGATCCCGTCGATTCGAAAGATCCCTCGGTTGCGCCCGAGAAGATGGCGTCGCTGACCGCGGCGATCGCCGTCGTCGGCGAGACCACCAATGGCAGCGGCGGTACAAGCAACATGCCGTGCGCACCGAGCGGCGAAAACTTCCTGCAGTTCTACGCGGCCGCACCAGCCCCCGCGCTCGCGATGACGATCAACGACGCCGATCACATGGACTGGGTGGACGATCCGTCGTGCTTCGTCTGCGGGTTCTGCACCGCCGGCACGGCGCCCAACGAGCGCGCACGCGCCGCCTCGAGGCGGCTCGATGTCGCGTGGCTGCGCCGCCAGCTGTTCGCCGACACCAGCATGGATACCTGGCTGAACGCACCGCCCGAGGTCGCTGCCGGGGCGGCGACGGTCCAGCGCCGCTAACGACTGTTGACGAGGATCGTACCGAAGTAGTCGTACGAGTGCGCTGTCGAGCCGGCGGGCGAGCCGAACAGCTTGACCTCGTACTGACCACGACCGAGCTCGCAATGAACCGCGACGTGCGTAGCGATCGTCTTCTCGGCGGTGCAGCGCACCTGCTTGTCTTTGCTCCCGGCGTGCGTCGCGTACGCAGTGACCGTGGCGCGGAACGGATTGTCGAGCAGGATCTCGGCCTCGCCGTCGGAGATCGTGATCTGCGAGCGAGTCGGTGCCTCGAGCGTCACACCCAGCTTCCCGACGGACGGTGACAGCAGCGGCTGGCGTGCGAACTCGCCGGCCGACATCGGCACCGAGATCAGCTGCCACGCGGTCTCCTCGGGCAGGTGATCGAACCGGAACAGCTTCGGAGGCGTGAACAGATAGGCGGTCGCGACCAGGTCGGTCGAGTCGCTGGTGTCGTCCCAGGTCGCGTCGACGAGGTACCACGTGCCATCGACCTTCGCCGCATTCCACGCGTGGCCGTACCCCTCGAGCGTGGCCTTGACCACGTCGTCGTTCGCGGCCGGATCGACATCACGCTCGGTGTCGCGGATGTAGCCGGTGATGTACGCGATCTCGACGCCCGCGGCCTTGCCGAGCGCGACCATCAGCCGCGCATAGCCCTCGCACACGCCGGTCTTCGCGCGCCACACATCCTCGGCCTGCTGCGATGGCCGCTTGGTGTAGCGATCCTCGCCACGCAGCCGTGACGTCGGCGTGTCGTAGCTCAGCCGCAGCACGACGTAGTCGTGCAGTGCCTTGACCAGGCGTCGCTTGTCGGTGATCCGCGCCGCGAGGTACTGACCCACGGCCTCGATGCTGGTCTGGGCGCTCTCGGACATCCCGGTCACCTGCACTTCGGGCGCGGTGCTCATCGGCCAGCCTGGATACGGTTCGCCGGGCTTGACGTCCTCGGCGGGGACGAGCTCGTCGGGTGGACGATCGCTGGTGCCGTACGTATCGCCATCCGACTTGTGCCAGCGCTGCTCGAAGTGATCCGCGAACCCGAGGAGGAACCCGCGGAGCTCTGACGCGACCGGACCCTCGTGACCGTCGAGGATCCAGTCGCCACGCACCGCGAGCGCACGAAATGCGACCTGCGGCGCCTGCCACAACATGATGCCGAGGAACACGCCGTTGATCAGCAACGTGCGCAGTACCAGCCGATCGATGCGGGTCAGGACGGACGTGCGCGGCGGCCGCTTGCTGCGGCGCCACACGAACCACAGGTACCAGCCGACCGGCAGGATCGGAAACAGCAAGAGGCCGACCAGCAGCGCGAGCCACTGCGAGGCGTTCTCGTAGGCCGCGAGCGACGAGGCGAGCCAGAACCCGAACAGCGGGGTCAGCACCATCGCGGACACCCAGACCGCGCGCAACAGGTGCTTCGCTACCCGCACGGCCCGTGATGCCATGCGGAGGTGGTAGCGCGGCATGTTGCGTTCCGCAACGCGGGCACTCGGGGCGTGACGAATAACCTGTTGATCCGTGTGGGCCGGGTAGGGCACGAATCGTGCTCCCCGATGCTCCCGATGCTCCGCTCCGTCTGTCTCGCCCTCGCCGTGGTCGCCGCGTGCGGTGGCGCGTCGGACTTCGATCACCCGGCCGATCTGCCGCACCAGAGCAACGCCGGGCTCGACTGGCGCGATCAGGTCATCTACCAGATCATGATCGACCGGTTCGAGAACGGCGATCCGAACAACGACATCAACGTCAATCCCAGCGTCCCGGGCCGCTATCACGGCGGCGACTGGCAGGGCGTGATCGATCGCCTCGATTACCTGCAGGATCTCGGCGTCACCGCGCTGTGGATCTCGCCGGTGGTCAAAAATACCGAGGAGGACGCGGGGTTCGCGAGCTACCACGGCTACTGGACGCAGGACTTCTTGCGCCCCAACGCGCACTTCGGTGACATCAGCAAGCTGCGCGAGCTCGTCGACAAGGCGCACGCGCGCGGCATGCTCGTGATCCTCGATGTGGTGACCAACCACATGGGCCAGCTGTTCTATTACGACATCAACGGCAACGGTCAGCCCGACGACACCGTCAGCGGCGGCGGGTTCTCTCACTCGTGCCTGCAGATCTGCATGACCAACCCGAGCAGCTGCTCGGCCGACGAGCTGACCTACTGCAAGGATGGCAAGAGCTACCTCGAGCGGATCATCGAGTGGGATCCCGACTACGACCCGCGCGGCGTCCAGGGGTGGACCTCGCTCGGGTTCTCCGGCGGCGCCGACGTTCGGTTCACCAACTGGCCCGAGAACAACCGCACGCCACCGCCGCGCCCGCCCGACTGGTTCAAGTGGCCCGACGACAAGGCGTGGTTCGACGATCCGAGCTGGTACCACCGGAAGGGTCGCGTCTACGTGTGGTGGCACGAGGGCGATTACTCGAAGGAGTTCGTTCGCCAGCAGGAGACCACCGGTGACTTCCCGGGCGGGCTCAAGGACCTCGACACCGACAACGCCGACGTCAAGGAGGCGCTGATCCAGGTATTCGAGTACTGGATCGAGGTCGCGGACTTCGACGGCTTCCGGATCGATACCGTCAAGCACATCGATCGTCCCGAGATCGCGCGCAACGTGCGCGGGTTCTGGGGGGCGTTCAACGATCGGATGCGCAAGAAGGCGAAGGAGCTCGGCAAGCAGAACTTCTTCATCTTCGGCGAGGGCTTCGACGGCAACGACGATCTGATCGGCAGCTACACGTGGGGAGGCACCGACGCCGCCGGCGCGTTCGGCCGGTTCGACTCGATGTTCAACTTCCCGCAGAAGTACCGCGGTATCGATCCGGTGTTCGCGCAGGATCAGCCGACCAAGAACCTCGAGTGCCTGTTCAACAGCCGCATGGGCAGAAACCCCACCGATGCGTGGTGCATGAGCCACGGCTACTCGGCCGGCCCGACCTACCAGCCCACGCCACACGCGTCGTCGGAGGCCGGCGGCGTCGGGCTCGCGCCGAACCAGCTCAACGTGAACTTCCTCGACAACCACGACCTGCCGCGGTTCTTGTTCGAGAAGCCCGACGCGAGCGTGCTGACCTCGGGCCTCGGGTTTCTGTTCACCTGGGACGGGATCCCGTGCGTCTACTACGGCACCGAGCAGCAGTTCTCCGGCGGCGTCGATCCGAAGAATCGCGAGGACATGTTCCGTGGCAACGAGCGCGCCGGCTACGCGCCGTTCGCCACCGATCACCCCACGTATCAGCGCGTGAAGGGCTTGATCCAGATGCGCAAGGATCACGTCGCGCTGCGCAAGGGCACGGTCAATCCGGTGTGGTCGACCACGGTCACCGGTGCGCGCCGCGATGCCGGCATCTTCGCGTTCGAGCGCAGCGTGCCCGGCGCGGAGACCGCGCTGGTGATCCTGAACACCAGCGCGCAGGAGAGCGAGAGCTGCGCTCCGGTCGCCGAGGGTGGCGCGTGCGCACGCACCACGCTGCCGCCGGGCACCGTGCTCGCCGACGTGATGCCGGGCTCCGACGGGAAGACGTTCACGGTGAAGGCCGATGGAACGATCGCCGTCACGGTCCGGCCGCGGTCGGGCCGCGTGCTCGTGAAGAAGTAACGAAACCCGAGTAGCCAGCCTTCGTTGCGATCGGCAGCACGCCGGCCTCGGGCCTCGCGTCAACTCCGCGGATCCGCTGGACCCCGCGATGGCACGCGCCCTGCCTCTGGAGTCCGGCATATGTCGCGTTTCGCTTGCGTCCTCCTGCTCCTCGCCGCCTGTGCCGATGCCGGCGACGGGTTCGAAACCGATAACCAGACCACCGCGCCGCTGGTCGGCGTCGATGGCACCCTCGACCAGGCCGATCGTAGCTGCCACGTCGTGCTGCGCGATCTGAAGCGCAACGGCAGCGGCTTCTCGTACGAGACCGTGGGATCGAGCTGGGTGTGGTCGGGCTCGGTCGAGATCTCGGAGGCCGCCGCCGCCGAGGGGCTCGTGCCCGCTGCGATGTTCCACCTCGCCCCGAGCGGACCGTGGACGACCGTCACCGCGGCGCCGGTTCCCGCGCCCGCGACGCCGGGCTACGTTCGCTACCTGATCCGGCTCGAGCAGAACGGGCTGCCGGGGCCGGGCTGGAGCGGCACGGCGCTGTCGAACGTGAAGCTCGAGGTGGTCCCGTTCCTCCGCCTGCCACAGGGCGGTCGACTGTTCGATCACAACCGGAATCCGCGCGATCTCGACAACTACCTGCTGACCAATCCCGACCTCGCGATCTGGAGCAACGCGACGGTGTGCGCGCCACCAGCCGGCCCGACGCGCGCGCGGCTGGTGTTCGATGGGAGCTTCCAGCAGCACCGCGAGGGCGTGCTCGCACCCGGCGGCGAGCTGACGATCGTGTACGACCCCGCACGGCTCTCCCAGTGCCGCAACTGGCGCAACGGCTCCGCGCTCTACGACATCACCGCGCACGTCGTGTTCTCGCCCGGGCAGCAGCGCCGTGACCTCAGCGTGCGCGACACGTCGCCGACGGTTCCGGTCCCGAGCGATGCGCGCTCGGTGGCGCTGTACTTCGAGAACACCAGCACGACCGGCTGCCAGGCGTGGGACTCGAACTACGGCAACAACTACGTGTTCGATGCGCTCGTGCCGCCGCAGTGGTTCGGCGAGCTGCGAACGCTGATCACCCGCGATGCAAACGACCCGTGCGATGGCGGTGGTCTCGCGCAGCAAGCGTTCTCGTACGACACCTGGGCGCGGCAGCGCGCGTTCATCACGAGCGCGTGCTTCCAGGTCTACCAGCCGGGCCTCACCGACCGGGACGATCCGGATCTGTGGCAGAAGCTCGACGTCCAGGTGCACTACCGCTACGCCGGCCAGCAGACCTGGACGACCCGCCCCGTCAGCTTCGATCGCCGCACCGGCAACAACGCGCGCTACCGGTTCAGCCTGCGCGATGTCGATCCGTTCCGCAGCTATCACTGCCCCGATGCCACGCCGACGCCGACGTCAAATGGTCAGTACACGCAGCTAGGGTTCGAGTACTACGTCACGGTCAACGGCGGCGAGCTGCGTCCCGCCCCGGGCGCCGCGTTCGCGGGCAACTACACCGACTACCTCACCGATCCCTGGCGTTCGAGCAACTGCCAGTAGCGGCGAGCCTCCGCGGCCGAACAGGTAATCGTTCGACGCTAGAGCGAACGATCAGCGATGGCGGCGGCGAACCACGAGCAGCGCGCCGAGCACGCCGATCATCGCCAGGCCGCTTCCTCCGCCGCCGGTCGAGCAACCGCCGGTGATCTCGGAGGCGCCGTCCTGCAGTCCCGCGTCACCACCACCACCACCGGACGGCGGAGGATTGGCGGGCGGCGGATTGGTGGGCGGGGTCGTGGCGCCTGGATCGAAGTTGATCGAGACGTTGGTGAACCCGCCGTTGGTCAGCGCGGTCTGCATCTGCGTGGTCGCGCCCTTCACGAACGTGAACGTGCCCTGGTGATTGTTCGCGGCGGTGGCCGCGTTGGAATCGGCGAGCTCCATGCGGAGCGTGTAGGTGCCATCGGGGATCACCGCGTTTAGCCGGTCCTGGAGGTTCCAGGTGATCGTCAGCGGCGTCGCGTGACTTAACCGCGTCGCCCCCGAGACCGCATCCGCATCGGCGGCACCGGCCTTGAGATTCCACGCGATGAGGCTCGCGGTGCGGACCGCGGACCACCGGCCGATCGTCTTGACGATCGTCCCACCGGGGCCTTCTACCCACACGGCGACGACATTGTTCGGCGCGAACTGACCACCGTTTGGGGTGGTCGTGAAGGTCGTGGTGAGGGATCCAGCCTCCGCAGGGAGAACCGCTCCCCCCACTACGAGTGCGCTAACCAGCAGGAATTGGGCGGTGATCCTCATGTCATTGCGGTGTTGCAAGAACCCGGCCCTGCGCGCATGTGCGAGTGCTGCACACCCTCGACGTTGTTCGGGGATCGCACACCCCGCGCGACTCGACGCGCATTGACGTAGCATCCAGGCCGTCGTGCCCGACGCCGTCCTCGGTCGGATCCTGCGCGTGGTGAGCGCACGGTCGCTGAACACGTTCGGGCGAGCGGTGATCAACGCGACCGTGATCTGGGAGCTGTTCGGCGACACCGCGGACTTCATGGTGATCGCCGGCGTCGGCTTCGTGCAGGTGCTGCCAGTGATCCTGCTGTTCGTACCGGCGGGC
>JAYUVX010000446.1:0-8884 GCA_043753855.1 Myxococcales bacterium | reverse complement strand
GCCGCCTTTCAGCGTGATGGTCGCGACCACCTTGCCGGTCTTCGTCTCGACGAGCGTCACCTTGCCGTCGACGCGAGCGCGACCGACCGGCGGCGTGCGGCGATGCTGGACCAGTGCGCGGCCGCGCGAGTGGCGACGAATGCGAGGATCGCGATCGGGAGGCAGCATGCACGGCACGCAGCCGGAGTTCTAGCGCGAACCGAGCACGCGCGCGCCGACGATGTAGATAGCGCGCGGCCCGTTGCCCGGTCGCCCACACGGTGCACACCACGTGTTATGGAACACAGTGTGACGCGCATCCTGATCCTCGCGGTCGTCGCGTGCTCGACGCCAGCTGGCCCCACCCAGCCCTACGTCCCGATGGAGGGCGTTGTCCATAGCGCCGCCGGTAGTCCCGTCGTCCTGGATTCGATCATGGTCGCCGTCAGTGCGCTGCGCAGCAATCATGGCACGGTGCGTTGCTTCCTCTTCGACAACGGGGAGGGGTTCCCCGATTCCACCGTGCACGTGATCGCGAAGGCGGTGGCGCTACCCAGCTCGCGAGCGGCGACCTGCAGGTTCGCCGGCGTCCCGCGCGATCGCGACTACGCCGTCGTCATCCTCCACGACGAGAACAACGACAACATCTTCCAGAAGGGAGCGTTCGGGATCCCTAAAGAAGGCTACGGGTTCTCCAACAACGCGAAGGCGCGGTTTTCAGCGCCGTCGTGGGACGACTGCCGCTTCCACGTCACCTCCGGCGAGCTCACCGTCGCGATCGAGATGCAGTACTGAACCCGCTGGGAGCGCGTGATGCATGACTGCACGATACGGCGCGATCGCCCCTACACAGAGTAGCACACGTGAACAGCGGCTCCGGGTGGCCGAAGTTCGCTAGCGTTCAGGTCACGCAGGAACGTCATGAAAGGAATCATCCTCGCCGGAGGCAGCGGCACGCGGCTCCATCCACTGACGCTTGTCGTGTCGAAGCAGCTCTTGCCGATCTACGACAAGCCGATGATCCACTACCCCCTCGGCACGCTGATGCTGTGTGGGATCCGCGAGATCCTCATCATCTCGACCCCGGCCGATTTGCCGCGGTTCCGGGCGTTGCTCGGCGACGGCCGCGCCCTCGGCCTGACGCTGTCCTACGCCGAGCAGCCACGACCGGAGGGCATCGCACAGGCGTTCGTGATCGGCGCGGAGTTCATCGCGGGCGACGACGTGACGCTCGTCCTCGGTGACAACTTGTTCTACGGCGAAGGGCTCGGCACGCAGCTCGCGCGCCGCGTGGCCGAAAACGACGGCGCCACGATCTTCGTGTGCCGCGTGCGCGATCCCGAACGCTACGGCGTCGCCGAGCTGGATGCGGATGGGCGCGTGTCCAGCATCATCGAAAAGCCCGCGCAACCGCGCTCCAACTACGCGGTCACCGGGCTGTACATCTATGACAACACGGTCGTCGAGATCGCGCAGGGGCTCACGCCGTCGGCGCGCGGCGAGCTCGAGATCACCGATGTCAACAACACGTATCTGGCTCGCGGCCGGCTGAAGGCGCAGGTGCTGTCTCGCGGCAATGCGTGGCTCGACACCGGAACGCACGAGGCTCTCCTCGAGGCCGCGAACTTCGTTGCGGTCGTCGAGCGCCGCCAGGGCCTGAAGATCAGCTGCGTCGAAGAGATCGCTTATCGGCTCGGCTTCATCGACCGAGCACAACTCCAGCGTCTCGCGTTCGCGCACGGCGCGAGCGACTACAGTCGCTACTTGCTCGCCATGCTCGACGCGAGGAACGCATGAAGACGCACGCGACGTCCATCCCCGGTGCGCTGGTCGTTGAACCCGCGGTGTTCACCGATGCACGTGGGTGGTTCACCGAGACCTTCCATCGCAAACGCTACCAAGCCGCCGGCATCGCGGTCGGTCTCAGCTTCGTACAGGATAACCTATCGTCGTCAGTGCGCGGCACGCTGCGCGGGTTGCACTACCAGCGAACACGCCTGCAGGGCAAGCTCGTATGGGTCACGCGCGGCGAGGTCTTCGACGTGGTCGTGGATGTACGGCGCGACTCGCCCAGCTTCGGCGCCTGGTTCGGCACGCTGCTGTCGGCGACGGATCACCGTCAGCTTTGGGTGCCGCCGGGCTGCGCGCACGGGTTCCTCGCGACCTCGGAGGTCGCCGACGTCGCCTACAAGGTCACCGCCGCGTATGCCCCGGACGACGAGCGCACGATCCGCTGGGACGATCCAGACCTCGCGATCGCCTGGCCGCTCACGGGGTCCCCGGTCGTGTCCGCGCGCGATGCCGCGGCACCGCGATTTCGTGATGCCGAGCTGCCGGAGCCACACGCGTGAAGCTGCTCGTGACTGGCAGTCGTGGCCAGCTCGGCCGCAGCCTCGTGCGCCAGGCGACGAACCAGACGATCGTCGCTCTCCCTCACCACACTCTCGACATCTGCGATCCGACCGCCGTGGCTGATGCGCTCGTGCACCACGCGCCCGACGTGGTGATCAACACGGCGGCGTTCACCGGCGTCGATGCGGCCGAGGCCGCACCAGAGCGCGCCTTCGCTGTCAACGCGGACGGTGCGGGCCACATCGCCCGTGCGTGCGCCGATCGCGGCATACCTCTGCTGCATGTTTCGACCGACTACGTGTTCGGCGGTGACGGCACGGTGTCGATCACCGAGGACACCGTGCCGGCCCCGGTGAACGTGTACGGCCGCAGTAAGGCCGAAGGCGAGCGCCGTGTACGCGCCGCCGGCGGCACCGTGGTGCGCACGTCGTGGCTCTTCGCGGCATGGGGGCCGGGGTTCGTGCAAACGATCATGGAGCTCGCCACGCGCGAGCGCGAGCTGCGCGTCGTCGTCGAACAGCACGGTCGCCCGACGTGGGCGCACGATCTCGCCGACGCGTTGCTCGCTCTCGCTGTGCTCCGCGATCGCCCCGCGTGCATCCACGTCTGTGGCGCTGGCGCGACCACGTGGCACGGGTTCGCGGCCGCGATCGTCGAGACCGTTCGTACAATCCGTCCGATCGCGTGTGAGCGAGTGGTCGCGATCACGAGCGCCGAGCGAGCATCTCGCGCGCGGCGGCCCGCGTACAGCGTCCTCGACACCAGCCGCGCCGAGGCGCTCGGCGTGCCGATTCGCTCGTGGCGCACCGGGCTCGCCCGCACGATCGCGGAGTCCCTCGCGTGACCGTGCGCAACCTCCTCGTCACGGGGGGCGCCGGCTTCATCGGCGCCAACTTCGTCCGCGATCTCCTCGCCGCCGAGCCCGCCACGGAGGTGATCGTTCTCGACAAGCTGACCTACGCGGGCAACCTGCACTCGCTCGCTGACCTTCGGACCGACCGCCGGTTCCAGTTCGTTCGCGTCGACATCGCCGATGGTGCTACCGTGCGCGAGCTCCTCGCCACCCATCGCCCGCACGCGATCGTGCACTTCGCTGCCGAGAGTCATGTCGATCGTTCGATCGATGCACCGGCCGACTTCATCACGACCAACGTGGTCGGCACGTTTCGCTTGCTCGAGGAGACCCGGCACTACCTCACGGTGCACCCGACGATGCGCGACCAGTTTCGGTTCGTCCACGTGTCGACCGACGAGGTATTTGGTGCGCTCGGCGCGAGCGGCAGCTTCGTCGAGACCACGCCGTACGCGCCACGCTCTCCCTACTCGGCATCCAAGGCCGCGAGCGATCACCTCGTCGCCGCGTATGTCCACACGTACCAGCTCCCGGCGATCGTCACGAACTGCTCCAACAACTACGGGCCGTACCAGTTCCCCGAGAAGCTGATCCCACTCGCGATCACCAACGCACTCTCTGGCCTCGTGATCCCGGTCTACGGCCGCGGTGAGAACGTGCGTGACTGGATCTTCGTATCCGACCACTGCGCCGCGCTACGCACCGTGCTCGCGCGCGGGCGCGTCGGCCAGACGTACCTCGTGGGCGCTCGATCCGAACGCAAGAACCTCGACGTGGTGTCTGCGCTGTGCGACCTGCTCGACGAGCTCGCGCCACGCCCGGACGGCATCTCGTACCGTACGCAGATCGAGCTGGTGACCGACCGGCCCGGGCACGACTTCCGCTACGCCATCGATCCGACCAAGCTCGAGAGCGAGCTAGGCTGGCGCGCGCTGGTCGAATTCACGACCGGGCTGCGCCGCACGGTCGAGTGGTACCTCTCCCACCGCGGGTGGACCGAGGCCATCCGGTCGGGGGCGTACCGCGATCAGCTCTGAGGCGCAGCGAGGAGCGCTCGGATCGCACCCGAGCGCACGATCGGTCCACGCTCCGCCACCAGGCGCTCGATCAGCTCCGCGGCGGTCACGGTCGCGTCGTAGGGCGCCATCTCTTCGCCGAGCGCACGCGCACGAGCGGCAAACGCAGGATGCTCACGCACCCGCCGCACCGCGCGACGCAGCATGCGAACGGAGGGTCGCCCGGTGCGCAGATCGATTCCTGCGCCACACCACGCGACGCGCGCGGCGATCTCGGGTTTCTCCTCGCTGCCGCCGGCGACGATCAGCGGCACGCCGTGACGGAGCGCCATCTGCACCCCGCCATAGCCGCCGTTCGTGATCACGACCGAAACCAACGGCATCAAGGCGTGGTAGGGCACGAACGGTGCCACGCGCGCGTTGGCAGGGACCGCGCCGTCGAACGCGCGCCCGGTGGTCGCGACGACGAACAGGTCCTCGCGTGCGAGCGCACGCAGCGCCGGGTCGAGCAGCTCGCGCGGATCGGTCGCGAGCGTGCCCTGCGTCACGAGCGCGATCGGCCGGCCCGCTTCGTGCGCGGCCTCGAGCTCGCCCCACCAGGGCGGCAGTGCGCCGCGGTCGGGTGGCGTTGTCGGCACGAGCGGACCGATGAAGTGGACCTGCGGTGGGAGATCCGAGCGCGGATACTCGAACGACGGGATCGTCGGCTGCAGGAACAGCTGCGGCGAGATGACGTCGAAGTAAGTGCCCGCGCCTGCGCTCAGGCCTGCGGCGACCCGCTCGTGCTGGTAGCGCCGCGTGGTCTGCTTGAACATGACGTTTTGCACGAGCCACGTGATCAGGCGCGTGCGCGCGCGATCTCGCTGGTTGCGCGCCGGCGGCTGCGCCGAACCGAACGGTGCGACGTCGATGCTCGGGATCACCAGCGCGCTGATCCCGAGGCCCGCCCACGGTACGCCGCGCGTCTCATGCAACAACGCGGCGCCGAGATGCGCCTGGTCTGCGATCACGACGTCGGGTGCGAACCCCGTGGTCACCGCCTCGAGGTCGCGCAGCTCCTGCACCATCGGGGCGATGAACATCGCGTCGAGCTGCGCCTTGATGCGTGCGAGGCCGCGCTTGCGATGCAACACCGGCAGCGCCGCTTCGACATCGGCGTCGTCCCAGTCGATCGAGGCGTGCATCGGTACGTGCGTCGCGCCCGCACGCTGGATCATAGGGGCGAACTTCGAGCTCGCGTACCACTGCACGACATGACCGCGCGCAACGAGCTCGCGCACGACGAGCAGCATCGGTTGAACGTGACCGGTCAGTGGTACGGTCGCGACGAGCAAGCGCGCCATCGCGCGGCAGTTTGGCATTCCGCGCGCGAAACGTCGTGGTCGTCCACCGCAATCTCGCCATCACGACTTCGACACACTCGGATTGCGCTGGGAGGCAGTTCAGTCCGCGAGGCGAACACGATCGGGGACGGGCCGCTATCCCAGCCGACCGCCAGCGCGCAGGTGCCGGCGCTCTGAAGGTTCCGCGCCGCATTCGCCGGGACTGCGTTGCAGCTGTGTCACTCACGCAGGCTTGCGACCGCGCGAGGAGCCACACCACGAGGGCGATCACGGCGAGCTGCCGGTCATCTTGCCGACCCGGTAGCCCGTGCGCCGCGTCGCGCCTTGGTATTCATGCGTCTGATCGAACATCGTCGCGCGCCCGTCTCGCACAGCCGCATCCGCATTGCCCGCCCCGGATACCGGTCGGGAATCCTGCCCTTCACTTGTCGCAGCGGAGCGTCCTGGCCGAGTGTCACGGTCATCGATACCCACAAACCGTCGAAGAAGAACATGCGGAGATCCTCGGGGACCGACCTCCTTGGAGCTGCGGAAGCGGCAGGTGCATCGTCCTTTCGTGGATGTACACAGGCAGGTGACGCCGGACGAGATCGTCCGTGTCGCGAAGATCCGAAACCACGCGCGTCTGACCGGGGATTAACATCGCGCGCCCCCGTACCGGTTCCTACCCGGACCGGTTCCTGCGGCTTCGACACGAGTGCACGCGCTGCATCAAACGATCTCGACACGTGGGCGACTGCCGCCTCCGTCAAGCTCGGTTCCAGCCCGGCACCGTTCGCGCAACCCGCCGCTCCGAAGCTATGTGTTCCGCCCGGACCGGTGACGACGATCGCCCAACGGCGCGATTCCAAGGTGCTCGATCAAGCCGCGTGTGATCGAGGTGACGGGCTTGCGTGCAACGAGGTCGGGAACCAGTGTGAGACGGGAACTGGCGTCACCCGGGACTACGTTCGCGCCGTCGCGCTGTATCGCAAGGCATGCGACGCCAAGGAATCCGAGGGCTGCAAGAGCCTCGCGCTGATGTACTCGGTCGGTAACGGCGTCGCGAAGGATCCGGTTCGATCGGCGGAGCTCAACACGCGGGCATGTGAGGCTGGCATCGGCGCTGCGTGTGACGGGCTCGCGATCGCATACCAGAACGGATCCGGGGTGAAGCAGGACGCAGCGCGCGGGTTCGAGATCGCAAAGCGAGCGTGCGACCTCAAGGAGATGCACGGCTGCGCCAACCTCGGCGCGATGTACTCGACCGGCACGGGCGTCCCGCAGGACCGCGCCAAAGCGGTCCCGTTGTTCGAGCAAGCGTGCCGAGATGGGGTGATGATGGGGTGATGATGGGCTGATGATGGGCTGATGATGGGCTGCCGATTTCTTGCCAGCGTGATCCGCGATGGCACGCTGGGTGCGCCAGACCTCCGACGCTCGACGGCTTGCGAGACGCTCGCGTGTGAGCAGGACGACTGGCAAGCCTGCAACGACCTCGCTCGCTCATACGAGAGCGGACGTGGCATCGACCTCGATCGCGCGAAGGCCCGACAGCTCTATAGGGACAGCTGCGATCACGGCGTTCTCGTCGCGTGCAGCAATCTCGGGATCAACCTGCTCGGGGCGGCATCGGATACGTCGGATCCGACGCGACCGACGGGACACGCCCCGACGCCCGAGGACGCGAAAACAGCGGTCGCTCTGTTCGAGCGCGCGTGCGATGGCGGGCACGCACCCGGTTGCACGAACCTCGCTGCGATGTACGGAGAAGGTCTCGGCGTTGCCAAGGACGAGGCAAAGAGCGTCGTGCTCTACCAGCGCGCGTGCGACGCCGACGAGGCGCTGTCGTGCGTGAACCTCGCGATGATGTACGAGACCGGCCGCGACGGCCTCGCCCAGGATGAGCGCCGCGCCCGCACTCTCTACGAGCGCGGCTGCACCGGCGGCAACGCGCCGGGTTGCACCAACCTCGCCGTGATGCACGGTCAAGGCCGCGGCGGAACACGCGATGAGGCGCGCGCCGTCGAATTCTATCGCAAGGCATGTGCAGGCGGCGATGACCTGGGTCGTCAGAACCTCGACCGGCGCGGCGTGAAGCACTAGTCGTTCGACGGCAGCGGGTGGGTCTGACCGCGCCGCCGCGCGACGCAGACTGCCGGTCGCGGCACGCGTGCAGATCCGTAACCGAGTTGTTCGCGACGATCCGCGATCGCGTGCGCGGCAGCCGAGTGCTGCGCGACGCGCTAACAACGCACAACGGTCGCCGCGGTGACCTGCTCGACACGCAGATCGGCACGGCGCAGATGGTTTGCACGCGCCCATCGGGGCGACGGCATCGGCGCAGGCCGAGATGCCTTCGACGAGGTCGCTGATCCCGTCACCATCGGCGTCGCGGTCGCGCCAGTCGGCCGTCAGGTCGTTGTCGGTGTCGGGGCGCGCGGGGTAGTTCGCGACGCCGAGACCATTGGCGCCGTCGCGCGCATCGACCACGCCGTCGCCATCGGCGTCGCCACCATCGCACCGGCCGTCCACCGGAGACGTGTCCGCGCACGCCGAGTTGCCCTCGTCGAGATCGAGGATTCCGTCGTTGTCGGCGTCGATGTCGAGGAAGTCGGGCAGCCCATCCGCGTCGCTGTCGAGCGCGTTGTCGGGGCCCATACCATCATTGTTCCATTCGACGATGCCGCTATCGGCGACGGTCTCGACCGCATCGCACAGACCGTTACTGCCCGTGCCGCCGGGGCAGTCGAGCCGGCCGTTGCGGTCGAGGTCCGTGAGGGCGCGCGCGCGATCTCGACGATATCGAGTATGCCGTCGCTATCGCTATCGCTATCGCTGTCGAGATCGAGGTGGTTCGAACTCGATGCCGATCGCGTCGCACACGTTGTCGTTGTTCGCGTCGGCGCACACCTGCGCCATGCCGTCGTCGTCGTCATCGAGGTCCGTGAGGTTCGGCGTGCCATCACCGTCGGTGTCACCGCCGCCGACCTGGACCGTCGTCATCGTGGTCGACGAGTTGTTGAGGTTGCTGGAATCCGCCGTCATCGAGGTGACCTTGGCGGTCGCCGAGATCGCGCCGCCTGCCGCGGGCGCGGTGACGACGATCGTGATCGTCCCCGAGGCACCTTTCGCGAGCGACGGGCTTGTGCAGGTGACGAGCGGCGCCGTGAATGCGCACGCCCACCCCGCGCCCATCGCGCTACCGAACGTCGCGCCACCGGGAACGCCGAAGGTGGTGGACATGGCGTTCGCGGCCTGCGGGCCGGCGTTGATAACGACGGCAGTGTAGGTCAGCGGCGAGGACGTATTCACAGGATCCGGGACATCGGTCAGCGTGATGGCAAGATCAGCGACGCCGA